>NZ_JAYGHN010000020.1:11399-113083 GCF_034931845.1 Calothrix sp. UHCC 0171
ATGCTCCCACTACAAATTGTATTTTTGCAAAATTGAGATGCTCCCAAACTTGCAGTCTTTTAATTCTAATTTCTGAATTTACCTCCTATCAAATATCAGTAAAAACATGTTGAATTCAAAACGAAACTATCCCAAATATTTACTTGGTTTTGTAGTGTTATCTCTGGGAATTTCTCCTCTGGATATTGGAGGCGATCGCACAACTTTAGCAATATCAAAAGCAATGTCAAGCCCCAGTCAAAATCTCAATAATATAAATTATTTACAGCCAGAAAATACACTCATATCTCAACAATATACAGGTTGGATCGCAAATATTTTTCAACGTCGTCCCCGCCGCCGAAATGGTGCGAGAAATGATGTTTGCTCAATTTCTCCAGGTTGGGTAGATACCTATATGGTTTGGAACGATAAACCGTTATTTTTATGGCGAGCGATGCCAAACGGAGAACAAATAAAAAATCCAGAAACAAAATTAATAGTTCGCGAATACGAGAGTCAAAAAGTCATTTGGACAGAACCAATTAATCTGGCTCAACAAAAAGCATTGTACAAGGGTACAGAAGCTCTACAACCAGGAAAATTATATCAATGGTTAATTGTTCAACAATCTCGCGAACTTACCAATCCCGGATTATTTAAAATTATGCCCACCGAAGAACGCGAAAAAATCAAAGTTGAATTACAAGCGATTGAACAACAAGCAAAATCAACAAGAATTTCCCCAGAAGAAATAGTTTTGAAAAAAGCAGATTATTTTCTTAATTATCAAGTTAAACATAACACAGATAAAAAATCTGCAAATCTTTGGTCTGATGCCTTAACTCTACTCTACACAGTCGAAAATCCATCATATGTACAAGAACGGGAAAAACTCGTTCAAGATATTTGTACTCCATCAACATCTACAAGTAGTTGATGCAAAATTGCGATCGCACAATCCGACAGACTGAGAAATGGGAACATCCCAAATGTGTAAATTGTTTTTTTGTAGTGCGGGCTTCTAGCCCGCTTCCTGGAGATTAGGGAGCTTCCTGCTCCCACTACAAATTATATTTTTGCAAAATTGGGATGCTCCCCTGAGAAAGTGCGATCGCATTTCTATAAATTTAACCTATCAAATGCAACCTAAAAATAAAACTGAATAATCGCTTGATAATTGCTGTATTAGTTGATTATCAGCAAAAATACTGGTAAATGTAAGGTTAATAAGAAACATTCATAATCATTCACAGAATAATCGGGACTGGGCGATGAATCAGGTAGCAAACTCACTCGGAAAGTTGTTGACATGTGGTTTTTTAGTATTTGCCGCACCAATATTTCCAGTTACAGCACAAATTACTCCCGATAATACCCTGGGCACAGAATCATCCCGTTTAGATACGAATGTTTTAATTAACAATGTCTTAGGGGACAAAATTAATGGTGGAGCGGTTCGAGAAAGCAATCTTTTTCACAGTTTCAGTGAATTTAATATTAATGATGGGCAAAGAGTTTATTTTAGCAATCCCTCTGGAGTGATAAATATATTAACGCGGGTGACTGGTGGGAATGCGTCGAATATTTTGGGGACTTTGGGCGTTGATGGTAATGCGAATTTATTTTTAATGAATCCGAATGGAATCTTGTTTGGGCAGAATGCCAGCTTGGATGTACGAGGTTCGTTTGTGGGGACGACTGCCAATGGTTTGCAGTTTGGAAATCAAGGCGTTTTTAGTGCGACAAATCCCCAAGCACCAGCTTTGTTGACAGTGAATCCAAGTGCGTTGTTGTTTTCTCAAGTACAGTCGAGTGCGGGAATTACAAATCAATCACAAGCTCCCGCAGGTGTGAATCCAAATGGTGATAATACTACTGGGTTGCGAGTACCCGATGGCAAAAGCTTGCTGCTGGTAGGTGGAAATGTCAATTTAGACGGTGGTAGTTTGAGAGCCTATGATGGCAGAATTGAGTTAACAGGTTTGACTACACCGGGAAATATTGGATTGAATGTTGCAGGAGATATTTTTAGTTTAAATATTCCCAATGATGTCGCCTTTGCAGATGTATCTTTAGATAATAATTCTGTAATTAGTATCTTTGGCAATCAAGGTGGAGAAATTGTCATTAATGCTGGCAATATCGGGATTGATAATTCGTTTTTGTTTGCAGGAATATCGGCAGGTAAAGGAACCCCGACAACTCAAGCAGGAGATATAAATCTCAGCGCTACTGCCTCAATTTCTATTTCTCAAGATAGCTTTATTGATAACTCCGTTTCTGGAAATGGTAACGCAGGTAATATATTTGTGCGAGCCAAAGATGCTGTCACGGTTAACAGTGGTGGTATTTTCAGTAATGTAGAAGCTGTTGGCATTGGGAATGCTGGTAACATCGATATCCAGTCTGGTTCTCTGAGTCTAAATAACCGTGCTGCCTTATCTACGGGTATTTTTGGGCAGGGAAATGGTGGTAATATTTCGCTGGAAATTTCTGATGGAATTCAACTTTCCAATGCTTTTATGTACAGTAATATTACATCGGGGGGCGTGGGTAATGGAGGTGAGATAAATATTAAAGGGGGTTCCCTTTCCCTAACTGATAGTTCGCAAATTCAATCGCGGATTGAAGATACTGATGGGAATTTACCAGGAGGACAGGGTAATACGGGTAATATTAACATTAACATCAAGGGTAATATTAGCTTCAGTCAACCGATACCAGGGAATGCAAATGGAATTATTACCGAAGTGGGTGTAGGGGCAATCGGTAATGCTGGCAACCTAACTATTAATGCTGGTTCATTAGAAATTAAAGAGGGTTCGGAAATTCAAGGTAGTACCCGTGGTAAAGGGAATGCAGGGAATATTACAATCAATACCCGTGATAGTTTAACTATAGATGGTAGAGATGGGAAACAACCTTTTTTTAGTCGCATTATTGCCGCAGTTCAACCAGGTGCAGAAGGTAATGCCGGAAATATCAATATTACTGCTAATAACTTGAACATCATTAACGGTGCTTTCTTTAGCAGTAGCACTTTCAGCAAAGGAGATGCTGGTAATATCACAGTTGATGTTCGTGATACTACTAAGTTTGAGGATAGAGTTTTTATAGCCAGTAATGTCTTTGGTATAGGTAAGGGTGGAGATATTCGGCTGAATACGGGAACTCTCTCCATGACTGCTGGTTCCTTTTTATCTACCAACGTTCTAGGACAAGGTAATGTAGGTAATATTATTGTTAATGCTAGAGACACAATAATATTAGATGATGTGACAGGAGACAAACTGACTGGAATTCAAAGCAGCTTGTTGACTGGAGGTGTCGGTAAAGGTGGCAATATAGATATTACAACAGGTTCACTGTTCGCCATAAATGGAGCGTCATTGTTAGCCGTTAGCGATGGGCAAGGAGACGCTGGTAATATTACTATTAATGCCCGTGATGTAATTAGCTTTGACAGTTCTGAGGGAAACAAATTTAAAAGCAGTGTTGGAAATGAAATCGGTTCTGATACTGTTGGCAATGGGGGAGATATCCGCATCACAGCTAGGGAAATATCTTTTAAAAATGGTAGTAAAATTGGTGCTTCCAGCTTTGGACAGGGGAATGCAGGAAATATTTTAATTGATGCTAGCGATAAAGTTAGTTTTGATGGAGTTGGCGGTAGTTTTCAAGTTTCAAGTGGTGTCGATACTACTACATCCAAGACAGGAAATGGTGGCGATATTTCGGTGAAAACCGGAACTCTTTCTTTGATTAATGGCGCTCAAATTAATGCCAGTACAGCAGGAAAAGGTAATGGTGGTGATATTACCATTGATGCACGCGATCGCATAAATTTTGAAGGCATTGGTAGTAATCAAAATTTCAGTGGTGTTTTTTCTATTGTTAATGCAAATAGTGTAGGTAATGCAGGCAATATTAAACTCACAACTAATTCCCTCTCTTTAAGTAATAGTGGACGAGTGAGTGCTTCAACTGTTGGCAAGGGAAATGGGGGAGATATTACGATTAATGCTGGTGAGATTACAGCTAGCGGTCTTGCAGATGGTCTTTATCCGAGTGGTATTTTTAGTACAGTTGAGGCAACTGGTGTAGGAAAAGGAGGTAATATTAATGTTAATGCTGATTCCCTGGCACTAAGCGATCGCGCTCAAATTAATGCTAGTACTTTGGGACAAGGAGACGCAGGTCAAATATTTCTCAACATCAACAAAGCACTCACTCTCAACGAAGGTTATATTTTAAGCAGTGTTAGTTCAGGAGGGGTGGGAACTGCTGGAGATATTGAGATTAGAGCAAGTACGTTGTCAGCTACAGAGGGTTCTCAAATCCAATCTGCACTTTTGCGTCCTTCCAAAAATCTACCTGCTGCTCAGGGACGTGGAGGTAATATTCGCGTCAATGCAACTGATACTGTTAACCTCTCCGGTTACGGTAAGACGGGATTTTCTACTGGTTTGATAACTGTTGCTGACAGAGGAACATCGGGAGAAGCTGGAGATATTACCGTGAACACAGGTAATTTTACAGTTAGTGATGGAGCAATCGTTTCGGCTGCAACCTCCAACTCAGATAACGGTGGCAACATTACAATTAATGCCAAAAACTTTACAGCAAATAATGGCGGACAATTAGCAACAAATACCCGTGGTAGTGGGAATGCTGGTAGCATCAAGCTGAATGTTACAGACAACATTACCATAACAGGCAGTGATCCCAATTTTCGCGATCGCGTTACCAAAGTAACTCAGAGATTACAGCAACCTGGAGAAACAGACCAACTCAACGATGTAATTTTCAATCAAGGTGCTGAAAGTGGACTTTTTGCCAATACTGAAATTGGTTCCACAGGTAGAGGTGGTAGTATTTTCATTGATCCACCGCAAATTACCATCAGAGATGGAGCTAAAGTATCAGTAAATAGCGATGGTACGGGAGATGCTGGTAATATTTCCATTCTTGGTGGTACTCTAAGCTTGGATAATAGGGCGACAATCTCCGCCCAAACCGCCAGCAGTCAAGGTGGTAACATCAACTTGCAACTTGCTGATTTTGTACTACTGCGTCGTGGAAGTTTGATTTCAACTACCGCAGGTAATACACAGGCTGGGGGTGATGGTGGCAACATTACAATAAATACACCTTTCATAGTTGCCGTACCTGGCGAAAACAGTGACATATCCGCTAATGCCTTCACGGGAAAAGGTGGTCAAATTAACATTGCAACTCAGGGAATATTCGGTATCGAACCCAGTGCCCAAGCATCAGACGCAACCAACGACATTACAGCGAGTTCTCAACTGGGTATTCAGGGAGAAATTGCCATTAACAACCCAGAAATTGACCCCACAAAAGGGATTATCGAACTACCAAATGATGTAGTAGACGCAACTAATCAACTGAGTCAACTTTGCCCCAGAGGTTATGACGCTTTTATCAAACCTTTAAGTAGTTTCACGATTACCGGACGTGATGCTTTACCCCTAAGTCCCCTCGAACCCCTACAAGGTACAGCAACTATTCCCCTAGCGACTTTGGATAATGAAGGAAATGCAGGGATACAACAAAGAACTAATTATACTTCCCCCCTCTCCGCGTCTCCCCCTCTCCCCCTCTCCCCATCTCCGCGTCTTCCCTCTCCTCCTTCTCAAATTATTGAAGCGCAAGGATTGGTAAAAAATTCTCGCGGTGAAATTTTTCTGGTTGCTCAAGCGCCACAAACTACACCTTCATCCCAGCCAACGGTTTCTGCATGTCTTCAAAATTACTCCAAAAACTAAAATCTGATATCAACCTCATAATTGCTGTATTAGTTGATTATCAGCAAAAATACTGGTAAATGTAAGGTTAATAAGAAACATTCATAATCATTCACAGAAGAATCGGGACTGGGCGATGAATCAGGTAGCAAACTCACTCGGAAAGTTGTTGACATGTGGTTTTTTAGTATTTGCCGCACCAATATTTCCAGTTACAGCACAAATTACTCCCGATAATACCCTGGGCACAGAATCATCCCGTTTAGATACAAATGTTTTAATTAACAATGTCTTAGGGGACAAAATTAATGGTGGAGCGCAACGAGACACGAATCTTTTTCACAGTTTCAGTGAATTTAATATTAATGATGGACAAAGAGTTTATTTTAGCAATCCATCGGGGGTAATAAATATATTGACGCGAGTTACTGGTGGGAATGCGTCGAATATTTTGGGGACATTGGGTGTTGATGGTAATGCAAATTTATTTTTAATGAATCCGAATGGAATCTTGTTTGGGCAGAATGCTCGGTTAGATGTGCAGGGTAGTTTTGTGGGGACTACTGCCAATGGTTTGCAGTTTGGAAATCAAGGGGTTTTTAGTGCGACAAATCCGCAAGCACCAGGTTTGTTGACAGTGAATCCAAGCGCGTTGTTTTTTAATCAATTAAATCAAGGGGAAATTCGTAATCGTACCCGTTTTAATGAGAATGACAGTGCAAATAGTGCATTATTTTTTCCACAGCAGGGAAGCAGATTTTTTGTGGGTGGGGATGTTATTTTTGATGGTGGTCAAACATTTACACTAAACAATCGCCTGGAATTAGGGGGATTAAAAGCAGAGGGAAGCATCGGGTTAATTGGTAATGGGAATGAAATGCGGTTAGCATTTTCGGAAGATGTACCAAGGGCGGATGTAGTGCTGCAAAATGGTGCTGCTGCAATTACACCTGGAGGGGGAGCAATTACTGTCAATGCTCGTAATCTCAGTTTCTCGGCGACTAGTTTTATCGGTACAGTTCTTAGAGATGGGGAAGGAACACCAGGTGTTGCAGCAGAAGACGTGACAATTAATGCAACTGGTACTGTTAGTTTGGACGGTGAGAGTTTTATTACCAATCAAGGTTTTGATAACTCTCTCGGTGATAGCGGCAATGTGATAATTAATGCCCAGTCTATCCGTCTTAACAATAACAGCCAAATTGCTACAGGTGGTCAGAGAAATCGAGGAAATATTAGTCTTAATGCGACTGAGGATATCACCCTAGATAGTAATAGCTTAATTAACACCTTTGGAAGCCGAGACTCAATTGGTAAAGCTGGTGATATTAACTTGAATGCAAAGACAATCAATTTAAGCAACCAAGCAGCAATTAATTCTGGCAATATTGGTCAAGGACAAGGGGGAAAAACAACCCTGCAAGCTCAAGAGAATATTTTTCTTTCTAGTGGAGCTATTATTTCTAGCGCTTCTGGTGCGTCGGTTTTTGGCGGAACAAATAACGAACCCAGTGGTGATATTGAAATTAAAGCTAGGAGCCTTTTCCTGGATGGTGATTATACTTCGATTAGTTCCAGAAATTTCGATGATGGTAGGGCTGGAGATATTCGCATCACAACAGATAATTCTATTTCCCTGAATCAATTCGCAAACATTACATCTTCGACAACGGGAGAAGGTGAGGGGGGGAATATTCAACTACAAACAGGAAGGCTAATAATTTCTAATGGTGGTGTCATTGATACACTGACACGGGGAGTTGGAAATAGTGGTGATTTGTTGATTAATGCTGCTGATTCCGTTACTTTAACTGGCTCCAAATTAATCAGTTCAGAAAGAATTGGTAGTTTTTTGGCAACGAGTAGGATCGACACAAATTCCCAAGGTTCCGGGAACGGAGGGAAACTAACTATTAATACTGGAAAACTCAGCCTGATCGATGGTGGAAAAGTCAATTCTGTAGTTGGTATTGGTCTACCCGGTCAAGGGGGAGATATTAATATCAATGCAACAGAATCCATAGAAGTTGTAGGAGTTACACCTAATGGTGACTTATTAAGTGGGATTGTAGCTGGAACCCTTGGCTCAGGGAATTCTGGAAATCTAAGTATTACAACCCCTAGTTTAAGCGTCCGAGATGGAGGTACTGTTAGTACATCTGCTAATAAAGATAGTACAGGGGAAGCTGGTAATTTAACTATTAATGCTTCAGACTCTGTTGAGGTTGTGGGTGTTTCTCCCGATAATCGATTTTTTACCGATATTTCATCTATAACTTTAGGTTCTGGCGATGCTGGAGATATGACCATTAATACTGGTCGCTTAAGTATTCGTAGTGGTGCAATAGTGGGTACAGGTAATCGTTCTGGAAGCAAAGGACGAGGGGGAAATTTAATAGTAAATGCTTCCGAATCAGTTGAGGTTGTTGGTAGAAGTCCAGATGGTCAACTCAGTAGTATCCTAGAGGCATCATCTCGAGGGGCTGGCAATGCAGGTAATATAACCATCAATACTCGTCGTCTGAGTATCCGTGATATTGCTGTGGTTGGAACAAGTACATTTTCTAGCGGACAAGGAGGTACTTTAACAGTAAATGCTTCCGACTTAGTTGAGGTTGTAGGGAAAACTCCAGACGGTCAATTTAGTAGTGTTTTGTCTGCTTCTACTTTTGGTTCTGGCGATGCTGGCAATATTAATATTAACACTCGTCGTCTCAGTGTCCGCGATGGTGGATTTATTTCGACAGATGTGCCCGAAGGTAGTACAGGGAAAGGTGGCGATATGACCATTGACGCATCAGATTTGGTAGAAGTTATTAGTAACACTCCCGACGATGCATTTAGCAGCAATATCACAACTTTTACCTCAAGTTCTGGCGATGCAGGACGCTTAAATATTACTACCAGTCGCCTTAATATCGGTAACGGGGGATTTATCACCACATCTACAGGTGGTTCTGGTCAAGGTGGTGATATAGATATTAATGCTACGGACTCCGTAGAAATCTTTGTCAACCCAAATGATATAGACTTAACTGATGGAATATTTGCAGGAACATCTGGTTCGGGAAGAGGGGGAAATATAAATATTCGCACCCAGCGTTTAAATGTTCGTAATGGTGGAAGTATTGCCACAGGGACAGTAGAAGGTAGCACAGGTAAAGGTGGCAATCTCACTGTTAATGCTTCTGAATTTGTAGAAGTTTCAGGTACATCAAACGACAATCGCCTCCAAAGTTTCCTCTCGGTTCGCAGTCGAGGTGAGGGACAAGCGGGAAATATCCTCGTAAATTCGCCCCGTATTACCGTTAAAGACAAAGGTGTCATCAATGCGGAATCCTTTACCACTGATGGCGGTAATATCACCCTCAACAGCAATCTATTACTACTGCGACGTGGTGGTACTGTTTCCACTACCGCAGGTACTCAACAAGCGCCTGGCAACGGTGGTAATATCACACTAAATACGGTTTTCATAGTTGCTGTACCTGGCGAAAACAGCGATATCACTGCCAATGCCTTCACCGGAAAAGGTGGTCAAATTAACATTACAACTCAGGGTATTTTCGGGATCGAACCCCGTGCCCAAGCATCAGACGCAACCAACGATATTACAGCGAGTTCTCAACTGGGTATTCAGGGAGAAATTGCCATTAACAACCCAGAAATTGACCCCACAAAAGGGATTATCGAATTGCCAAATGAAGTAGTAGACGCAACTAATCAGCTGAGTCAACTTTGCCCCAGAGGTTATGACGCTTTTATCAAACCTTTAAGTAGTTTTACAATTACCGGACGTGATGCTTTACCCCTAAGTCCCCTCGAACCCCTACAAGGTACAGCAACTATTCCCCTAGCGACTTTGGATAATGAAGGCAACGCAGGGATGCAACAAAGAACTAACAATACTTTCCCCCTCTCCGCATCTCCCCATCTCCCCCTCTCCGCGTCTCCCCATCTCCCCATCTCCGCGTCTTCCCTCTCCCCATCTCCGCGTCTCCCCCTCACCTCTTCCTCTCCTTTTCAAATTATTGAAGCGCAAGGATTGGTAAAAAATTCTCGCGGTGAAATTTTTCTGGTTGCTCAAGCGCCACAAACTACACCATCATCTCAGCCAACTATTTCTGCATGTCTGTAGATGTCTTGCAGTAAAAGTCTCGACAGAATTTCGACTCAAATTATGCAACTAAAATCATGCAATTTTAAATCACAATATAGTATCTCAAGATGAAAAAATCTCCAACCAAATTCAAAAAATACCACAAGATATTACTGCGTTTTTTCATGCCAATGGCGATCGCAGCTTTATTATCTATTACATCACCAATTTTTGCCCAAATTATTGCTAATAATCCTCCAACTCCATCCATAGTTCAAAGTCAATCGGGAATATCCCTCGATAAACAAGCACAAGCTTTATATCAGCAGGGTGATTTCTCGACAGCTGCAAAGCTGTTTCAAGAAGCTGCACAAGCTCACAAATCCACAAATCCCATCCGCCAAGCCCTGAGTCTCAGTAATCTGTCACTGTGTTTTCAGGAATTGGGACAGTGGGATACCGCTAATAGTACAATTAATGAGGCGATCGCATTATTAGCAGCAAATAAAAAATTAAATCCAGAACAATTATCTGTATTAGCAAAGGCTTTAGATATCCAAGGCTCGTTACAGCTAGCACAAGGGAAAGCAGACATTGCCTTAAAAACCTGGGAACGTGTAGGCAAGATTTACACCCAGTTAAATCAACCAAATCGCCTACTGGCAAGTCAAATCAACCAAGTCAAAGCATTGCAACATTTGGGACTTCATCGCCGAGGTATTGAATTACTAGCTAAGGGTTTAAAGTTACCGCCATTGCTAACTACTGAGACAGAAAAACTCAAGTTATCATTATCTATGGTTGCAGCATCGCCCGAAAGTGCAACTGCATTAAGGACTTTGGGAGAATCGCTGCGAACAATTGGTAATTTACCCTCAGCAAAACTACTATTAGAGCGTAGTCTGGCTATTGCCCAAGAGTTAAAGTTACCGGAAACCACTGCGCTGGTACAAATTAGTTTAGGTAATACCGCTCGCGCCCAACTGAATTTTGACAAGAACTTTGGTAATAGAATCGGGGATGCAGAAAAAACAGCCGCAAATCTACAAACAGCAATCAATTTTTACCAACAAGCTGCCAAAAATGCCTCTGGAACTCCCAAAATTCAGGCACAACTAAATTTACTCAGTTTGCTGGCAGAGAATAACCAACAGGATGCAGCAAAAAACCTTTTACCCCAAGTCCAACAAGAAATTGAAGCCCTACCCTCAAACCAAGCTGCCATTGATGCCAGGGTAAATCTTGCTCAAACCATGATACAAATGCAAGGAGCCCAGGCAAATACACCCATCTCTGCAAAGGGTGAAAATATTGCCCAACCTGCCCCAATCTCAGAATTAGAAGCAGCAAAACTCTTGGCAACTGCAATTAAAGACGCAAAAAAACTAGGAAATCCGCGAACAGAATCCTATGCATTGGGTACTTTAGGTAACATTGACGAACGTCAAGGAAGATGGGCGGATGCCCAAAAGCTGACAGAACAAGCACTACAACTTGCTCAACAAATCAATGCCAGTGATATTTCATACATTTGGCAATGGCAATTGGGAAGAGTCGCCAAAGCCCAAGGTAATAACGATCGCGCCATTACATATTACCAAGAAGCGATCGCCACAATCAAATCCCTACGTTCCGATTTAGCTGCTGCCAATCCTGACATCCAGTTTTCCTTCCGTAACGCCGTCGAACCCATCCATCGTGAACTTGTAGAATTACTTGTAGAATCCAATCAAGAAAAGAATTGGAAAGTAGCACGGAATGTCATCGAAGGTTTGCAGTTAGTGGAACTAGATAACTTCTTCCGGGAAGCTTGCTTAACCGCCAAACCGGAACAAATCGATCAAGTCGATGCCAAAGCTGCGGTAATTTACCCAATTATTTTACAAGACAAACTAGCGATCGTTGCCAGCTTACCGAAAGTAACCCAAGATTCGCCAAATCAAAAACTAAATAAACTAAATAAACAACAAAGCAAAAATACAACCCCAGAAACACGAGATTTCCGTTACTACAAAACAGATATTAGCAAACAAGAAGTTGAACAGTTAGCCTCACGTCTACGGGAAAACCTCGGACAAGCAACCGCATTTGACGTGACTTTGCCTCAACTCCAAAAAATGTACGACTTGGTGATTCGTCCGGAAGCGGCAGATTTAGCTGCCACCAAAGTCGAAACACTAGTATTTGTTTTAGATGGGGTACTGCGGAATATACCAATGTCTGCATTGCATGACGGCGAGCAATTCCTCGTGGAAAAATACAGCGTCGCCCTCACACCCGGCTTACAACTATTAACACCACGTTCCTTGAAGCAAGGGCGTTTAGGCGCTTTAGTCGGGGGAATTGATGCAGCCCGTCCAGGATTTACAGCTTTACCCTATGTTGGCGAAGAAGTCAAAAAAATTCAATCTGAAGTTCCCAGTCGAGTTTTATTCAACGAGAAATTTACCAATCCCCAATTTCAAAATCGTATCTCGACTGCCTCATCACCAATTATACATTTAGCAACCCACGGTCAATTTAGCTCCAATGCCGACGAAACCTTTATTATTACCTGGGATGGCAAAATCAAAGTCAACCAACTCAGTAGCTTGCTGAAAACAGTCGAGCTATCAGGGAATAACACCCTCGAACTCCTCGTACTCAGTGCCTGTGAGACAGCCACAGGAGACGCACGTTCAGCATTAGGGCTGGCAGGGGTTGCTGTGCGTTCCGGTGCCCGCAGTACCGTTGCTACCCTCTGGCGCGTCAACGATAAAGCCTCAGCAATACTCATGAGTCAATTTTACGACCAAATCGCCAAAGCGAATACAACAGGTGTATCCAAAGCCGAAGCTCTGCGTCGTGCCCAAGTGGCAATTTTGAAAAATCCTGACTCTGACTACACATCACCCTACTATTGGGCTGCCTACGTACTATTGGGCAATTGGATTTAGGGAAATAATATCATGTCCGGTTGAATACTTATTATTTAAGACTGACACGGAGACTTAGAGACGCGGGGACACGGAGAAATTTTAATTGTAAGTGATTAGCCGAACATGATATGAAGGGAATAAATTGAGACAGTTGTGAAGAATGTAAAAAATTATCTAAGTGTGGTAATTTATTCTCAATTTCAACCACCAACTGCAATTGGAACCTTATCAATTACCCTCATAGCTTGAGAAAAGATAAGGGATTGCTCATATTTTCAGCAAAACCAAGAATACCGCGATCGCGATGCTCGTAAATTAATTTACCTTGAGAATCAAATAGAAAAGTTCCTCCCCTCTGGGTCAAATAAGATGCATCTGGGACATAAGTATTCCAGTTGCTCAACACTTCCGTCATGTTTCGCAGGCGCAGGGTTGCTAATTCAAAAGGACGCTGAAAGCCTTCTCCTCCAGCAGCTTTGAAAAAGGAACCTTTCATCGGTGGTAGGGGAGTACCACGAACAACTTCCTCATCTGCAATTAACTGAGGGGCTTTTTTATCACCTTTATAACCTCGAAAAACTTCCTTGAGAGTTCCGGGACTACCAATCCCAGCACACATGAGCATTAAATTCAGCCAAGCTTGTTGTGACGTTGATAGCAAAGGCAGTTGTAGAGATAAACCGCGATAAAGCCCTAAAAGAGCGTGAATTTCCGCCTTCGTATCCACAAACAGCCATTCAGTCGGAAATTCCGTATACTCACAAAACTTGATCCCAGAATTGCGATCGCCAATTCCAATCGCGCGAATGCTAATTCCCTTTGCTTCGAGCTTTTCTCTTTCTCTTCGCAGCCACCAAGCATATTCTAAATTATCAAAATCTCCCAATTGTGACCAAATTAGTACAAGCAACTGTGAACTATTCGAGCATCCATCTAAAACGGGTTTAATCTCGCCATCGCTCACTCGCAAGCGTTGAGTTTGATGCAAAATCGAGTAAATATCTGGAGAATTGGAGCGTGTTGGGCTATTCATTTCGGTGAGGTGAGAGCAAAAGTCTTTATATCATGTCCGGTTACATACTTATCATTAACACTGACACGGAGACTTAGAGACGCGGGGACGCGGAGAAATTCTAATTGTAAGCGATTAGGCAAACATGATATCATTCCCGCTTATGAAAAAACAATCCTGTTTTATACCAAAACACAACTTGTTCCTTGTCTCTGGCAAGGAAACAGAATTGATGAGGCTCTGCCTCCAGTTTATACAAGAGGCTCTGCCTCTTGACTATCGGTTCCCAGGCAGAGCCAGGAGAACCAGTCTACAACACAAAAGTTGTAGGAACAAAATGTCGGCAAATTCTACCAAAGTCAACACCCTAGCTAATAGCTAACCGCTTGCAGTATACTTAATTCCCAATAGGTTCAGCTTTCTCGACTGAGTTATCTCCAACTCCCAAAGTCAATTCTAAGGGTGTACGTGATGGATATGCTTTTACTACCTGCCTGTAGACTTCATAATTAGTAGTCAATGTGTTTTTTTCGGAGCCGACTTGATAAGTTAGTTCGTACTTTACAGATTTTAATAATTCGGGCTGACCTGACTGTTGTCCCTCTTGGCGTTGTTCTACCTCATCAACTGTTGGTCGTGGTGGTAGTGTAGTCCACCATAGTCCTTTGTCATCAGGACCTGTAACGGCTCCCGATGGTTGCAAACCATTACGATTGAGTAGGGAAGTTGTCGCGAATTCTTCCAAACGTGGTGATGGTTCCGAAGTTAAATCATTCGCATATTTTACCTGCCAGGTATAAGTTGTCAGCGCTGTCGCTTCATATTGGCTGGTAGTGACATTGCTGCAACCAGTTATTACAGCCGAAAATAGAAGCGAAAATAATAATTTTTGCATTATTCCTGTAATCCAAAGAAGGGCTGGCTAGAAGCAGAACTATATCCTAGCAGCTATCAAGAACCATTTTCATGTTGCGATCGCGTCAAAGCTGGGTGTTATTCTCGTAGGTTCTTTGGTAATTTCGGGTAGTTCAAAATCATTCTAACAGCAGCTTTTAGTCTTAGCCCCTTTAATCCAATACGGTTCAGTTAAGGTTATTAGTCAATCGATTTGTTGAGAACCAAGATTTGGGGGATTCTCCCCCAAGCCCCCTCCAAAAAAGTCGATCTGTTTTATTCGCAGTAATTGATTTTATTCTTAACTGAACTGTATTGACCTAAAAGGAGGTGATGAGAGGAATTGCGAGATAAAAGAGAGGGATTAAACCAGTACGTTTGTCGAGATTCCTAGGCGATTTGCAGTCACTCCATTCAAAATCGCCAAAGTGCTGAAGTTCGTTCCACCTGCTGCGCCATTCGGGTCAATCTCTACCAGAGTATTGCTACCAGATTGGGTGAATCTCAGGAAGTCGTTGGTGACGGAGGTGACACCAAGGGATACAAATACACCACTCAAATCCAAGATGTCTTGACTGGGGTTGAAATCAGTTATGGTATCCATTCCTTCATTAAAGGCTTTGTAGACAAAGCGATCGCTGCCGTTACCACCTGTCAATAAGTCATTTCCCTTACCACCATACAGCAGATCATCACCATTTCTACCTAGTAAGGTATCGTTACCGTCATCGCCATATAAGGTATCATTACCATTGCCGCCATCTAGGCTATCATCCCCAAGACCACCATACAACAGATCATCGCCATTTTCACCTAGTAAGATATCGTTACCGTTATCACCATATGAGGTATCGTTGCCATTGCCGCCATCTAGGCTATCGTCCCCAAGACCACCATATAAGGTGTCATTACCGTTGCCACCTCTCAAGGTATCATTACCAGCTAGACCCCGAATAATATCATTTTGGTTAGTACCTGTGAGATTATCGTTGCCTGTGGTTCCTAAAATCCCATCAATATTTAGGGCAGAACCTAAGGTAATGACTTCGCTGCGGAATTTTTGGAAGTTATCTTGAGATAAGTCTTTGGAAATTGTGCTGTTATTGTACCAAATGCTATCGCCATTATCTACCAGTAGTTGAATTTGGGTAGTGTTGGTGAGGGAATCTGGCACTTCTACAATCGACTCAAAGCTACCGTCAGCAAGCAAAGCTGTTAAATCGGCACTACGCAACACAGGCGCATCAATAGGATTACCAGTCCAGGTGTAGAGACGGAAATCGTTGGGTACGTTTCCTGTAGCAGCACCGGCGGGTCCAGCAATGATGAGGTATTCGTTATTAGCATTACGCTCGATACTGCGGATACCACGATTCTCCAAATCTAGGAAGATAGGCGCACCAAAGTTTGCAGAACCAGTTGTTCCACCTGTGGAATTAAGAATGCTGGTAAAATTAGTGACAGGAATAATTAGGGCTTGGGTGCGATCGCTGGTGGGTTGATTGGGGGCGCGGAAGGCAACGTAAGCTGTGTTACCATCGGGAGCCACTGTCAAGCCTTCAATATTAAATCCGTTGGGAATTTCGGGAGATACGCCATTTGCAGCACTCGCAGCCAGTCCCAGGAAGCCAGCACCTAAACCATGACCGTTGCTATTATCCCAAGCAATCATGTCATCTTCAAGAAACTGGTAGTATCCCTGGAATGTCAGGGTGGTATTGGCTCCCGTACCAGAAATCTGCGTAGCGAAAATCCGCTCGCGGTTGGGTCTATCTTGACTGCTGCTATTATTACTATGGGAACCTGACCAGTAAATTACGTCACCAATGCGGGTTGAGGCTTCAATGTCTACTTCGCTAGAACCTGATAATCCCAGTAATGAGGTAAAGTCAAAGCTAGCTAATGGTAAACCCGAATTATTGCGATCATACAGCCGAATTGTTTGGTCTTCGTCGTCGGCAACGAACATATAATTGGTATCAATCGCGATCGCACTAGAAGCGTCACTTGTGCCTGTCAGGAAACGAGTAGTAGGACTTATGGAACCTGCGGAGGCGGCGTAGTTAATGATGTAGGAATTACTGAGTGTACCGTCACTAACGGTGACAGTAATATTTGCCAGACCAACACCAGTAGGATTAATCTTTAAATTCCGGTCTGCACCAGTACCAGTCAGACTGAGGTTGCCATTAGAAACAACCGCTTGATTGCTGCTGGTGACTGTCACTGTGAGGTCGCCAATTGCTGTATCCGGGTCACTCAGGGTAAAATCTATACCCAATGTCTTAGCAGGATCGGTAGGATCGTTAATTACACCACTAATTGCACCAGCACCAGTTAGAGGTAGGGGAATTGGTAAATTTTGCCCATCGAGGAAATTAGTTGTGCTGGGATTAATTGCAATTCTCGGTGCGCCAACAGTTGATACAGGGTTAGGAATGTAAATACCTGGGTTGCCAATATCGCTACCTGTAGATGTGCGAGAATTTTGGGCATCATTGATGGTGGAAAGCTGCCAATCGGTAGTAATTGTGAAAGAATCGAGATTAGCTGCATTTGTCCAGCCACTAGCATTTTGGGTACGAATTGTGCCTGCAAATCCTTGGTCGTTGTAGGTGAGGCGATCTATGAGTTGTCCAGCATTATCATATAGGTTAATCTCATCGTCGCGTCCTAAACCTTGGTTGGAGTTACCAATGATTTTTACTGATGCGGGTAAGTTCCATGCAGTACGGAATGCTGCTGCTGAGGCTTCTGTTAAAATTACTGACTCTCCAGGTTGGACAATACCAAATGCACTCAGGGAGAAGGAACCAGGAATGCGAGTATTGTCATCGTAACTCCAACCAGTGAAATCTACTGCTGTAGTACCGAGGTTTGTAAATTCGACGAATTCCCCATTAGCACCAGTGTACATATATTCAGTAATTTGAATATTGACATTGGTGTTGGGTAGTGTATCGTTGTCAGTAATATTTACGGTGATGTTAGCGATCGCAGTTCCATTATAGTTAGTATCACTACTGCTAACGCTGTGGGTAATTGTGCCTGTATGTGTCCCTTCAATGAAATCATCATCAACAGCAGTCACAGTTACAGCTTGGGCTACATTCCAGTTCTGGGGAGTAAAAGTTAAAGTTGGTGAATTGGTGGTAACTTGATTATCAACTGTGATGTTGATAGTGACATCTGCTGTGGGCTGAGTCTTCAGCACGATTGTATAAGTGTCTGTAGCACCACCTTCAGCTACATCAGTGCGATCGCCAGATTCAATAATGGTTATACCTGGTATGGGTGCAATGTTAACGTTATAAAAGCCTGGGTTGCCAATATCACCACCTATAGACGCGCGAGAACTCTGAGCATCACCGACAGCAGAAGATACCCAATCAGTATTAATATTGACAGCATCTAGATTACCTGGGGCAGTCCAACCACTCACGCCTTGAGTACGAATTGTCCCCGCAAATGTTTGATCTCCATAGGTAAGGCGGTCTATCAGATTGCCGTTATTATCGTATATGTTGATTTCATCAGCCCTTCCTAGATTCCTAGTCAAGCCACCAATTACCTTAACTGAAGGTGACAATCCCCAAGCTGCACGGAAAGCTGCTTCTGTTGCTTCTGTGAGAATAACTGACTCTTCAGGCTGAACAATCCCGAAAGCACTTAAATCGATAGTACCAGGTGTGCGACCACTATCATCAAAACTCCAACCAGTAAAGTCTACTGCTGTGGTGCCAAAGTTGGTAAATTCGATAAATTCACCGTTAGCACCTTGGTACATAAACTCGGTGATTTGGATATTTGCCATGAAAATTCTCCGTGAAAGATTGGTGTCTGCTGGTGTGATTTGCAGTCTTACCTGCATCACTACTCCTAGGAGTCAAAGGAATGAAACTCCTGCCCGCTACAAAAAGAAGAAATTACCCATGAAAAGACAGCACAGCAAACTTTGCTATGCACTTATAGTAGTTGCTGTAAAATTACAGAGTAATTAGGTAATTTTGCGCGGTTACGCTAATCAACCTCCCACATGGGGTTTAAAGAAATATTAAGAAGTGATTAATGCTAAGTAAATCACAGGAAAATATACTGAATCTTCATAAAAACTCGCTATTAAAGGAAATGCTATTTTTGAATTTAAGAGATTCCGGCTTGTTGAAAAATCTGCTGAGGTGTAATTTGTAACCCTTCCAATAGAGAATCCTCCAAACTATCATTACCCTGTTTGGTGCGAGATGGAGCATCTGGATAGTAAACGGTAACAGTTTTTGCTCTTGCATCCACCACCCAAAACCGTAAAATACCAGCATTAAGATAGTCAGTGGCTTTAGCACTAATTTTCCCAAAAGTTTGTTCGGGGAAATAATTTCAATGGCTAAATCTGGTGGGATTGGACAAGCTTCATCCAAGATATTATCTTGTGGTAAACGGGAATAGGATATGTAGAGTAAGTCGGGGACAGGAACCCAGTCTTTACCGTTTCGCTTTAATTTAACAGCCCATTCGATACCTACCTCGCCACGATTTTGTGCCCATAGGCTGATGAGGGTATAAATTACACCTGTGATTCAGGAATGAAAACGTTTTGGTGACATTTTCGGTACTGCTTCCCCGTTGATTAGTTCGTAGATGATGTCCCCTTCGGGAAGTGCGAGAAATTCTTCGAGGGTAAGTTGAGTTTGAAGTTGAGTCATGGCTGGTTTAAAGGTTAAGGGATGACTCTATTTTGAACAAGATTAAGAAATTTGAGTCAATTCTTTTGTTTGTGAATTTTGGGCGACAATACTGCCTTTGTTTCCCATATATTCCTCTAAAGTAAACGAATCTACCTGAATTGCATCATTACGGGCAAATTGGGCTTCGCAGAATAACTCAACTTCTGGTTCTCCAATAATGCCAGCATGTAAAGCTGCCGATATCAGTAATTCCGGTTTTTGAATTGGTAATTTTCCCTCATGACTAGCATTTTTAATCTTTTTCAAAATTGGTTCCACTTGATGCAACAAATTAAATGCACGTTCTAAACGTCCTAACGATTCATCTACAGCTACAGGAATATAAATACCTGCGGTAATGCGATCGCGTTGTTGTCCTGGTATTTGTATAATATGGGCTATCTGACTACCAAGTGTGTCGCTGGGCATTGTCCCAATTGGATTCATTCTCCACCACCAGGCGAGGATATTACCCAAACTACGGATTATCAGTGAGATTGACGCGGAGATGAGGTGACGCGGGGATAAGGAGAGGGAAGATTTATTTGGATTTTGCTGTCTTTCTGGTTGTATGGATAAGTTACTAAATATACCTGTAAATCCTTGTTGAATTTGAGCAAAGGCATATTGCATTGCCCAATCTACAAACAGTAAATCTTCAGCTTTACGTCCTTCAGCTTCAAAACGTCTGAGGGTGGCGCTGCCTAAATACATCCACGAAAGAATATCTGCAAACCTACCAGTAATTTTTTCGCGTCGTTTCAAACTACCACCAAACATAAACATCGCCAAGTCGGTGAGACATGCAAAGGTTGCTGATGCCCATGCTAGTTTGCGGTAATATTTTGCTGTTGCCCCTGTGACTGGAGACACAGCTAAATAACCACGAGAAATACTCAGGAAAATCGCTCGGAAAGTGTTACGAATCATCCAGCCCAGATGATGCCAAAAGGCAGTATCAAAGGCAATTGTTGCCGGAGACACCGAGAATAGATGCGGAAAGGGGGAGAGAGAAGATTTCTGTAAGTCTTTGTCCACCTTCCCCTTGTCCTCTTCCAGTGCTGCAATCTCCGCATACACATAAGGATGACAGCGAATTGCACCCTGTCCAAAAATCATCATAGTGCGGGTAAGAATATTTGCACCTTCAACGGTAATGGAAATTGGTGTTGCCGTATAAATATTTGCCAGCAAATTTCTCTTGCCTCTGCAAATTCCCGCACCCCCCATAATATCCATCCCATCATTAATTATCTGACGCGAAAGTTCTGTTAGATTGTATTTAGCGATCGCCGAAATTACCGCAGGCTGTTCACCTTTATCTACCGCCGCAGCAGTATAAATTCGAGCCGCATCCATTAAGTAAGTCAATCCACCAATCCGTGCTAAAGGTTCTTCAATCCCTTCAAATTTACCGATAGATAAACCAAATTGTTGTCTGACAACGGAGTGAGCGCTGGTGACTCTTGTGACTAACTTGGCGACACCCGTACAGGTAGCAGGAAAACTAATACCCCTGCCCGCCGCGAGGGACTGCATCAGCATCTTCCAACCATTACCAGCTTGTTCGACACCACCGATAATTTGGTCAATTGATACAACTACATCATGTCCTTCTGTGGGAGAATTATAGAAAGGAACCCCCATTGGGTCATGTCTGCGTCCCATAATCACACCGGGAGTATTGGTAGGAATGAGGGCACAAGTAATGCCAATATTTTTACCTTTACCTAAGTAATTTTTGGGGTCTTGGAGTCGAAATGCTAATCCCAGAAGAGTTGCGATCGCGCCCAAGGTAATATATCGTTTTTTCCAATGCAAACGGATGTAAAGTTTACCGTCTCCACCTTTAAATACAACTCCTTCCGACTGGATACTTGCTGCATCTGAACCCGCAGTCGCTTCAGTCAGGGCAAAACAGGGAATTTCTTCACCCCTTGCTAGTCTGGGTAAATAGTCATTTTTCTGTGTGGGAGTGCCATAGCGTAATAGTAATTTAGCTGGTCCGAGGGAATTAGTCACGCCAACGGTGGCAACATGGGTAAAAGAACGTGATGCGAGCTTTGTCATCACTGCACTGTAAGCAAAGTTGGAAAAGCCCAATCCGCCGTATTCTTGAGGAATCATCATTCCTAAAAATCGCTCTTTTTTCAGATATTCCCAGACTTCGGGGGGTAAATCCTGGCGTTGGTAAATTTCCCAGTCACTAACCATTTGACAGACTGTTTCCACTTGATTATCGAGGAAAGATTGGAGTTCAGGTGTGACTTGGGGATATGGTTCGCTGTTGATGCGTTGGAAGTTGGGTTTACCGGAGAAAAATTCCCCATCTACCCAGACTGTTCCCGCTTCAATTGCTGCACGTTCGGTATCAGAAATTTTCGGGAGGATTTTGAGTGTTTTGATACCATACATCAAGGGGGAGGTGATGATTTTTTGCCGCAGTATGGGGATATTGAGGATTAATAGAATTGTGCTAAACGCTACTAATACCCAAATATTTGGATTGAATATTGCTAATAATATCAGGAAATAAAGTGACCACACCCACAGGGGAACACCGATGTAACCGAGAAGTAGGATGAGGATTGACGCGGTGAGGATGTGAAGAGAATCTAGAAAGGGGGATATTGACGCGGTGACGCGGTGAGGGGGGGACGCGGTGAGGATGTGGAGGTAGTTTAGTGAAAGGAAGTTAATCATAGTTTTATTGCCATACATTTAATATTTGGAGACGCGGAGATATGGGGACGCGGGGACGCGGGGATGCGGGGATGCGGGGATGCGGAGATGCGGGGATGCGGGGATGCGGAGATAAAGAGATATATAGGACTCCTATTTGATTTTTGAACAATCAAGCTGCCTAAAAGCTTGACATACAAAGCTTAAGGGACTTCTCAGTATACTGAGCAAGATTCAAGTAGGATTCCTATATAGAAATATGTAGGAATAGAAAATTTTATTCGTGTCTCCTCCTCTCCGTGTCTCCCTCTCTCCGTGTCTCCCCTCTCCCCCTCTCCCTGTCAGCATCATCTCATCTCAAATCATCAAATTCTCAAACACCGCAGCAGCACCCATGCCGCCACCAATGCACATTGTGACTAAGCCATAACGGACACCGCGACATTTCATTTCGTGGAGGATAGTTGCAGTCAGTTTTGCCCCTGTACAACCAAGGGGATGACCTAAAGCGATCGCACCTCCATTCACGTTTAATATTTCTTCGTTTAATCCCAGTTTGTGAATTACTGCTAAACTTTGGGCTGCGAATGCTTCGTTGAGTTCGATTAAGCCGATATCTGCTAATGTTAGTCCGACTTGTTTGAGTACCTTGGGAACTGCTTCAACGGGACCAATACCCATGATTTCCGGGGGAACTCCGGCAACTGCAAACCCTAACATTTTCCCTAAAGGTTTGACATCGAGTTCACGGAGCATGTGCTGACTCATTAATACCGTTGCTGCTGCACCATCGGACATTTGCGAAGAATTTCCAGCAGTCACAGTGCCACCGAAACGAAAAGCAGGTTGTAATTTAGCGAGGGCTTCCATACTGGTATCTGCACGCACTCCTTCATCAACTTGAAAGACTGTTTCGGTTGTTTGCGGCTTCCCATCTATGTATAAAGTTTCTCTGACCGTGAGGGGAATAATTTCCTCAACAAAACGATTTTGACGAATAGCAGTTAAAGCCTGTTGATGCGATCGCAATGCAAAAGCATCCTGTTCCTGTCGGGAAATTTGGTACTGTTGCGCCACATTCTCAGCTGTAATTCCCATCGTACAATAAACCTTGGGCATTTCCGCCAGCATCTCTGGATTGGGCGCGAGATAATGTCCCCCCATGGGAATCAAACTCATCGACTCCGCACCACCCGCAACAATCACCTCCGCACCACCAGCCAAAATTGCTTGATGTGCCATGGCGATCGCTTGGAGTCCAGAAGCGCAGAAACGGTTCACAGTCACACCTGCGACTGTATCGGGTAAACCTGCACGTTGAGCAATCACCCGTCCCAAATTAAAACCCTGTTCGGCTTCGGGAAAAGCACAACCAAAGATAACATCGTCAATAAATACAGGTTCTAAATTCGCAACTTGATTAATTGCACCTTTGACAACAACAGCACCCATATCATCGGGACGCATATTATGTAGAGTCCCGCGAGGCGCTTTACCGACGGCTGTTCTCACACTACTGACTATGTAGACTTCTTTCATAGTTTTTTACCGATTTTATATGTAGAAATGACACGGAGAGGGGGAGATGGGGGACGCGGAGATTTATTTTATGTGTTGCCAGATTTTGGAGAAAGGATATAAGTGATATGAGTAAGCAGAAGCAGGGAAGAATAAGGGGGTAGAAAAGAAATATAGGGGAGATGGGATGATGGTTAATATTCGGTCATTCAAAGATTTGAGGGCGTGGCAAAATGCAATGGATATCGCGATGAGGATTTTTGAGTTAACTAAATCTTTCCCAGTAGAAGAGCGTTATTCATTGACAGATCAAGTACGACGTTCCTCTCGTTCTGTGGCTGCAAATATCTCAGAAGCTTGGAGAAAAAGAAGATATCCAGCAGCATTTGTCAGTAAATTGAACGATGCTGAAAGCGAAGCCGCAGAAACCCAAACCTGGATTGAAGTTGCTTTGAGAAGTGGTTATCTCAAAAAAGAAATAGCTTTTGAATTGGATTCTCAATGCGAAGAAGTGCTAAGTCAATTAGTCAAAATGGCTTCACATCCTGAACAATGGACTATTAATTCTCATCATTCTAAACCCCCGATTTCTCAGACACATAAAACTGACACGGAGACACGGAGATAAAGGGATGCGGAGAAAAACTAATAATAACCCACTTACCAAACTTGATACCAGTTCCCCAGGTAGTGCTTTGCGCTACCTGAAAAGAGAAATTTTTAACCATAAGTGATTATAGTAATTAAGCAGACTTGATCTAAAATTCCAAACTTTTCTGCCCATTCCTCCTGATATATTCCCGCATCTACCCATCTCCTCTTGATATTTCCCCGCGTCCCCACGTCTCCCCATCTCCCCATCTCCTCTTGATATTTCCCCGCGTCCCCGCGTCTCACCATCTCCCCATCTCCTCCTGATATTTCCCCGCGTCTCCGCGTCTCCCCATCTCCCCATCTCCTCTTTCCCCTCCCTAATTCCGCAAAGGCTTCTTCGTTTTCAAAATATGGGCTATCCGTTCCTGCGTCTTCACCTGTTGTAATAAGGGTAGAAATGACTCCCTCTCCAACTGCAAGAGGTAATCTTCACTTACCAAACTCGGCGTAGACAACTCTCCACCAGTCATCACATAAGCCAAACGATTCGCTAGATAATTGTCATACTCGGAAATAAATCCTCCCTGTTGCATTACAGCCGCCGCATGTTCTAAGATTGCTCTTCCTTGCCTACCCAGTACCATAATGTGATGACGCTCTACAGGTGGAATATAACCCGTACGTTCCAAACAAATTACCTCTTCCTTCGCCACATACAAACGACTGTCTGCATTCATGACTATCTTGGTTGTCGGTGGTAGAAAACCTAACTCTACTCCTTCCTCGGCACTACTAGATACCTTCGCCATGCCGATGGTTGCAAATACTTTTCGTAGGAATGGCTGAATATCTTGCGGTGATTCACTTGCGGCTTTGTCAGCAGCCCATGTCACCATCCGCATGATGCCACCCGCACCGGGAATTAAACCGACACTGAGTTCGACTAAGCCAATATAGGTTTCCGCAGCCGCGACGACATGGGGACAAGCTAAAACTAATTCACAACCACCGCCCAATACGCGCCCAACTATCGCTGCCACAATTGGTTTGGGAAAGTATTTAATCCGTTGGAGTAGAGCTTGGAATCTGACAATTAAATCGGCAATTCCTTGTCCGTTGTGAGTTTGTGCCAACATTGCCATTTCCGCCAAGTTTGCACCACCGGAGAAGTTGGCGTTATCGTTACCAATGACTAATCCTCGGTAATTACCATTTTCAATTATATCTAGCGCGATCGCTAAACCATCAACTACCTTGAGGCTGAGGGTATTACCTTTGGAACGGAATTCATACAGGGCGACTCTATCACCCAAGTCTATCAAAGCGGCTTCGGAGTTTTGCCACAAGATATTTTTGGAGTCAGATTTTAATGCAGCTAAATTAATTCCTGTTGTCAAAGGCGATGTGGGTAGACAAAAATCATCAGCACATTCAGTCACAGGAGGGAAGTAAATTTTTCCTGGTTTGGCAATATCCTCACTTTTGTGTAATCTTTTCTCAATTTTTTCTGGTACAGCAATATCAGCAGCTTTCATATCTGCTAATACCCTTTCATATCCCAAAGCATCCCAAATTTCAAAAGGTCCCAGTTCCCAACCAAATCCCCAACGCATAGCTTTGTCAATATCACTGGGATTGTCGGCGATTTCGGGAATCCGACGGGTACTGTATGCGAGGATGTGCAGAGTTAGTTGGCGGAAAAATTCACCCCCACGACTTGTATCTTGATACAAAGTACGTAACCGTTCTTTCAAATCAGGAATTTTGGCGATCGCCTCTATATTACCTAAATCAAGAGGTTTTGCTGATTCATAAATAAAGGTGCGTGGATTGATGGAGAGAATTTCTTTTCCTTGTTTCTTGTAAAATCCTTGACCTATTTTTGCTCCTAATGTCCCAGTTTCTACCAGTTTCCGTAACAGGGGAGGAACACGGAAAATTTCCTGACTTTCATCGTTGGGAATTACTGGATACAAGTTTGCTAATACGTACATGAGGGTATCCAATCCGACGATATCAGCAGTGCGGAATGTCCCTGATTTTGGTCGTCCGGCAATTGTCCCTGTTAATGTATCAATTTCTTCGATTGTATATCTTCCTTCCGTAAAAGCATGGATAGCAAACATGGTTGCATACATGCCAATGCGATTGGCAATAAAATTAGGTGTATCTTTGGCAACAACTATACCTTTACCTAAATACAGTTCACCAAACCACTTCATTCTCGCCAGAGTTTTCACCTCAGTATCAGTAGTAGGAATTAATTCTAGTAATTTCAGATAGCGAGGTGGGTTGAAGAAGTGAGTACCCAAAAAGCGCTTACGGAATGACTCTGAACAACCTTTGGCAATTTCCCGAATTGGTAAACCGCTAGTATTGGTTGAGATGATTGTGTCATCACGAATCACTTTTTCTAACCTTGCCATTAATTCTTGTTTAATTGCCAGATTTTCCACCACTGCTTCAATTACCCAATCGACATCAGCAAGACGATGAAAATGTTCGTCAAAATTCCCCAAAGTGACACGGCGAGCGATTTTTTCGCTAAAAAATATAGGTGGCGATTGTTTTACAGCTTTTTTAAATGCAGTTTCCACTAATTCATTTTTTTTGCCAGTTTTTGCGGCAATATCTAATAAATGAACAGTTAGTCCTGCGTTGGCAAGGTGCGCGGCTATTTGGCTTCCCATCACTCCTGCACCAAGAACAGCAGCAGTTCGGAATGGTTTATGCATCATGTTTAAACCTGCCTTTTTTGGATTTTGAATTTGAGTTTTCAGTAAGTAGATTTAATTAATGATTATTAATGTATAAATATTAGTAGATAAGATGCCCACTATATTTTAATTGTTTAATTCCAACTACTTACTTCACTTTTTTCGATAACTTAAAAACTACATTGGCAACTAAATTACGAGCTTAAAGATTGAGCATACACAGGGCAGTATGAAGTCGGAATTACCGGACAAATTTCATTTAAATCAGATATTTTTCCTGCATCTAATTGTCCTCGCTTCTCCCAATCTCTTCCCCAAACTTCCCCATACATAGCATTGATTTCTGGAGCAAAAATCTCTGCAACTTGGGCACGATTTACTTGTTGATTTGCTGTTAGTCCTCCATTTTCAATAGTCAGACTATAATTAATTAGTTGAAAGCGTTTAATAGTTGACCAATAGGGTAAATGACAATTGGCTTCGTCAACTAACATTTGATATAAAGCAATGATACAAGGATGTTTGAGTAAAGTTTCACTTGCTAAATTCAACCCTACAGATAAAGCATACTCATGAAGATTTTCCAAATGGGGA
Source organism: Calothrix sp. UHCC 0171 (assembly GCF_034931845.1). Taxonomy (NCBI): domain Bacteria; kingdom Bacillati; phylum Cyanobacteriota; class Cyanophyceae; order Nostocales; family Calotrichaceae; genus Calothrix; species Calothrix sp. UHCC 0171. Next base: position 38,899 of record NZ_JAYGHN010000020.1, read on the forward strand.
AAAATCAACATGCTGCAAAACTTACGTTCGGAACCAACAGTGACAGCTTTGGCAACTAAAGATGATTTTTCCAGCTTGCTTTCTAGCGGTTCTGGAGTGACATATTTACCAGTCGAAAGTTTAAAACGGCTTTTCTTTAATCCAGTAATTTGCAGAAAACCTGCTTTGTTAATTTTGCCTAAGTCACCTGTATGTAACCAACCATCTACATCAATTAACTTTTGAGTCGCTGCCTGATTTTTGTAATAGCCTTGAGTCATGTAAGGGCTACGAGTTAGAATTTCGCCATCAGTTGCGATCGCAATTTCGACTCCTGGTAAAGCTACACCAACTGTTCCTGCATAGTTGTACTCTCCTCGACAGCATGTCACAGCCGAAGCTGTTTCTGTCAATCCATAGCCTTGTAATACTGTAATTCTAGCAGCCGCTAGCAAGTTTGCAATCTCTGCTTTTAAAGAAGCTCCTCCACAAATCAGATATTTGAGATTACCTCCAAATACAACTCGCCATTTGGAGAATACTAATCTATCGAATAATTTCAACATTAAGGCATATCTACCTCGTGGTATTTCCCCAAGTTTGTATTTTTTCGCCAGATTTAGCGACCATTTTAAGATTAAGCGCTGAGGAGAGGGAGGGGGAGAGGGGGAGAAAAGATTTTCTTGTCTCCGCGTCCCCCCGTGTCTCCGCGTCTCCTTGTCCCCTTGTCCCCGCGTCCCCTTATCCCCGCGTCCCCTTATCCCCGTGTCTCCGCGTCCTCTTTTCGCTTCTTCAAGAATCTTGCTATAAAATTTCTCCAAAAATAGTGGAACCGTGGCAAATATCGTCGGTTTCACTTCTGGAATCAGTTTCATTACTTTGGTGATAGTCGTAAAGTAAATGCTGTGTCCATAATTCAAATGACCATATAGTAAAACACGAGCGAAAACATGGGTGAGGGGTAGAAATGAGAGAACTACCTCTTTTGCTCCCAATTCCAAATTGGGAATCCCAGAAAATGCTGCTAATGCATTTCCAGACAGGTTCTCATGGGTGAGCATGACTCCTACAGGTTCTCCCGTTACTCCTGGAATATAGACAATACTCGCAAGGTTATCTGGGGCAAGTTCTGTACGTAGTTGCACACATCTCTCCTCAGAAATGAGAGCTTTTCCGCGACTACGAAGTTCATGCAATGAAAATATACTTTCCGCATCTCCCCTTCCCCGTCTCTCACCCTCCTCTTCGGCAACTATCACCCTCTGCAAACTTGATATATCTGGCAAATAAGATGCAATTTGATTAAATAAATTCAGATTAGAGACAATTAGTACCTTTGCTTCCGAGTGGTGCAGAATAAAAACGATGTGTTCGATAGTCTGGGTGATATCGATAGGTACATTTACTAACCCAGCTAGGAGAGTACCCATATCCGCGATCGCCAAGTTAATATCGCTATGCATGAGTAATGCGACTCTGTCTCCCTTCTCTAACTGCAAATCTAGTAATCCGCAGGCGACTTCTTCCACAGCAGACTGGAATGCTTGGTTAGATAAAGATTGCCAAGTTGATTTTACCCTTTGATTAAAGGCGGTTTGATTGGGCGATCGCCTACAAGCTTCATCTAGTAAAGATGGCAAAGTTCGCCCCAAAAATACTTCTCCGGAATTAGGAGGTGCTTGATAAGTTTGCTCGCAACATACCATTCTATTTAAAAAGAGTGTTCAACTCTTCCCTCTTAAATAGTTTTGTGGGTTGATGACTAATTGAATATAAGCAATTTCAATGCTGAAAAATATCTATGTTTATGCCTCTATTTCCTGTTCTACTCTTATTGATGTGGGATTAGAAAACATTTATTTATCTGTGATATTTCTAGCTATACCAACAGTAGAAAATAAAAGTTTTAGCACTTGATTCAATCCACATTTTTAAGTCCAAGCTTCACTGAAAACACAATATACAAAACTCAACACATCAGTATTTGCTGACTTCTGATATCTGAATTTATATTTTGCGATTTTCTCCTGATTCATTGGTAATTAATAGCAGATTTATTTTTTTCTAGACTTAGGCTGCTGCTAAACCTAAGTGGTCTTATACCTATGTACTTTGTACATATTACTAATGTAGAACATAGCAGGGATCAAAATCCACTATTGTATCTTTTTTGTAAAAAATAAAACGAAAATATCGATAAAAAGCAGAGTTTAGACTTGAGTAGATAGTTTTACAAATCAGAATAACCAACTTGGACTATGGGTGCTGACTCTTGGCTCCTGAGTTCTATTTTCAGGGAACTTGATTGTAAACTAGGGGTTTGAATCTGACATTGGCTGGCGCGATCGCTCGTGACTTTATCTAAATGCTTTTCTAGCCAATTCTCTAAGTCTGTCAGCATCACTTTGTAGTTAATGTCTTGGTGCAGGTCGTGGTAGTCCCCTTGATATAGATAGCGTTCTTTATCGACAAAAGTGACTTGTTGAAAAAATGCCAAACTCCCCTCTGGAGGTGCGACTTTATCTTTACTGCCATGCAAGATTAATAAAGGAACTTCTAATGTAGATGCGTGTTTTGCCACCCATTTTTCGGTCGTAAAAAACTCTGTTGCCAGTCTTGCTGTACCGTATTCATGCCTTAATGGGTCTTTCGCATTTGCAGCTATTACTTGTGGGTCGCAGCAACTTGTACCCTGTTTAATGCCAACTTTGAGGGTAAAACGAGGATAAACTCGCGAAAGCATTCTTCCTAAGACAACTTTGAGCGGTGGAACTTTGACTTTTCCCAATGCCGGCGCTGTTAAGATGAGTCCCTGTAAACTTTCGGGAAACCGCAAGGCAAAGTCTAGGGCAATAGTTGCTCCTAAACTATGTCCCCACAAAAAACAGGCGCAGGTTGGTGCTTGTTCCTGAATCCGCATTAAAAAGGTATGTAAGTCTTCCCGAAACTCTGCCCAACTATTTATATGTCCCCTTTGTCCAGGCGATCGCCCATGCCCCCGGAGGTCAAATGCATAGGCTGCATAGTTTTGACTAACCAAGTCCTGAACAGCAGTTGTAAACAATCCACTATGTCCTCCCAGTCCATGAACGATCGCAATAATTGCCTTGATTTGCCCCTCTGGCTGCCAAGTTTGGTAATACAGGTTAAATCCTCCCGTACCAACGAACGTTCCTTCTATATGCGACATTTCTCAACCTCCACATGCATTATTTTTATTGAAGAAGAATAATTCCGGAGTTATCACCAGAATTAGTCCAAGTTATGTCTGATTTCTTGGCACTAAATAGTGGAATCAAACCAAAATTTCAAAGTTTGATGATATCTTGAAAGTGATTTCCAGAATTTGTGAGAAACATTTATGATAGGCAAGTGAATCTCTAATACTTAGATTTTTGTAATCAGCAAATAACCTAGTATTAAAAGTTAACATTTCCTAAAATTTAGTCACTAAATTTGTGAAGCTATATTGCGTTAGCTTGAAGACTCAGAAGTCAGCGTTGATTTACTTATTATACTGTTTTTTAGATGGAGATTGCACAAATTACTCTTAGCCCTTAAAGGGATTAAGAACTACTGATTCACCAAGCTGAAATTGACTGCTTGAGGTTGACTAGTATAAAAATATCTAAACTAGCAATAATTGCTTTGTTAACATAGGCACAAATCTGCAATAATCACCAATAATTAAATGTTGCCAACATTTCCCGTACTTTTGTGGCGGAATCTTGTTTGAGTGCTTCTGAGGCGATCGCTTCGGCTTCGATTAAACTTAATCTGGTAATGGATTTTTTAAATCTTGGTATTGCTTGCGGGTTCAAACTCACGTCATCGATGCCAAAACCTAATAATATTGGTGTGGCAATGGGGTCAGAACCAAGTTCCCCACACAAACTGACTGCAATTCCGGCTTTATGTCCCGATTGTACTGTTTGCAATACCATTCTTAATACCGCAGGATGGAGGGCATCCGCTAAACTGGCAACTTGGGGATTTGTGCGATCGCAAGCCATGACATACTGACTGAGGTCGTTAGTACCAATACTAAAGAAATCGACTTCGGCGGCAAGTTGATCGGCAATGGCGACTGCGGAAGGAACTTCCACCATAATACCTACTTTAATGTTTTCGTCGAAGAAAATTCTCCCTTGTCGAAGTTCATTTTTTACTTCTTCTAAAATGATTTTCGCTGCATGTAGTTCCCCGATTGTGGAAATCATGGGAAACATTATTTTTATTGTCCTACTGATACTAGCCCGTAAAATTGCCCGTAATTGGATTTTAAATAATTCCTGCCGATCCAAACAAAATCTAATTCCTCGCCACCCTAAAAATGGGTTATTTTCTGGTGGTAAGTTTAAATATGGTGCGGGTTTATCGCCACCGACATCAAGCGTGCGAATTACAACCGGACGAGATTCTAAGACTTGAGTAATCCCTTGATAAACTGCAAATTGTTCTTCCTCACTGGGTGCTGTGGTTCGATCTAGATACAAAAATTCGGTACGCAACAATCCGACACCCTCTGCACCCATACTGACTGCAACTTGAGCATCCGCAACACCACCAATATTTGCGAGGACTGTCATTTGTTTCCCATCGGTAGTAATGGCTGCACGATGGGCATTTTCCCGCACCTTTTGTTGGGAGGTTTGCCATGCTTCAGATTCGGCTGCCAGGGCGGTGACTATATCTGCATTGGGTTCGATCCAAACATAACCCTTGTCACCATCAATCCCAATTACCGTGCCATCATCAATCCGCAAAATCTCGTCCGGAATGCCGACAACTGCGGGTATCCCCAAACTCCGGGCAATAATGGCTGTGTGTGATGTTGAACTACCTGCTGTAGTACAAATACCTAACACCTTACTCGTATCCAGTTGTGCCGTATCAGAAGGGGTGAGGTCTGTGGCAACTAAAATCGCTGGCTGAGTCAGATTCAGATGGGCAGCCGCAGTACCCAGTAATAAACGTAACACACGCTGTCCTACGTCCAAAACATCCGCAGCACGCGATCGCAGGTAGGAATCGGAGTGGGTGCGGTATTGGTTGGAGAGTTCTTCGACTACAGCTTGCCATGCGGAGGCGGCGTTGATATGTTCGACGAAAATGTAATGTTGTAAGGCTTCAAGAATTATCGGGTCGCCAAGGAATAATAAATGCGCGTCAAATATTGCTGCTTCTGCGTCACCGATTTGGGTTGATGCTTGGGAAAGCAGGGTTGTAATTTCTTGGGCAGCAGAGTTGAGGGCATCTTGTAAACATTGCCACTCATGCCCTGTGTCTTCTACATAATACTGCGGTGATTTGAGGGTTGGAAGTTGATGTCTAATCAGCGAGACAACTGAGTAGCGGTAAATAGGAGCGATCGCCACTCCTGGGGATGCGGGAATGCCTTTGAGGGATGGGGCAGCAATGGATACTGGTGTTGTTTCCCTGGGAATCTGGGGAATTTCTTCGGGAATATAGATTGGGTTATCGCCTTCGCCAAAGTTATCTTCTACTAGGGCTTGTAATGCAGCTAGTGCGGCATCCGCATCAACTCCGGTGGCGGAAATTGCCAGTTCATGCCCATGACGGACTCCGAGCATGGCAACTTGGTTAATGCTATCGGCACGGACGTATTCTGTTTTCTTGGTAATATTTCTAACTTTAATTTGAGCCAGAAAGCGAGCGGCTGTAGCGACAAATTGGGCTGCGGGACGGGCATGTAAGCCCATGCGGTTACTGACAGCAAGATGGATTTCTTTTGTTTGTGATGTTCCCGGTGTTGGCGCTGGTTCGTAGCTATTAGTTACAGGCACATTAATCCCTAACTGCGAAGCCTTTGCCATTAAAGCGCCCCGTGCTTCGGCAATCACCTGTTCAATATTACTACCAGCCGCAGCCGAAACCACAGCTGCGATCGCTCCTTCAACTAATGGTGCTTCACAAAGGTGAATATTTTGACGTTGTGCTTCCGTGAGAAATTCCAGTGCCATTTCTGCACTCATTAAAGCACTGCCCATATCCATTAAGACAACAACACCAGCATCACTGTAAACAGATTCAATCGCTTGATGAACCTGTATCACATCAGTTCCCAGTGGATTTTCGACATCATCAACACCACCAGCAACCGCGAGGGGAACAATACCTTGAACCATCTGCACTGCGAGTTCCCGTACGCCTTCTGCTAGTCGCTTGCTGTGAGAAACAATGACAATTCCAACCACTGTTACGTTGTTAACCCCGACGCAAAGTTACATTCAAGCTAAATTATAGTTAATTTGTTAGTGGGTAATAGTTACTTGGTAATTAATTACTAACCATCAATGACTAACATTAACTATTCCCTATTTTTACAAACTTTCATACAAACACTTCAACATTAAGTAACATGAAGTTGCTCCAGGGTCTTGATGTCCGATGCTACGCTCGCCGAGATAACTGGCACGTCCTTTTTTTGCCTGCATGAGTGCTGTATCTTTCATGGCTTGTTCGGCGGCGACTAAGGCTTGCCCCATGGCATCACGCATTTGTTTTCTCTCATCCACGGCTTTTTCAAATGCTGTTACGGCTGGAAAGAGTACATCCAGCATGGTTTTATCACCTAATTGGGTTTTTCCGCGTTCAATTACACCATTTAAACCAGCGCGGAGCATATCTAGCATATCCTGTTCATCGAGTTCTGAGCGATCGGCAACGGCAGAGCTAGCTCTTAAGAAAAAAGTCCCATACAAAGGACCACTAGCACCGCCAATACTAGAAATTAGCGTCATACTAACTGCTTTTAAAATGCTACCAATATCCTTATTTGTAATAGTTGGTAATTGAATCAGTAATTTCTTAAAACCACGCTCCATATTAATACCATGATCCGCATCACCAATTGCTGCATCTAATTCCGTCAAATATTCTTTATTCTGTTCAATTTTGGTTGCGAATCGCTGCAACCACCGCAAAATTTGTTCTGTATTCATATAACTTATTGCAGTTATTAATTATTAGTTAATTAATGGGTGCTGCTGAATAGATATTGGTAAATAGGTATTGGGAATTACCCATTCATCCTTGTTCCTTTCCCCGATTAAACTCCCCAACGCCAAGTAGGAGTATTGACGGGCGCATCCCACAACTCAATCATCTCATCATCTAATTTAAGTAAAGTTATTGAGCAACCTTGCATCTCCAAGGAGGTAATATAGGAGCCGATTAAATTACGAACAATTTGGATTCCCCTGTTTTGGCAAATCTCCGCCAGCTTTCTATAAACAATATAAAGTTCTGAAATTGGAGTTCCCCCCATCCCATTGACAAAGGCTAAAATGCGATCGCCTCTTTGAAATGGTTGATTAACTAACTCACAATCAAACCATTTACCGTTATCCATATCCCACTCCCGCACGACACGGGTATATGCTGAATCTTCGAGAATAGATAAAGCTAACATTGATACCAACTCATTCGCTGGCATTAAATCCATCCGCTTTCTACCAGGTTCCCCGTGGATGCCAATACCTACTTCTATCTCCTTTGCACCTAGAGCAAATGTTGGCGACATTCGCATCGGTACAGTACAGGAACTCAAGGCGATTCCCATACTGCGTCCACTTAAATTTACCCGGCGACACAAATCTGCTACTTGCTGCAAACTATATCCCCTTTCTGCCGCCGCCCCACAAATTTTCTCGGCTAAAACTGTTGTGCCGACACCCCTTCTACCTTGGGTGTATATATCCCTCACCGCCACATCATCATCAATTAAAATATTCAGTACCCGAATACCTTCAGAGTGAGCTAATTCCGTCGCCATCTCAAAATTCATCACATCGCCACTATAGTTTTTGACGATATAAATTACACCAGCACCACCATCAACTGCCTGTGCTGCTGCCAACATTTGGTCGGGGGTTGGTGAAGTGAAAATCTGTCCTGGACAAGCTGCATCTAGCATCCCCATGCCGACAAACCCCGCGTGCATCGGCTCATGCCCGCTACCACCACCGGAAATAATTGCTACCTTTCCTGACTTCGGTGCATCTAGGCGATGAATAAAAGTTGGGTCAAAGTTAATTTTAATTAAATCTGCATGGGCAGCTGCCATACCTTCGAGACTTTCGCGAACAAAGTCTTCCGGATTGTTAATCAGCTTCTTCATGATTCTGTCACTCCCGGTTCCAAGGGTGTATATACCCCCAGTCACAGATTACCACGTCCAAAGTGGGCAGTGTTGTAGCTTACTTTTCCCTAGGTTAATTCCTGAAAGAAGTCCGAATCTAAAATTCAGGAGTCAAAATAGAAAGGAAGACTCAGTTGAATTGAGATTCTCCTAAGTCCTTTTCACAAGCAAAATTATTCATAATTGTGGATATATGTTGTCTTTTTCAATCCGCCTGTTGTTCGTAACTATTTTGGTGCTACCCTTTGTATTTGGATGTACTAATCCGATTAGTTTTGCTGTCCCCAAAAATTCTCACTCTGCCAATACTCAACCACAACTGCAATCAGGGCAAGCTCAAGGTGTAAGTGGTACTGTTGTCCGTGTCACAGGTAATCAAATGCCGAGTGTTGGTGAAAATCGTCAACGCAGTCAACCACAACCCGTAAAAACTGACGTTTGGATTTTTTCTGGGCGTATCCCAGCCAAGGGAACTCGTATACCGGTGACGGAAGCAAAACAAAATTTTCAGCTAGTCACGCAAGTGAAAACTGACAAAAATGGTAAGTTTTTTGTCAAATTACCTCCGGGAGAATATACAATTTTCGCTCAGTATGGTAGCGATTTGTACTTAAATTCTTTTTTGGGTGATGGCAGTTTTAAAACTGTGCAAGTTACTGAAGGAAAGATGACAGAAACACGCTTAGTTAATCGTGAAACTGCCTCTTTTTAAGCTCTGGAAATAGAGACATAAAAACCGGGCGGAAAAGCCCGGTAACAAAATGCTTAAAATATGGGAAAAACTAGTGGTTCGCCAACCCATAATTGACGGGTTGAGATTGACTCGGAGATTTTTGTCCCTGCTAAAGTTACTTTGGTGAACTACTAGAAGAAATTATTTTTTACCACCGGGTGTACGTCCACCTTCGTCATTGCTGCCACCGCGTGGCTGGGAGTTTCCAGGGTCGCACCCTTCAGCTCCGTTACCAATTCCTTGGTTACAATTACGTTTGGGTTTATCGTCGTCGTCATCGTCGTCATCGGAACGCTGACCTTGTCCAGACATTTTATCATCGTCATCATCGTCATCATCATCATCGTCATCCGAGCGCTGACTTTCCCGCGACATATCCATTTGTTGTTGAGTCTGATTTTGCTCAACAGCATATTGGGAAGAAATATCTGTGGCTTCCCCAGTGCTAACAAGGGCTTTATATATTAAAGCTGCGACTTCAGCACGGGTGGCAACTTTATCGACATTGAGAGTGGCAGCATTCGGATAATTGACAATTATACCTCTTTGAGTCAAAGCCGCGATCGCATTGCGTACGTCACTACGAATTGTTGTGGCATCGCTATAGGCATTCAATATGGCTTCAGTAGAGCCAGTAACAGTGTAGTTCAAACCGCGTGCGATCGCCAGTAGAGTTTCTAAACGTGATAGCTGGGCTGTCGGCTGAAATTTAGTCCCAGAAGTTGTTAAAAATCCAGTTTGATGAGCTTCACGGATAGCATTAAATGCCCAGTATCCCTGGGAAACATCTGTGAATTTTACTTCATTGCGAATTTTGGCTTTGGTAAAGGCTTGGGCAATCATCGCCGCAAATTGGGCACGAGTCACCTGTTCATCGGGACGGAAATTACCATCGGGGAATCCTTCAATAATTTCCATTGCTGCTAATTCAGCAATAAAATCTTTTGCCCAATGATTTACGGATACGTCAGAGAATTGGATTTGAACACCGTTGGCGACACCTACTTCCCGGTAAGCCATCAACATTTGCCCAACATCATAAGCTGATGTCTCATCATCACTGACTTCGTTGATTTGCACTAATTGGTTTGGTGTAGCTTTGAGGGCAGCAGCGAGGTTAGAACCAAAAGCACTCATGGATTTCTGAACTAGTGCGTACTCTCCTTTGGTAAAAGATGTGGGATAGACGCTATTAGTAAAGGCTGACATGCCTTGAACTTGGAATTGGCTAACTTGAATTTCGCGGGAATTACTGATAAAGCTGACATTTTGGTTGCTAACTTGGGTAAAGTAGTCGTACGTGGTGCTACCGGAGTCAACTTTGCCATCGAAGTCAGCATCTAAGCCATAAATAGTACGTACAACTTTGTATTCATTGGGCTTGGCGGATAACACCAAGTTCACAGTGCTATTTGCCGACAAACATTCAAATTCACTGTAGCCCAGAAACCGATTTTGGGTATCGTACAAGCGAACAACAATTCTATCGCCAGCTTTCAAGCCCTTCGCAAATTTGGCTTTTTGCTTGATTTTGTATTTGTAATCACCAAAAAATCGCTCTTTGGCATATCCTTTGCCACGTTTTGCTTTCACCGAAATACGGGCAATAATGTCCTCAGAGAAATTCCCGGCTGGTTGCAAAATTCCCAGGGTAAAGCCAGGTTTTTTGCTCTTGCTATCAACTGTGACGGTGCGATTTGCGGCAACAGTTTGCACTGTACCCATTTTCACTTCTTGACTACTACTACTGCTAGTAGTACGAGCCGACAAAACTTCACTACGACGTTGAATAGTGCTTCTGCTGGTAATTTGTTGCCTGGTACTTTGGATTTTCTGCATGGTTGCAGTTAGGGTTTGACTGGAACTTTCGTCGATTTTGGCAACAGTACCAGTTTCATCGGTGCGGTAAGCCCAGGTTTGCTCACTACCAGCAACAATTACTTGCCAACCAGGAACCAATGCTTGTGTACAGCTTGCATTTGATTTTAGACCCAAGCAGCCATCTGACCAAGTTATTTTTTCTGCTTTGAGGATACGCAGAGATGACATCTCTACATTTGTGCGTTCTGTAACATCTTTGAAAATCGATGCTTTGACTGCTTCTGGTAAATTTTCAGTTGTTGATTGGTTGGCTTGTTCGTCAACCATATCCTGGGCAACTAGTGGGAAATTTTGAGTATTTTGAGTATTATTTAGCTTTTCTTCAATGCTGGTAGGCAACCCTGATGCTGCAAAAGCCGAAGCAACCGGCGAAACCATTGCTACATAGGCAGTTGCGAAAATTACTTTACCGAAGGAAGTCAATAGATTTTGATTTTGCTTGCTCATTTTATACTAGTCCAGCCGAGTAAACAGTTTATAAAGCAAATAATGTGCTTCTGGGTTTAGTAATCCCGGATGAGCTAGAAAATAAACAAAAAATGCATATCCTTAATGAAACTTTTACAATTTGCGCGATCGCACGTAGTCATATTATGTCCGGTTTAATACTGCTAATTTAGACTGACACGGAGGCTTAGAGACGCGGGGAAATTTTAATCACCGGGCATGACAATAAGTCCCCGACACTCAGTCAGGTTTGATACTTGATCGAAGTCTTCATCACAAAACTTAATTGCGAATTAATTTATGAATATCCTTTGGCATCACATTCTTTATGCCAACAACGTTCTAAAAGTTCGATGTGATAAATTTGTGCGAAACGCCGGGGATTAAATATGGGTGGTTTTTCTGCACTTAGTAATGGCTGGTTAAGATACTGCCAAAACGGAAATTTTATTTTGGTTTCTTCTGGTGTCATAAGAGAAGCAAACAAATTTAGTATAAAAATGTTGTTACAGTGTTTGACTTCTGGTAAAAATCCATGCCATCCACTGAATATACAAGTTAAAGATGACACATCACTTATACTGGTGTCTTGGTGACAATTGCGGAATATTCAGGAACGATGAAGCAGCATACTGATAGGGGAATATATGGGGAAGAAAAAATGCGCCAGTCACAACTAGCGCACTCTCAACAGTTATCTTTGGCAGTTAGAACTCAGAATTCGGCTGAAGAATAATTATTCATGGCAGCTTAATAATAACTACCAGACTTACGGTGATGAATAGCTGTCATCGCATCAGGCTTAAGTAGCTTACCATTATCAACGATCGCGTACATTACCCAATGATCACCGCATTCCATCCGCTTACTAATGGTACATTCCAGATAAGCAACAGCATCCTCTGCTAAAACAACACAACCGTTATCAGCCGTAGCGGTGGCAAACCCAGCAAATCTATTTTCTCCTGGGGCAAAACTCTTACGGAAGTGTTTCATATATTCCTGATGCTTGCCTTCCGCGAGAATATTCAAGGCAAACTTGCTACCAGAATGTAATAATGACTCAATTGCTCGTTCCTTGGCGATCGCAATTGTCAATCCTGGTGGGTTAAATGTTGCTTGTGATACCCACGCCCCCATCATGGCGGTGGAAATTTCTCCTTGCTGTGCCGTAATCACACATACCGAGCCGATGATACGACCGACGGCTTGTTCGATAGGGCTGGCGGCTGGTTGGGGCAATCTGAGTTTCCTCGCACGTTTTAGGGTTTGGGCAAAATCAATTGCCGCTTCTTCGCAATCTTTCAGTATTTTGTCGGATGGTTTAAATCTAGCACGTATCGTTTCAAACCCAAATTTAAAACCTGCTTCCTTGAGTTTACCTTCGATTAAATCAAATGCTTCCCCACTCCAACCGTAGGAACCAAATACACCCGCTAATTTGTTATTGTCACCAATAGTTAAAACTGTGCCCAAGGCGGTATGAATCGGTGTGGGTGCATGTCCACCAATAGTCGGAGAACCAATAATAAAACCTTCCGATTTTTGGACTGCGTCCTTAATTTCGTCAGCCTCAGCAAATTCACAGTTGATTAATTCGACTGCCACACCACCCTTAGTTAAGCCCAATGCGATCGCCTGTGCTAAGGTTGCTGTATTTCCATAGGCGGAAGCATACAATAAGGCAACTTTAATCTCCCTCTCTGCCTGCGATTGACTCCATTGTTTATAGGATTTGATCAGTTCCATCATGCCGTAGCGCAGCAGAGGACCATGTCCGGGAGCAATGAGACGAACTTGATAATCGGCAATCTTTTCTAAGGCAGCTTTGATGTGGACGGCATTTGGAGCCATGACACTATCATAGTAATAGCGCTGGTCTTCCTTAAATTTGCCCCAATCCTCATCAAATATTTCATCACCGCAAACATGGGCACTAAATAACTTATCGGTGTAGAGTATTTGTGTTTGCTGGTCGTAGGTACATAGCCCTTCCGTCCATCTAGGGCTGGGAGTCGGGATAAATTTGAGGACATGACCTTTACCCAAGTCGAGAGTTTCCTTACCCCGCATCGCCAATACTTTGAGATTGGGATTTAAATTGGAGTTAGAAAAAGCCGTTTTCAGATAATTTGCACCCGTAACCGTAGTTACAAAAGTTACATCTGGAGCCATTTCCATCAAGAACCGTAGTGTTGGCATCCGGTTCGGATTAAAATGACCAATGATGACATAGTCAATTTTTTCTAATTCAAAGCAACGACGGATTGCTTCCTTATATATTTCCGTAAAACTTTCCGAAGGTGGGTCAATAATCGCGATTTTGTCAGCTTGGATGACATAGGAATTTGACGTTGTACCCCGAGAAAGTGCATATTCAATTTCAAAACGTAGTCTCGTCCAACTGCGCGATCGCAATACTGTGGTGTTGGTAGCAATTGGCAACACCTGTACGTCACGAGGATTTTCGCTCATATTTTATTACTATTTATCTGCGTGTGGAGGGATGAGAAAAAAGGATGTGGAGATGTGGAGACAGGAGAGAAGCTTAATTTCTTATCCCTCCCTATGAAGGGAGGGACGGTTTTTGCATAGCAAAAACTAGGGAGAGGTTCCGTCGAACTCACATCTAATTAGTAATAATTACCAACTTTGCGGTGACGAACTGCCGTAACACCATCCTGTTTCGCAACTTTACCTTCTGTGACGGAACAGTACATAATCCAATGGTCGCTACATTCCATGCTGTCGGTAATTTCGCATTCCACATATGCTAGGGCTTCAGTGAGAATGGGGCAGCCATTTTTAGCAGTTTGGGTTTTGACTTCCGCAAACCTATCAGCACCGGCAGGTAAACGCTTCAGGAATTGTCTTTTGAGTTCCTTGTAGTTGCCTTCTTCGAGGACGTTGAGGACTATTTTGTCACCAATTTGCATAAAGGCTTCAATCGCCCTATCTTTAGCGACAGCAACGGTAAAGCCCAGTGGTTGCAAGCTTGCCTGGGCTACCCAAGAGGCGAGCATCGCACTTTTTGCACCGTTTTTCTGGCTAGTAATGATATACAAACCACTACTAATCCGTCCCAAGGCTTTTTCCATGTTGACATCAAGGGATTTCACCTGCTTGATGTTGCGATCGCGAACCAACAATTGTCCAATATCAGTCCCAGCTTCTTCGCAGAGTTGGAATGTGTCTGGATTGGGACTTTCTTTGATTTTGATGGCAGAAAATGCTTCCTTAACACCTTGTTCGGTAAATTGTCTGCGTAAAGAATCAATTGGTTCGTCGTCACCACCAAAGGATTCAAATAAACCGACAAATTGTTTCTCTTTAGCCACCGCCAATAAGGAGCTAACCCCAGCTTGTGCCGCTAAATTACTACTGGGTGGCATCCCCACAACTATACCTGCTGCACGTCCGGCAAGTCCCTGAATCTCCTGGACATCAGCATTGCTCAAGTCGAGGACTTCGACACCCACACCTGTTTTTTGGATGCCGTGGGCGATCGCATGGGCAAGTTTATCACCATAGCCGTACCCAGCCACATAAAACATGCCAACGGTGGTTTCTGCTTTGGCTTGTACTTGACTCCAGTTCTGATATCTTTCCCGGAGGAAATCGAGGTGGTGATATAGTAAGGGTCCATGTCCATTGGCAATCATTTTAATGTCACCAAGTTCCCGCATTTTCTTCATTGCATTCAACAACGAACGGGCATTTGGTCCCATCAAACAATCGTAGTAAAAGCGGAAATCAGGCTCGATCGCTTCCAAATCGACATCAAAGGTATCATCGCTACAGTAATGCATCCCAAATGCATCACAGGTAAATAGGGTTTTTGATTTGCGATCGAAGCTAAAAATGGTATCGGGCCAGTGTAAATTTGGCGCACTCACAAATTCAATTTCGTGACCATCACCTAAGTCTACAACATCCCCCGACTTCACAATCCGCTTACTGAAAGGGTCGTGAACTAAATTTTCCAGGAATTGTAATGCCACTTTTGATGCAAGTACAGTCGCTCTCGGCGCTAACTGAAGCACATCTTCGACCAATCCACTATGGTCGGGTTCGGTGTGACTGACAATAATATAATCAATTGCTTTGGGATTAACTAAGGTTTTTAGCGTTTCTAAATATAAATCGCGAAACTTGCTATGGGAAGTATCAACCAGGGCAATGCGATCGCCTTTAATTAGATACGAATTATAGGTTGTACCGTTTTGTAGACCAAATTCAATATCAAAGCGATCGCGATCCCAATCGAGCGATCGAATCGCCGTGATATTGGGGGCAATTTCAACAGTTTGTATAGTTAAACGACGTTGGACGTTCTCTGTGACAGCTACCATGATTTGTCTCCGAAGCACCAATCATCTTATAGTTTTGCTGTCTTTATTTTGCTCATAAATATTTTTGTAAAGTTGTCAAGTATTTTAGTTTTCTCAAAAGTCAAGATGTATTCAAAATATCTATTTTTGGGAAATTCTCTATACTCAAAAACTGTTCATCAAGATGTCTTTTACTATGACGCATATTATAGCGATTCATAGTGTAAATTTATATAAATATTTATGAGAATATTTCTGAAGTACATAAATTGAGGAGCGAGGTGAGAAAATGCTGAATTTCCATCGCTCACAACTTGGGAAACATTTCGCTAAAATTATCTACACTGGTAGTATTGCTGACTAAAATTAACCAGAGGAATTTACTGTGGACAATCTGGAGGAAAATCGGTTTATCGAACCTTTCCATCGCCAAAAATCAACATCAAGGGTAGAAGTGCTTGATTGTGTTTCTGGAGACAATTTCAAAGTCGAGATTCTTGGTTATAAATCATTATCAGGTATTAATGACCCGGAAACCGCGCAAGCAATTTATTACGCCAATCAAGTGGGGATGCAACTCAAACAGGTAAAAATCACCCTGCAAGGCGGAGAAGCGCAAATTGAAGCGGGTGCATTGCAATATTTATATGGACATATTCAAATTGAAAGTAAGGCTGGGGGAATGGCTGGTTTAGGAAAAGCCATGCTCAACAAGTTCATTACCAATGAGTCGGCGTTTATTCCCCGCTATCAGGGACATGGCTGTATTTTCCTCGAACCTTGCTTCAGTCATTTCTTGACTTACTACCTCAATAACGAAGAAATTATTTGCGATCGCGGTTTGTTTTATTGTGGTGAAGGTTCCCTGGAAATTAGTGCGGCAATCCAAAAGAATGTTTCCTCAGCTTTGTTTGGTAATGAAGGTTTATTCCAAACTAAGATTCGCGGTACGGGGATTTGCGTGTTTGAGTTACCTGTTCCCGCTTCCGAAGTTCATTGTGTGCAGTTGAATAACGAAACTCTGAAGGTGGATGGTAATTTTGCTTTAATGCGTACTGGCAAAATTGAGTTTACCGTTGAAAAATCCACAAAGACTATTTTTGGGACTTTGACGAGTGGTGAAGGATTATTACAAACCTTTCGGGGTACTGGTAAAGTTTGGTTAGCACCAACCCAAAGTGTTTACGAACAAATGCGGGTGGCTGGTATTGATAGTTTAACTCATGCACCAAAGTCATCAAATAATTGGACTGATTCCTAATTCTCAGTATTCATTAAATACTCACGATTCTATTCAAAGCATCAATAATCAATGGTATTTCATCACTTTCAGATGATTTAACTATTTCTATAGCTTTGTCGATGATGCGACTGGGACTAGCAACAATATGCCCTAAAAAGGCGACTTTTTGATCCAGTGAAATAATCGTTGCTTGCTGCTGTTCTGTTGTTTGTTGTACCAGAATTTGTGCCTGATTCCAAGCTTCTTGACGTGCTTTTTTGATGCTAAAACTGATGATTGCTTCATCTGTGATACCACCAACCTTATCCAAAATTTCCAGAAACGGGGAAAATTGATTGACAACATCCTGAATGGGGTTGAGCAAATCGACAATGATATTATTTATTTTCTCAAAATCACCTGCAAAATTTTGTAATTCTTGCTCTGGACAAATTTCTGCCGCTACAATTCCTAAATCTAAATTAATATGAGCATTAATACCCAATAAAAGGTGCTGAAGAATGATAAAATCGGGTTGTAAAGCTGCTTCAAATGAAACTTTCCAGCTTTTTGTGGGTTTACCACCACTTCTGTATGTATCGATCGCAACTAAATAACGGTTTGCAAATGTAGCAGCAAATTGATTCATGCGATCATAATCATCAAAATGATTACTTTCCATTCCCATTTTAATCTTGAGCGTCACCTGACGATATAATGCAGCAAAGAAACCAATACGATCGCGCGTTAAAGTTGCTTCAAAAATAATCGAGTCTAATGTCTTGATTACCTCGTCAATATTTGTCGTCAGCATTGTTGTATTTTTAACTACCTAGTATTGCTTTAGCCAGAATACAACTATCCGGTAGTTATTTTGTTGATGCAACTGATGAATTTGTTAGCGATCGCATTAAAAAAGGTTAGAGAACCTGTAGGTTTTATCTCTAACCTCAATTTACTGAATGGGCAGTACCAGACTCGAACTGATGACATCCTGCTTGTAAGGCAGGCGCTCTACCAACTGAGCTAACCGCCCGTTTTGTCTCACAAGAACTAATATTAGCAAAGTTTTTTGAATTGCGCTAGTCTTTCGGAAATTTTTTTTTGCTGAGGAATCGGAACTGGGGGATGGGGAGATGGGGGGATGGGGGGATGGGGAGACGCGGAGATGGGGAGACGCGGAGATGGGGAGATGGGGAGACGCGGAGATGGGGAGATGGGGAGATGGGGAGAAAAATGAGCTATTACTGATTAGCCGGATTTGATATCAAATCTGTAACTTGGGAGCATCTGCAATTTTCTCAGTCAAGAGTTATTTGCAGAAACTTATTTAAATTGCCTCCACTCAGGAGGCAGAGCCTTGGAACAAGTTACAAGTCATGTCGCAAAAACTGTATGAACTCTTATCCCCTAAAAATGCACAGAGTCAACAGCCTAGTTTCCGGGTAGATGTTCTTCACGGAAAACTCCGGGGCATCTTGCCTGCGCCTTATATACTAAATTAGATGCGTCACAGCCTATTCGGTTTGTAATAAAGCTTGGAATGCGGGATTTTCACGAATTTTATCAAAGTCTGAGTCTGTTTTCGCATCGTTAAGATACAAATCTGGATTCAAACTAATGGCTTTTTCTAAGTTGTGGATTGCCAGTTCTAAATTATTTTCCTGAGCGTAGCAACAAGCAATATTGTAAAAAGCGGGAGCAAAATCTGGCTGAATTTGAATAGCTTGCTGGTAAGCTGGAATTGCTTCTAGATGATTTTGCGTCGCAGTTAATGCTAAACCTTTCTGAAACCAGGAATCTGCATCTTCTGGTTTGCGTCTGAGGGTTTTTGCCGCATTTTGTTTTGCTTGTTGAAATGAAATTTTTGCTTCGTTGTCACGATTTAGTTTTTGTAATATCAAGCCACGACGGTTCCAAATATTGGCATTCTCTGGCTGATATTTGAGCTTTGTATCGTAAATGGCGATAACCTCTTCATATCTTTCTAACTTTTCTAAAAGCTGGACTAAATTATGCCAAGCGTTAGATTTTGGCTCTATCTTTAAAACCTGTTGATATGCATTAATCGCTTCTACATCATGTTGTAATTGACTGAGGGCATCACCCTTCCCATACCAAACAAAACTATTATTTTTATCTATGGCAATTGCTTGCTCGAAATCTGTCAGTGCTTGTTCATAATTTTCCTCATCCAATAACAAATAGCCTCGCTGACATAAAGCATCTACATAATTTGGTTGAATTTCTATCGCTTTATTATAACTATCCAATGCTTGATTAATTTGCTGCATCTCTGCAAAAATAATACCTTTGTAATACCAAGGTTCACCCACATCAGGTTGCAACTCGATCGCTTTATCGTAGGAAACTAGTGCATCTTCATAACGTTCCAGTCGATACAGCCCATAACCACGCATCATCCAAGCACGATTATAACTGGGTTCTGCTGCGATCGCTCGATCTAAAATTGCGATCGCCTTTTCGTATTTTCCGTCAGAAATTAACTGAGTCCCTTTTCTATATAAATCTTTACGTTTATCGCGAAATAACCACAGCAATGCAATTAAGCCTAAAACTATATATTGTGCGTGGGTTCTAAACATAGAACCACCAACATCAACAAAAATATTGGGTATGGAAAGAAGTGAAATAATACTATCGCTGATATTCCGCAAAAATTGACCAAACGGGCGATAAAACCAGAGTAAAGCAATTAAAATCCAGAATCCATAGGAACTAAATTTCTCTAACTTTTTATTAATAGCAACTGGCAACCAAGGTTGAATTATTCCATATCCATCTAAACCGGGAATTGGTAACAAATTAATGAAAATTACGTATATATTCAGAAAAATCACATAGGCAATGCTCAGAATTACGCTGATGTAGAGACTATTTTCCCCATTCCTTTCCAGATTAAATTCCTCTTGATTCCAAATAGCATGGAATAACACGGCAAGTGTGATGACGACAAAAACTTCCGCTACACACCCAGCAGCAGAAACGGCACTATTCCACCAACGACTTCGTAGTTTCTGAGTGTTTATATATACAGCGCCACCTGGCAAGGCAAATCCACCCAGCATGAGAAAAAATAGAGGGAAGAGGAGACTTAAACCTGGGTCGGTATACTTAAGAGGATTTAGAGTTAGGTATCCTTTCTCTTTGACTGAAGTATCTCCACCCCAATATGCCACAATCGCATGACCAAATTCATGCAAACATAGGGAAATCATCCAACCCAGACAGACGAATATTGCGACTAGCCACATGGAATTTTCAGTTTTAAAGTTTAAATTTTAAAGTTTCAATTTTTGGTTTACAGTGAGTTTATAAAAACAATCTTAAGTTTTGGCATTATTTTGTGAGTATGTACTACAGCTAATATTTTTTAATTCTTAATATTATTTTTATGGATCAGGTTTCAATCCTTAGTATATACCTAAATACTGGAGTGTCTAATTTTCCATTGAAAATATGCGACTTTGAACATATCTAAAGTTAGAGGACAGTTACTTACAAGCTTAGGGATAATAAACAGTTACTTACAAGCTTAGGGATAATAAATTTAACTAAAACCAAAATATCAATAGAATAATTATTATGTTTAAATTTCAGTCAGAAATGGATAGTCTAGAAAAGTATATTCTCATAGTTGACGATGTTCCCGACAACTGTTGGATGCTACAAACATTTTTAGAAATGGAAGGTTATAAAGTTAAGATTGCAAAAGATGGTTATGAAGCCTTAAATGCGATCGCATCTCATCCACCAGCACTGGTATTATTGGATATGATGATGCCTGGGATTACGGGGTTAGAGGTGGCAAAAAGAGTTCGCGAAAACCAAAAGCTGCCTTTTATCCCCATTGTGATGCTAACAGCTTGGGAAAATTTATCGGAGTCGATTGATTATGATAGTAAAGTTGATGGCTTAATTACTAAGCCAATTGATTTTGAGCAATTGTTTGCCAAAATAGAATCCTTCTTACCTGCTCGCCCGCAAGAATATGTGAAAGCCTCCCAGAAAAATCATGTAGAAGTGAGAATGTAGATTCTTTGACTCTCTACTGACTTCCTAACATCTGCAAGTTATGCAGAGTCGCATACAAGCCACCTTGACTGACTAAATCGTCATGACTACCTTGTTCGATTAATTCACCACGCTTTAATACAAAAATTCGATCTACATTCCGAATTGTCGATAAACGGTGAGCAATAATAATTGCTGTTCTTCCTAATAATAATTCATCTAAAGCTTCTTGAACTAAAGCCTCAGTTCCCACATCCAAGCTTGCAGTTGCTTCATCGAGTACCAAAACTTGCGGATTCCGAATTGCTGCACGGGCAAAAGCAAGCAGTTGTTTTTGACCACTTGATAAATTTGTCCCGCGTTCGCGCATTTGAGTATGATAACCTTGGGGAAGCTGTTCGATAAATTGTGATACATTTGTCTTTCCGGCGGCGGCTTGGACTTCTTCAAATGTGTAACCGTCACCCAATGTAATATTACCCTTCACATCCCCAGCAAAAATAAATCCATCTTGGAGAATTACCGCTAAATATCGCCGTAATTCGCCTTGGGGAACATCACGAATATCAATACCATCGACAAGGATGCGTCCTTTTGTGGGTTCGTAGAGACGACATAATAGCCGAATAATCGAGCTTTTACCTGCACCAGTGGGACCAACTAAAGCAATTTTTTCACCTGGATGAATGGTAAAATTTAGGTTTTTAATGACATAGTCGTCATCTTTGTAAGCAAACCACACATCTTCAAATCGGATTTCACCACGGGCAGCTTCATTTTCGTGATTTTCAACAGTATCGAGGTTTTCGATGATTTCATCAATGTACCCAAATTCAAATCCAGCCAGAGTGCGAGAATTTACTTTATCCCGGATTTCAATGGGTTCATCTAAAATATCACTCACCCTTTCAATTGCGGTAAAACCTGATTGAATGACGGTAAATTTTTCGGCAAATTGTTGCAACGGTTCAAATAATTTTTGAGCGTAGAAAATAAACGTAGATAAGATTCCGAATGTTAATTGCTCTTTGAGTAGCAACCAACCCCCAATCAATAAAACTCCCGCAACAGCAATTAATGCAATCCATTCCAAGGTTGCGGAAACAGAAGAGTCAAAAAAGATAGTTCGATCTACTTCTCTGACATAATCTTTGTTAGTTTGGTAGAATAGGCGACTATTGAATTTTTCCCGTCGAAATAACTGTACAACCCGAATTCCCGTGATATTTTCTTGGAGTTGTGAATTTAATCCCGAAAGTTCTTCCCTGGCTTTGTAATTGGCTCGGCGATATTGCTGTTGGAAGTAGATAATTAATAAAGCGATGGGAATGAGTATAATGATTAAAAACAATGCCAATTGCCACTGAATTGAAAACATAAATCCGGCAATCACTAACATTGAGAATAAATCAGCGATAATACCAATCGCCCCAGTTGAAAATACATCTCCTAAAACTTCAACATCACTAGTTAATCTTGTAATTAATTTACCTACAGGAGTACGATCAAAAAAACGTACCGCCAACGATGTGACATGATGGAATAAATCTTGGCGAATTGAGGCAGTAATTTTTTGTCCGACTTGCTGGATGAGATAACCCTGAATCCCGTTCAGAAAAAGTTTGATAAGTACCGTTATCAGTAAACCGATTTCAACAACATATAACCCTTGCATGAGGGTATCGCGTTGGAAAAACCCATAGGTACTAGGTTCATTGCGGATGAGGGAAATTGCTTGTCCAATTAATAACGGTTGTGCCGCATTGGCGATCGCGATCGGTACTAACATAGACATAGCGATGATAAGCGATCGCTTGTGTTGTTTAGCGTAGGGTACTAACCGTAAAAATAACCGCCAATCGGTTTCACGACGACGGTGGGCTGTATTGTGGGATTTGGCAGGAGATTTACCAGGAAATGTAGTATTGCTCATAACAGCAATTATATAGATTTTTACCCACTAACCAATATTGCTTCCCGCATCTTACTAATCAAATCACTCATATTACCCACATTCAAACGATAACTTAAAGGATGAGCAATTAATCTGGCA
Organism: Calothrix sp. UHCC 0171; assembly: GCF_034931845.1. Classification (NCBI taxonomy): domain Bacteria; kingdom Bacillati; phylum Cyanobacteriota; class Cyanophyceae; order Nostocales; family Calotrichaceae; genus Calothrix; species Calothrix sp. UHCC 0171. The sequence continues at coordinate 61,744 of NZ_JAYGHN010000020.1, forward strand.
GTGCTTTCATACAGAGTTTCAATCTCAATTAAGCCATTTTCCTTCATCGTTCTTCCAGTGGAAACAATATCAACAATCGCCTCAGATATACCCGTAATTGGACCTAATTCTACTGAACCAGATAAAGGAATAATTTCCACAGGTAAATCCAAATTTTGGAAATATTCACGGGCACAATTGACATACTTTGAGGCGATTCTCACCTGTGCAGGTAAATCTAAACTCGAACGATACGTACTCGACTCTTTCACTGCTACAGATAGGCGACAATAACCAAATTTTAAATCGACTAAATGAGCCACATTCGGCTTTTTCTCACGCAAGACATCATATCCAACAATGCCCAATTGAGCCTGCCCATAATCTACATATACGGGAACATCTTGCGCCCTCACTAGCAATCCCTTGGCTTTTCCACTTGCATCGACAATTTGCAACTGCCGAGTTCCTGAGTCTAGAAAAGCGCTAAAATCTAATCCAACTGTTTGCAGTAGGCGAATGCTATCTTTTAAAAGTCCGCCTTTCGGCAATGCGACGGTAATCATAGGATTTGAGATTTTAGATTTTGGATTTGAGATTTAGATCAGAAATCAGAGTTATCAGCAATTATTGTATTTTTAGAGTGGCTGGAAAATGCTTTTTTCACTCTGTTAACCAATAATTTTAAATTTTTAATGCTGCATTCTGAATTAGACCCGATTTTTACACCAGTAATATTTGATTTTATCACCAGTAATATTTGATTTTATCAATAGTGTGGCTCAAGTTTTACTAATCCCCAATTTAAAATCTGATTATGCGAATACTCTTAGTTGATGATGAAGCCGAATTAACCGACCCACTAACTCGCTTACTGAGTCGCGAGGGCTATAATGTCGATACAGCATACGATGGAACTAAGGGCAATCAGTTAGCGCAAAGTGATAATTACGACCTTTTGATTTTAGACTGGATGTTACCCGGAAAAACAGGACTGGAAATTTGCCAAGAATTGCGTCGCCAAGGGAAAACCACCCCAGTATTGTTTCTCACAGCCAAAGATACCCTTGATGATAGGGTGGAAGGTTTGGATGCTGGTGCGGATGATTATTTAGTCAAACCCTTTGAACTGAGGGAGTTGCTGGCTAGGGTACGTGCATTGTTGCGTCGTTCAACTACGCCCACGCAGGAGGCAACTACAGAAAAATTAATAGTTGCAGATTTAGAACTCGATCGCGAAAATCAAGTAGCATATCGTCAAGGTAGAGTCATCGAATTATCGGAAAAAGAGAGTCAGTTATTGCAGTATTTTATGGAGAATACCGGACAATTGCTAACTCACGCCCAAATTATGGAATATTTATGGAGTGAGGACGAACAACCTAGTAGTAATGTGATTGCAGCTTTGATTCGCCTGTTGCGGCGGAAAATTGAAGTTACAGGGGAAATGCAATTAATTTACACTGTTTACGGTAAAGGTTATCGTTTTGGCATTTCGACATAATTAATTTGTTGAGAATTTCAGTAAATCACAAAGTTTCTTTCAATAAAAAGAAATTACGAAAAGATGTAGCTATATATACAATTATTTTAAAATAAACCTTAAATTTTAGAAACAAATAGATTATATTTACTTATGCATGATTTGCTACGAGTAAGATATTTAATTAAGTTTTAATATCTAAATAACAATAAATATGAATTAAACAAACTCGAAGAGTGTGGTGAATTCAAACTCTTCAATAAAGATGATAAAATAGAAATTAATTCCAGCACAAAATTGACTTTCTATGACTGACTCGAAAATCTTATATTTATTCAATGTAATTTATCGCTAATTAATCAGCATTCATTATTAATGTTCAATCTCGGATGAATGCTGACTAAAAAGCTTTATTAATTAGATGGGATATAAATATTTCGAGCCGTTAAATATTTTTGCTCAATAACTTGACGTAAAAAAGCAAGCATTTGCTTTAATCCAAATAGCTTTAAAAAAATTATTCTTTTACCTTTTCGAGGGCGACTAACTTTAAACCAGAGAAGATAAATCCAGATATTAATAAGAATGAAAGAGAGACCAACAAATGGTAATCTTAAAGCAGGTTTTTTATTATTAGTTCTAATACGACAAATATTTTTTAGTCTATAACTACTTTCAATTCCAAATCTTTTTCTATAATCTTGATGCACATAACTTAAATTAACTTTTACGTTATATACAACATAAGCAAAATATTCTACACCACGTTTTTTTCTTTTTCCTTTTCTATATTTACAAACAATCCATAAATCAAAAGTTACATCATCATCTTTACCTCTGCTCATTGTATAAGTTTTTTTAGAACTACTTTTACCTTTTAAAAATTGTTTTATCCCTTTTTTCTTTCCTCTTCTAATCGCTGGCATTATAAAAGGAATATTTAAAGCTTTGAACCATATAATAACAGGAACATTAAAGAAACCTCTATCTAAATAAAGGCTCTTTATATCTATCTCTAAATTACTAATTTCAGCTAGTAAATAGGTAATTATAGCGACACTTGTATCACTCCAACGAACTCCTCTAACAGCTAATGTAACTCTTTTATTTTTGGTTATTATATATAGAGTCGCGTAAGCGTAAAAAGAACAAGTCCCAAGTTTGGCTTCACTTCTATAGATATATTCTTTTTCGTTTTCGTCTGGTTCCCCATAATAGGGAATCAAATTTAAGTCAATTGCTATTTTGTGACGACCTTTTTTAATTCGATGGGGTATCCGACTTTTTAAAGCTTGATTGATTTGACTTTCAAGCTGCTCAAAATTATTGATTTTATTCAAGTGATACCTAATATCATTACCCGATGGGCTTTGATTTAAAACTTTGCTTGTATTTTCGATGCTATCACCGATGCTTGCCGCTCTTACTAAAATCTCAAATAGATTTTTTTGATTAAAAGCTCCTTGGGTTTCAATCGTAAAATTTTCAGTTAAACAATCTATAACTTCGTCTAATGTTTCCTCGTCTGTAAGAGCTAGTTTTTTTGATATCATTGTATTAAAAGAATAAATGTCACCCTTCATTTAATTTAATTCAAGAAGACATAACTCTCATAATTTTTTGTAAAAAGAAATATTTTTATTTAAGAAAAATTATTATTTTTAATACCCGACTGTGATAGAGATTCTAAAATGTAATTCATAAAAACTTCTTAACGGGTGACAAGGCGGCTCAAGATGAGATGTGGCAATAATTTGAGAAAATAAAGTGGTAAAAAAATAGGGGGAATTCATCCCCGCTCAAAAAAAATAAATGTTGCCACAATCATACCAAACTATCTTCCGAAAGCATTTGAGTGAACAGCAGTATCTGACGCTAGAAGTATTGTTGCTATTGATACAAGCACATCGACAAGTAAAGCTCTCCACATTGGCTAGTTTATTTCCTCAACCAATAAAATATGAAAGTCGTAAACGCAACCTGCAACGGTTTTTAGTTGTAGGTAAATTCTGCGTTAAATTATTGTGGTTTCCATTGATAAAATATTGGATTAGACAAGAGCAAACAGGAAAAAACATCAATCGAGAACAACGCCGTTATCTGAAAAAACAAAAGCATAAAAAATATGGTTATTGGATGATTGCTATTGATAGAACTCAATGGCAAGGACGCAATTTGTTTATGGTTACTTTAGTGTGGGGTACTCATGCATTACCCTTGTATTGGGAGATGTTGAACCATGTGGGTAACAGTAATTTCTCAACTCAAAAGCGTTTATTAAGTGTAGCTCTTAAGCTGTTGAAGAACTATCCGGTTCTAGTATTAGGAGACAGGGAATTCCATAGCCCAAAACTCGCTCAATGGCTTGATGAAAGGGGAATATCCTTTGCTCTACGTCAGAAAAAAGACCTTCATTTTCAAGAACATTCTGGTGAAGAATATCAAGTCCTGAAAGAGCAAGGATTTAAACCGGGAATGTCTCAATTTTATGTAGGAGTGAGGTGCAATAAAGGTGATGGTTTGGGTCTGTTTAATATAGCTATTTATTGGAAACGAAAATATCACAAAAAAGGTCCGAAAGAGCCGTGGTATATCTTAACTAATCTCCCAACTCTGAAACAAACTTTAGAGGTTTATCGATGTCGGTGGGGAATTGAACAATTCTTCAAGGATTGCAAAACTGGAGGATATAATCTAGAGGATGCTAAAGTGAATGAAACTCGGTTTTTATCCTTAGTATTACTAATTGTAATTGCTTATAGTTTGGCGACAATACATGGTCAACAGATGCAAACACTAGGGATCGAAACTTACGCTGGACGTATTCAAGAACACAAGGACAAGACCCCACGTCAGAGCGATTTTAGCTTTTCTCTTTATGGACAAAGATGGATATATGGTATGGAATTATGGGCAGATTGGGCTTTCAGGTTGATGGCACTCAAACCTCATAAACGGCTCTATTTTCAGCGTGGATTTCATGCTCTATCCCTTATGAAACAAGCTGTGTAGCTATGTTGTCACCCGTTAAGTAAAAACTTTATCTATTATTGATTTTTAAACATAATAAAAACTTATAGACTAAGTATTTAAAGTTACTTGCCTATACTTGGTGATTGAATGAGCATAAGCCTAGTAAAAAACTTTGTGATTTACTGAATCTGTTTAACAGCAGATTTAACTCCGCCAGAACCGATGGAGCATAAGCTTTCTTGGGAAAAATACTCGTAATTGACAATTCGTTCTGAATGCTTTTTGATGTAATTAATCAAGTTTTGGGCGGACTTTTTTTTCAAATCTGCATATTTTATTACACTGTGTACACACTCCATGCACGAATAGCTTCCTTTCTACCCCGATTTTTTGAGCGGATACCTATTATCTACCTTGCTATGATCCGTATTATGGTGAGGCGATTGGCATAACATTTGACTTCTAAAACCTTTTCAAACACCCTCTAAGTGATGAGGATTTTTTGCTACTCTTTCAATTGCTCAAAGAAAAACTCTTTATGCTGAAATCCAGCAGGACATTCAGTTTTACCAGCAGCTAGAAAAGCGTATTTGCTCAACATGAATTTTGCATGTTCCATTCCTTGAGGGGAATGCTTGGTTACAATATTCAAGCTGTCCTTGGGCACAATAGCTCGATTAACAATCACAATTGGTGAATTTGCATTCACACGCGCAATTGACTGAAAACGAATTACACTGTCATTATCGCGTATAATTAAAAAGCCATGCATTTCGTTCTTGGAATTGATACAAGAACCAATGTAAGCGTTACCAGTCCGTGGCAATTTTGAAGAAAAAGCTGGATATTCAATGTTAGCAACCTTGATACGTTGAGCATTAGCAGTTTTGACGGCTGTCAATAACAATACTCCAGCGACCAAAACTGATGAAAGCAATTTACTTTTCATGAGAAAATAGTACCATTAGATGTACTTAATTAGACTGAGAAACGCTACGAAATATCACTTACAATAAAAATGACATTTATAAAACAAGAATAAACCTAAATACAGGTAATTTTACAGTTAACACAAAAACTTTAAAAAAACTATTTAGTATCTTTAAAAAATAACAATAAAATGTAAGTATCTACAAGCCTAAAAAATGGTTAGCATAGACAAACACAATAGTTTTAGAGTCAGTTAGTAAATATTAAATAAAGCTAAATAAATTAGCTCCTAAAGATACAGCAGATTGCAAGTTTATAGGGTACATTAAGCAAACCAAATCGTAAAAGCTAAACACTTTCCCTTCCATTGCTGTACCTCACTTACCTGAAAAGTACTGAAGATATCTTATGCCGCTCTAAAATTAACCCCTACACATATCTTCCACCTTCTCAATAAGCTCGGAAACAAACCTAACTGCTTGCGATAAATCAAGGCTTTCAAGTCCTAATTTTCTCAATAGTCTTTTGGTGCAAGATGTCAGCCTACGCTTGCATTAAACGATTCCAAGCGATAAAAACCTAATTATCAACGCCCAATTTCCTCTAACCGCGAAAGCCACTGATGAAAATGTTGACACTGCCCACGAATGGCATCTAAACCAATATCCATCGCTATCAAGGAGCCATGCAAAGGATTGTCATAACCTGGACATGAGCGTAAAATCCGCTTAGATGGTGCAGTTTGCGGATCATCGTTAATATGTTCTGGTGATGGAAATTCATTGCGCTCTGCCTGTAAACCTTCAACCACATTTTGGTCAAACCACGCTAAAAATGCTTGCGGAGAGGTGTATAAAAGCCCTTCAAACTCATGCACCGGTAAATTAGGAAGAAAATTCAGTAAACCAAAAAGTTTTTTCTAAAAAGGAAATTATCAACAAATTTGTATTGTGTAATACTTTTTCTCTTAATTCATCTCACCAGCAGACAGTCCTTGAGTTTCAATCGGAAAATGTTCTATCAAACACTCAATAACTTTATCCAGCGTCTCTGAGTCGCTGAGAACCAATTTTTTTGATGAAATAGTCATTTTTTGTCCGAAAAGGTAAATGCTACTTCCATCATTTCATTTTTAGAGACACCTCAATGTGTTATAAGTTCTTATTATATATTTGGTAAAATAAAGCACTTTAATATACGTAAACATTTATTAGCGATCGCCATTGAGAAAAACTTTTTGGTTTACTGAATTTCTATTCCTGATTTTCTGGCAGATTTTTTGGTAAGCCAGGGGATTAAATTTTTCTTGAAATAAACCTGATATTTATCAAATACGTTCATTAATTTGCATTTGCATATATTCGCGTAACTTTTGTGCTTTTTGATAAGCTGCTGAACGTTTATTATCTAATTCACTATCATTGAGATTTACATTTTCAACAGGTTGAATAAAATAATTTAATTGCGATCGCATTGCCCAAACTCCCATTGAGGGGAAAAGAAAAAACAGAATAATTAAAGGTGATAATGGGAAGAATGGCATTTTTAATAATCGCTGCAACCAGCGAACATTGATTGTGAATGGATGCAATTTTTCATTGCCAATACAAATAATAGGAAGAATGGGAACTTGGTAATTTTCACTTAGTTGAACAAAGCTAATATCAAAAGTTTGTAATTGATAACGTTTTGCCCATCCTTTCATGGGACCACGTAAACCTTCGGGTGCATAAAGTACATTTTTATGTTCTTGAATTGCTGCTTTAAAACTATTGCGATCGGCGCGCACACCACCTAAAATTTTTGACCATCCACTAGGTAGCCACCACTCCATCAAAGCATGGTCAAATAATGCTGTACCCGCTAATGGTTGAACTATCCAATTATATTTTTCACTGAGTAAATAAGCCAAGGTAATAAAATCCCAAGGAAAAGACATCCCCGCATGATTCATAATCACAATGACTGGTTCTTCTCTGGAAATATTTGCAATGGGCAAATTTTCAAGTTGATGTAATTGGGCTTGAAAATAATGTTTAACAATGGGGGCTAATATTTCTTGACGAAATAACTTTTGGTAATTGGGATTAAATTCTTGATTATTATTAGTACCTGGCGAGCGAAAACCTAAACGTAACCAACGAATGAATAATGCTAAATAAAATCCCAAGGGAATTAAAAATAAACAATATTCAAACCATTTCCAGCCATCTGGCTCCGAGTGATAATGTTGCCAATGACGATTAAATAAGATTAACCAACCTGGTGGATACCATAAACAAAACCAGTCTAACCAAGTAAATTGATAACCCTCAATCTGAGGATTTTTAAGTTGAGTATTCAAAGGACTTTTTGAATCTGGATTCATCACAAATATACAAATATACAAATATAAACAAACTGAAGTTTGAGTTCAGAAATTATACCTAATCTGACATGGCAAGATTAGAAATTGCTCCTTTTAGTTAAGCAAACTAAATATTTGATTTAAATAGACATTCTGTGGTTAGGAATCATATAAAAATTAAGTAGTGCAAGCCTCTCGCTTGCTATTTCCCAAAGGTGGATGCTCCCGCGTGAGCGCGGCTCGACTGAGGGCTGCCCACATTACTGGTTCAATTTATTTTTACACGAATACTTATATATTCTTTCTATCTTTGGATAGACTAAATTTCTACCTGTATGCAGATACATGAATCAAAATTTATGAGGTTTGTGTTCTGACATCTAATAATATTCGTACTCAATTTTCAGAGTCTTCTCCTTTGAGAGAATAATTATTAAATTTATGTAACTACCGTCTCCTGTCTTTCTAAGAAATCTCTCATACAATTTTTAAGAAACTTTCACAAACAAACCCTACTGTAGAAGTAGTCAAGGCTTACGAGTCCATTCACATCAACTAGGGTAGTTCCATGAAAATTACAAACATATTAGCGATCGCTACTTTTACAAGTCTGAATCTTGCTATTGCTCCTGCTATAGCTGAAGAAATCTCCTGTCAAGGTTCTCTGGGAGCCATCACTGTTGATAATGTGAAAGTACCTTCTGGTAAAACATGTACTCTCAATGGTACTCGTGTCGAAGGTACTGTTAAAGTCGAGTCTAATGCCACGCTGAATGCCAAAGGGGCAAGAATTAAAGGAAATGTCCAAGGTGAAAATGCTGCTGCTGTGAATGTTTTATCGAATTCAACAGTGGGGGGCAGCGTACAAGTTAAACAAGGTCTGGCGGCGAATGTTTCCTCATCTACTATTAATGGAGATATTCAATTTGATGAAAATAGCTCTCGGATAGTGGCAAACAACAACCGAATTGGCGGTAATTTGCAGGCAGTTAAAAATACTGGTGGTATCCGCATTCAGAGTAATCGTATTAACGGTAATCTGCAATGTAAAGAAAACCAGCCCGCTCCCCAAGGCAGTGGTAATATTGTTCAAGGTAGCAAGGAAGACCAGTGCGCTAGTCTATAGAGCAGTTTTTGGTGGTGTTGGGGTAAAGTTTAATATTGCTGTTCTTGCTTTTGCTGTGCTATCTGTGCCTTGGCTTGTTGCCAAAGTGCTTCCAATTCATCCAAACTATAATCAGTTAAGGGACGATTTGCAAAAGCTTCCATTTTCTGTAAACGCTGAATAAAGCGCTGATTTGTTCCTTGTAATCCTTGACTAGGGTCAAGTTGATACCATCTAGCAACTTGAATCAGAGAAAATATTAAATCACCTAATTCAGCTTGCTGTTCTTCGGGTGTTTCGTGAATTAATGCATGTTGAAATTCTTGTAATTCTTCGCGAAATTTATCCCAAACACCATCAATGTTTTCCCACTCAAAGCCAGCTTCAGCAGCTTTTTTAGAAATGTTCATTGCTGCTGTTATCGGTGGGAATTTGCGCGCATAACTACTTAATTTACTACTCAATAATTGTTTTTCTGGTGCTGCTTCTCCCTTTTCTGCGGCTTTGATTTCTTCCCAATTTTTGCGAACATCATCAACATTTGTGACAGACACATCACCAAATACATGGGGATGGCGACGAATTAACTTTTGGGAAATTCCTTCCGCAATTTCTTTTAATGTAAATTGTTGGGATTCACTAGCTATTTGTGCTTGCAATACAACTTGTAATAATAAATCTCCCAACTCCTCACAAATTGCTTGATTATCCTCACTTTGAATCGCATCCACCACCTCATAAGCTTCTTCAATCACGTAGGGGGTAAGGGTTTGTGGAGTTTGCGCTAAATCCCAAGGACAACCACCATCTGGATTTCGCAATTTGGCGACGACATCGATTAATTCTTGGAGTGCTGTTAATGTATTTGTCATTGGTTATTGATGATTGAGTATTACGTAAATAAATTACCGTTTTCTTTTTCCGATTCTTCTTTTCCCTTTCCCCTTTCCCCTACTACTTTTTGGAAGTATGCCGGCAATTCCTTGTTTTTTAAACCGCTTGTAAGCTGAACCAGTCCAATCGCTGAGGGAATGACTCATTGCACCAACTTCTAACCCTAAAAATAACGCGAAAAATTCTGTTTTATATTTGGCGATCGCACCTAATATACCATCACCCAACCCCTGCCAATTCAATGGCATATTCCCGACTTTCTCGACAATCAATAATCCTAATGTCGTAATAACACTCAATAATATAGTGATATAAATAACTCGTATCGTCGTACCAATTAACGGACCATGGGAAAAAACCGAACGATGTCGCAGACTCTTTTGATATGGCAACCAAATCCAGCGCAACCATCCCCAGCGTTGAAACTGTCGCGAGTAAATATCCAAATCGGGACCAAACATTAATCCCCCTAACATAAACCCCGTCGCCACCAACAAAGTCAGGTTGCCACTGCGCGTTTGCCAAAAGGTAATCGCAACGACGATAGGTAAAGTCCAAATTGTAATGCGATCGTGCGTCCGTCCTGATGGCATAAAGGGAAGGAGGATGAATGCTGAACTCTGAGTAAGTATATTACGTTTACTAGGAAAAAATACTCTAAGTTCAAGCTACACCTTGACAATATTCCAGAGTCATATCAAGTCCAGCTAATTCTCCCCATCTTTGCATCAGCTTTTTCAGACAAACCGGATATCACGTACCAGTCGCATAACTTCTATTTTGTTGTAGACTCACAACCTTTTCGGAAGCCTTCCACAAACTAGTAACAGAATATTTTGTAAATACCGATTCCTTAGTCGCACCACAAGAACTTTTTAATTCTACAGTTTTCGCATCATCTCTAACTAAATGCGCTCGATGACAATAGGTACAACCATCGGGTTTTTCAAATGTTATTTCCGCCAAAATATTCCCTTTATCTTGACTCTGTTCAACAATTCTCCCTGTGACTTTATACTTGAACCAATCCCAGCCATAACGAAGAATCAATTCCCTTTCCAACACTTGAATTTCCGGCGGTAAAATTCCCCAACCTCGGTAAATTTTACTCAAACATTCAATATCACCAGAGTGCATCAAAACAGATTTGAAATCATCTTTTTCAAACCTGCCATAATACCTTCCCTCTGGTAAATCTATAACGGTAGGTGCAAATCTATGCCCACCAAAATGTGTTGATTTCCAAATACGCACATTATCAAGATGCGAATCAGCAATCATTTCTGACGCATAAAAATAAAAAGGATTTCCATAACGCGCACAACAGCGATCGTGACTTCCGTGAGCGCAGACTAAAATATCCCTAGTGACATGTGCTTCTAGGTCGCAAATTGGCAGTTTTCCCCACAGCCACGCTCTAATAATAGGGGTGACATCTTCTATACTTGGTAAATTAAATTCTTGCTTCCTATAGCCACTTCCCAGTCCTTCTTTTCGCTGGTAAATTAGCAATGTCGTACTACTAGATTTATGTGATAAATTATTCGCAATTAATAAAAATTTTATTGGTAATCTAGCTTTTTTAACTTCTTCCACCAGCGATTTTAAATTACTCGGAACCCACTTAGAATTAAATGCATCCGATACCCAAGGAGGTGGACATTCTATTAATATATAAGCCTGACAATTGGCAGCGCTACCAATAATATCCTCCCCAAGTTTTTGGGAATTATCAGAACAAAAAACATTATTATCCATTGTACTTGTAGTGTATTGATGTGATTTACGAACAAAGGATTTTACCGACAGAGATACTTTGATTCGCTCATACCTCAATGCATTCAGTAAACTTTCTATGGCAAATTGATACCAATAAACAAAACTTTAGAACATACATAACTTGAGAATTGAATTTTGGCGATCGCAGAGCGTACTGGAGAGTTATCGCTCTATTCCATAATCATCATCTACTGGAAATTTATCTCGGCAAAATTATTTTTACAAATATTTAAGCGCAATCTAGAAATTAAATAATTCCCTCCTCAATCATAAAATTTAAACTTTTCTTACTGTTGTCGCCAACAATACGATATTTGACTGAACTGGCATAAATTGAATTTATTTAAACCTGTATAAAAATCAGTTTTGAGAAAATTTGCGTTTTTCTCAGATTCTCTCACCGTATTTAAATGTAATCTATCCATCTACAGATAGATTATCGGTAACTTTTAGCAACACACGATTTAAGTATTTCTGAGCATAAAGTTTTATTAACAAAAGTCTTATGTCTTTTCGCAACATCAAAGTAGGAGATTCACTACTATTTTGCTCGCAGACAATAGTCAATTCCTGGACTCAGGAAAATTGTTTAGTTATTTTTGCACTGTTATCCTTGTTCTCCTCCTGAATATTGGATCAAGACTGGATTCAAGAACAGACTAAAAAGTGTAACTTGAGCCATGCCTAGACTCTAACTCAAGTCAATAATAAATGCAAGCAATTGCAAATAATTCTCTTTTATATCCAGAAATATAGAACATGATTTCTTGGCTAAATGCCTTGAAACAACCTTTTCAAGAAAGTAATCCTATATATAGAAGTAAATCTATGTCTAAAATTTAATACTAATTTTTATTAATAAAATTCCTAATATCGTTTCTCCAAAATCTGGCAACACATTAATCTTTGTGTCTCCCTATTCCCGCGTCATCATCTGTGACTTGATATATCGTCAAGCCCCCATTCTGTAAGTGTCTGCATGACGATGAGTGACTCCAAGCAAGCCCTAAATAATCAAGCGTGAAAATCGCACATTTAGTATTCGTGTAAAATAAATTGAACAAATAGTACGGGCAGCGCGTTTGGGAAATAGCAAGCGAGACGCTTGCACTGCTAATTTTTACATGATTCCTTAGGCGAAACTGGTAGAAACATATATCCCCGACTTTTTTCAAAGCTGGGGATATCGATGATTTTACGAATCTACGAAGAAAGATAAGTGTACCTACTTAAACTTTGCTCATATGTCTGTAACAACCTTTGCGACTCAGCCAATGTAATCCGCTTTTCTTCTAACGCCAATTCGCAGCGCTGACGAATATTTTCCACCATGTCTTCAGCATCATACTGCACATAGCTCACCACTTCGCTCATGGTATCACCCTTGACAACATGCTCGATTTGATAACCTTTCGGTGTCAGTTGGATATGAACCGTGTTGGTATCGCCAAAGAGGTTGTGTAGATTACCCATAATTTCCTGGTATGCACCATTGAGGAACATACCCAAATAATAAGGCTCTCCACGTTTGTATTGATGTAATTCCAGCACAGGTTTGACATCCCGCAAATCGATAAAATTATCGATTTTACCGTCACTATCGCAAGTTAAATCAGCCAATATTCCCCGTCGAGTTGGTTCTTCACCCAAGCGATGAATTGGCATAATCGGAAATAACTGATCGATCGCCCAACAATCGGGTGCTGATTGAAACACTGACAAATTGACGTAGTAAATGGAAGCCATGATTTGCTCGATATCTTCCATCTCATCGGGCACGTATTCATGCTGACGAGTGAGGTAAAGAATTTTATGACAGCAAGCCCAGTACAACCGTTCAGCCTTGGCACGTTCCGTGAGGCTAAAAATTCCCAGTTTGAAACGACTAATAGCTTCTTCCTTAAATTGGGTTGCGTCGTGGTAAAGTTCTTGATAATTATCGTTATTAATCGATTGGTAGGTTTCCCAAAGGTAATTAATAATGTGGGACTCTCCTTCCTTGGGTGGTTCCGGTTCTTCCCGGAGAACTTCGCAAGTGCTGAGAACATCAAAAATTAATACCGATTGATGAGATGCGATCGCTCGTCCGCTTTCACTAATTAGGGTTGGTACAGGTATATTCCGCTCAGAACATGTATCTTTTAACTCCGCCACAATATCATTAGCGTAGTTTTGCATGTTGTAATTTTTGGATGCATAGAAGTTGGTTTGGGAACCATCATAATCAACCCCCAAGCCGCCACCAACATCGAGATACTTCATATTTGCACCCAATGCCGCCAATTCTACATAAATTTGGCTAGCTTCTTGGATAGCATCTTTAATTACATGAATTGCAGATATTTGCGAACCGATATGGAAGTGTAAAAGCTGCAATGAATCCATTAAATCAGCATCTCGCAACTTATCCACAGCTTGGATAATTTCGGGAATACTCAAACCAAACTTGGCTCTATCTCCCGATGAAGTGCCCCACCTCCCCATACCTTGGGTACTGAGTTTGGCGCGCACACCCAATATTGGTTTTATCCCTAACTGACGATTAGCTTCAATTACCAAATCAACTTCTTCAACTTGTTCAAGAACAATAATTGGTGTTTGCCCTAATTTAGTCGCCAGCATCGCCGTTTCGACATATTCACGGTCTTTATAACCATTACATACCAATAAAGCCCCAGGAGTATCAAGTAAAGCCAAGGCAATCATTAATTCTGGCTTGGAACCAGCCTCTAAACCAAATTGATGGGGTTTGCCAAACTTAACTAAATCTTCGATGAGGTGACGCTGTTGGTTGCATTTAACAGGAAATACCCCACGATACACACCAGGATAATTGTAGCGGGCGATCGCCTTGGCAAAGCAAGCATTTAACCGTTCAATTCGATCTTCCAAAATATCGGAAAAACGAATTAACAAGGGTAATCCTAAATTACGCTGTTTGATGGCATTAACCAACTCAAACAAATCCAGCGAACCACCCCTATCACCCTTCGGGGAAACTGTGATGTGTCCGGCTGCATTAATCGAAAAATAAGGTTGTCCCCAGCCCCCAATACGATACAAATCTTCGCTATCTTCAATTGTCCATCGGCGGGCGGTATTTGACTCACTACTTGGTAAAAGCAGTTGTTTTTGCTTGCGCTTGTGTTCCATAGAAGCCTTTTTACCATTAGCGGCTGGAGGCTTTTGCACCTCATCAGTTGTAGTAGTTGACTCAACACCCATTTCTTACTAAACCTCTTCTTTTCACCCACGAATCTACAATGTAACGCATTCACTAGGTCAGTGAAAAACACTTTTTTATTGGGAATGCTGTAGGGGGGATTGGCTATGGAAAATGATTAAAAAAAGATTAACGGTAGGTAAATAAAAATAGTGATTCGCCACCAACTAATAGCTAAACCATTGACAAAGAGCAAACGACGAAGGACAAATAACAATGGTATATAAACTTTGAGGAGTAACTGCAATGGAGCGTACTTTTTTAGCAATTAAACCTGATGGAGTACAGCGTGGACTTGTTGGCGAAATCATTCGCCGTTTTGAAACCAAAGGTTTTACGCTGGTTGGTTTAAAATTTTTGCAGCCTACTCGCGAATTAGCAGAAGCACACTATGCTGTGCATAAGGAAAGACCTTTTTTCCCTGGCTTAGTTGAATTTATAACTTCTGGTCCTGTTGTGGCAATGGTTTGGGAAGGTGATGGTGTTATTGCTGCCGCCAGAAAAATGATTGGTGCAACCAAACCTTTAGAATCTGAGCCAGGCACAATCCGAGGGGATTTTGGTATTAATGTTGGACGCAACATCATCCACGGTTCTGATGCACCGGAAACTGCACAAAATGAAATTGCTTTGTGGTTTAAATCTGAAGAGTTAGTTGGTTGGAAACCCCAGATGACTCCTTGGTTAACTGAGTAATTGATGTAGAGAGGCGCGGGAAGTGATTTACTGGTTATTTCTCCGCGTCTGTTTTATAGACTCGGTGAAGATGACACAATTATTGAAGAAAACGCTAAACTTGTACAATGAATAGTACAGGTTCGCGGAAAATGAAAGTTATCTCTTTTAGCGAGGCGAGAAATAACCTGAAGACGGTTTTAGATCAGGTGACTGAAGATGCTGACTATACGATTATTACCAGACGGGATGCAGAGGATGCGGTGGTAATGTCGTTAGAGTTTTTCAATAGCTTAATGGAGACTGTGCATTTATTGAAGTCTCCAGCTAATGCAGCCCATTTAGAACGTTCGATTGCTCAATTTAAACAGGGAAAGGTGGTGGAGCGAAATTTGTTCAATGACTAGAATGTTGGCATGGACAGATGAGGCTTGGGCTGACTATCTTTACTGGCAAGAGCAAGATAAGAAGACTCTCAAAAGAATTAATAAACTGATTTTGGAGACAATGCGGATGCCTTTTGAGGGTATCGGCAAACCAGAGCCTCTAAAGGAAAATTTAGCTGGATTTTGGTCGAGGCGAATTGATGATACAAACCGTTTGGTTTATGCCGTAGAGGATGTTTATTTAACAATTATTTCTTGTCGATATCATTATTGAACCTGAGAAAAATCGTGCTAGGTAACATCAAGCCTATGGTTATATTTTGATTACTCCCAGTTGCCCATTTTTTCATCTCTAAAAATTCTATTTTTAGGCAATTTCAAATGGGCAAATACTGAGTGAGCAAATGATTTTTTATTCTGTAACTTCCTGTTTTTCTAATTCAGGCGTTGGTGTTGGTGTCGGTACAGAATCATCTTCGAGCAAGTTGCGTTTCGAGAAACCCCAGGCGAGAATAATTGCGATCGCACTAATTACGACCCATTCTGGGGGAACAAGTGATTCATTGACAACTCTGAGCAGCAAGCGCACACCGACAAAAGCAACAGTAATATAGCCCGCATCTTCTAAATGGGTAAATTCATCCAACCAGCGAATAAATAAACCCGCCATAAACCGTAGGGTAA
The DNA here is from genome assembly GCF_034931845.1 of Calothrix sp. UHCC 0171. Lineage (NCBI taxonomy): Bacteria > Bacillati > Cyanobacteriota > Cyanophyceae > Nostocales > Calotrichaceae > Calothrix > Calothrix sp. UHCC 0171. Next base: position 78,202 of record NZ_JAYGHN010000020.1, read on the forward strand.
TCACGCCAATTGTTGTCCCCGTCAAAACTAACCAAGTTTCTTGAGAAAATGCGATCGCAGTTGTGACACTATCCAATGAAAATGCTAAATCTGTGAAGGCAAGAATGGGGATTACCTGCAACAGCGAAGTGAAACGGGGACCATGATGTTGATGTTCTTCATCTTCTTCCGAGGTAAAATGCTGGAAAACCAGCCACAGCAGATAAGCCGCACCAATTAATTCAAATTGCCAGTATTTTTGCACCCAAGTCGCAGTTAGCAGCAAGGTAATACGCAGCACATAAGCAATTAATAAGCCAAAATTTAAAGCTTTAGCTTCCTTTTCCTTATCCTCTAATCCTTGGGCGATGGCTGCAAGTGCGATGGCATTATCCGCAGATAACACTGCCTCTAAAAATATCAGCAACAACAGCACGATAGATGCCTCAATGCTGAAGTGGAAGTGAAGATAATCAAAAATTTGGTCTAGCATTCCCGTATTCTCTGACTGTAAAAATTAACAAAAATAGCGGAATTAATATAAAGTACGGCAGTTGCCAAGGTAAGTAAGACAACCTCAAAAACTCTGATACTTACTTCAGATAAGAGTTGGAAAAAGCTGACTACTGATAACTGAAGGCTATCGGTCACATTTTTCTACCTTAATCAAGCTTAACTTGTGGCTGGATATTTATAAAATACGGTTTTCAACCCAAGCTGTGATTCGCAATTAGTGACAATCTATCTCCAATTCTTAAATTTTTCTAAACAAATGTCTCACGTTGGGGTGTTCTCAATCAACCTAAATTCAATTTATTGTATAAATAGTTACTACAAAATTATGATTTTCTTTTAACGCTAATATCATCATTTTCAAACAATAATCAATTATTTTCCAGGGTAATAGCTGATTTTTCTGATTGATTCGGGAGCAAAAATTATGTATTCACTGTAATTAAATATGTAAATAAAGTAACTATACTATCATTAATAATAATTAGATATAAATTAAGTACGATTTTGATACGCCAAGCGATCGCACCACCAAAGTGAGAAGTTATAGATGAAATTATACTTACAGATATCGTTATTTTTGCTAAATGGACTGTTGATATGGGGAACTAATACAACAGCAAATTTGGCGCAAAACACTCCCAAGTCAGTTCCACAAACCTTGCCCCCGCCCAATTGTAAAGACCCCCAGACACCGCGAGATAATATTGAATGTGGTAGAAGCGCCTATCGCGAAACAGATAAAAAGTTACTTTCTGTGTATAAACAATTGCAATCTAAATTAGGGGGAACTCAAAAAAAACGTTTAATTGTATCCCATGAAAACTGGATGAAATATCGGGATAGTGCCTGTGCCTTTGAAAGTGGGATGTATGAAGGTGGGAGTCTGGAACCGCCAACCAGAATTAGTTGTTATGCCAGGGTGACAACGCAAAGATTGAGAGATTTAGATGTGTGGCTGCAAGAATTAAATCGGCGCTAATTACTTAGAGCGCGTTTATAAATAAGTAATTAAGGACACCACAATCATTTCCCAAAAAACTCATTCTCTTTGTCAGAAGTAGTGTTTTTTGAAGTAAGTGTAATGAGTTGAAAACCTTATCCTACAGACGTTTACGATGCATAGTGGGATTTAATTAAATCACTAACTTTCCAGAGAATGTAAGGGTAAAAGAGGAAAAACGCGAAGTTGATATCCCAGAAGTGGTGAATGCCAAAAAATAAATTGCAGGTGTTAGTTTTTCTTTTCTAAGGGGAGCATAATAAATATATACCTATCTACCTCTGGGTGTACTACTGGTAAATCTATTGTGATGCGAATTGCTTTCTTACATACCAAGCTGCAAAAATTAGCAAATTGGAAAATACAAGCTGACAAGTTAGTCGGGGACTCATCTTTTCCCACGGTGCTAGGACACCTTGAGTTACACTGTTGCCTCAGTCTAGATTATTATGCTAGTAGGCTCCGCGTTAACACTGTCTCTGTGTTAGAGAAGCTATTGTGGAAAAAGCCAATAGCAAACGGATACAGTGTTCTACATACGTGCTATGGGAAGGTTAATGCTAACGTACTTAGTGGATTTGAAGTATGATAACACTTGGTTCGTTGGTACGTTCCCGAAATAACAGCTTGGGCATAGGGAAGGTAATTGATATATCTGATACTCAAGCAACAGTTGAGTATTTTTGCTCAGTAAATCAGCGCAGAGAAAAAAGTTTACCCTTAAGTTCGCTAGATCGGTTCAAACTGGAGCGTCAAACTCGATGCTATATTTACCTAGAAAGCCAAGAAATATGGCTGATGGGCAGAATTTACGAATGGGATGAGGAAGTTCATAAATATCGCATTGACTTACCTGATAAAAAAACGATCGCAGTAAGTGAGCAGGGAGTCTACGTGCGTTGTAGTTTACCTCAACCAGACCCCATCGAAACTCTGGCAATGAAGGGGCAAGAAACGCCCTATTTTCACGATAGACGCTTTGCTTTTGTTAAAAGCTTAATTTTACAACGCGCCGTCAGTCGGGGAATAACAGGATTAATTTCCGCCAATATTCAGCTTTATCCACATCAAGTTGAAGTTGTCCGTCGTGTACTCGAAGACCAGATTCAACGCTATCTACTTGCGGATGAAGTTGGACTCGGAAAAACCATCGAAGCTGGGGGGATTCTTCGTCAATACTTATTGGATGAACCTTCTGGATATGCGCTAGTGCTAGTTCCGCAATATCTACTTCAACAATGGCAGCAGGAATTAGAAAATAAGTTTTACATCTCCCACTTTCCCAAACGGTTAGCAGTGCTGGCGATTGAGGACATTCACAAAATCAACCCAAAAGCGAATATTGGCTTGCTAATTTTAGATGAAGCACACCATATTGCGGCAATGGCAACCTCTAGCGATGCAGCAGTACGCCAGCGTTTTGAGACTTGCAAAAATATTGCCCATAAAAGCGATCGCCTGCTTCTATTATCGGCTACCCCGGTTCTTAACCACGAGCAAGATTTTCTCGCCATGCTGCATCTGCTCGATCCGACAACTTATCAACTTGATGACTTAGCAGGTTTTCGTGAAAGGGTAGTAAAACGCCAAGAGATTGGTCGAATTCTGCTGTCATTTAAAGAAGGTGCAAACCCTTTCGTCCTGAAAACTAATCTCAAAAATCTCCGTAAGCTGTTTGCTGAAGATGAGTATTTACTGGAATTGGTAGACAATGTAGAAAATAGTTTACAAGCAAAGACTGGCGATACAGTTGAAATTGTCAGGGCAATTCGTACCCATATTAGCGATACCTACAGACTTCATAGAAGGATGCTTCGCAATCGTCGTGCTTCCGTAGAAGATGTGATTTTTGACCGTAATATTACACCCAGAGCCGAATACGATTTAGATGAGCGATCGCCTGACATCCACGAACTAATTGAGGAGTGGCGTGAAGTAGCTCCTGACAACAAACAATATCACCACATTTTTCTATTGTTGTTCCGTGCTTCTGGTACTTGGCTGGGTATTTTAAAACAGGTAATTCAAGCACGTTTAAGCGGTGTGTCCACTGCGGAATTAATTCAGGAGTTTGGCGCTGATAGTGTTCGTATCCTGACTGAAACTCCTAAATTTGCTGGGGAAGTAGAAATTTTGCAAACCCTACTGCGAATTATAGAACAACCTTCAGAGGATGGCGATCGCCTGGAATTACTCCAAACAGTCATACTTTACCAACTCTGCGAACCTTTAAAATTACAATCCTTGAAATTCAACCGCCCTAAATTGCTTGCAGAGGTTCAACAACGGCTAAAAAGACCGATACCGGGCGACAGTCTACCCAAAATTGTTGTATTTACCAGCTTTGTGCAAACTTGCGCGGAAATTGTTCGTTACTTGAGCGATCGTTTTGGTGAGGAGACTGTTGTCAGTCATCAAATTGGACAAACCCCCTCTCAAGTGGAGGAAAACTTAAATCGGTTTAAAAAAGACCCCAAATGCTTTATTTTAGTTTGCGACTCCTCCGGCGAAGAGGGTCGTAACTTACAATTTACCAACTACATGATATGTTTTGACCTACCTTGGTCGCCAAATCGTCTAGAACAAAGAATTGGTAGGATAGACCGGATTGGTCGTCAATTAAAAGTTGAGTTTACAGTATTTGCTGGCGTAGACTTACCGGATAGTCTCCATGATGCATGGTATCGCTTATTAAAAGAAGGCTTTAATATCTTTGAGCAATCTATTGCCAGTCTCCAATTTTATGTAGATGAAAAATTACCAGTATTAGCAGAAATATTGTTTAAATTTGGTGCAGATGGAATTTTAGAAAGTATCAATGTAATTCAGCAAGAAATTGAGCAGGAACAAGTCAAAATCAGCGAACAAAATGCCCTAGATGAAATAGATGCTCTGGATGAAAACGCTACCCAATATTTTCAAGCTTTAGACGATTATGATGCTCGTCATCAAGAAATCCAGCAAATAACTGAAAATTGGATTTGCAATGCGTTGAATTTTAAAGCGATCGCTAATCCTAATTTATCGACAATAAGGCGTTATCAACCTACCGGAAATACATTAATTCCAGCAAATGATTTGAGCAGCAATTTTGCCGGGGTTTTAGAAAAATTTGGGACTTTTAACCGTAGGGTAGCAAATCAACAGCCTGATGTGAAACTCTACCGCATTGGTGAACAATTTATCGAAGCACTATTATCTTATATTCATTGGGACGACCGAGGTAAAGCTTTTGCGATGTGGCGAGTTGAAGAAACTTGGGACGCGGGCGAAGGTGAAGAGTGGTATGGTTTCCGATTTAATTACGTTATTGAAACAAATTTAACAAATTACAAAGAAACCACTACAAAATCTAAAATTTTGCAAAGACGTGTCGATGGGTTATTCGCTCCAATTGTAGAAAGTGTATTTATTGATGCCAGATATGAACCAATGTGTGCTGTTGAAGATGAGACTCTATTAAATATTTTGAAACGGACTTATAAAGGCAAAGGGAATAAATGCCGAGATTACAACTTAGCTAAAAGTCGTTTATCTATTCTTGATAATTTTATAGATGCGAGCAATTGGTCAGAATTTTGCTATCAGGCGCGTAGTAAGTCTTTAGAATTACTTAGCCAACGTCCCGAATTTATTGCATTATGTGAAGATAGCGCCATTCGGGCTGAACAAAAGTTAGGTAAGAGACTAGACCAATGGCGCTTGCGTCTCAACCGACTTACTAACCAAGAGCGTATTTCTAATAAAGTAATGGAGCAAGAACTCAATAACGAAACGGCATTAAGCCAAGTAATTATCGAAGGAATTCGTCATCCTACCATTCGTCTTGATTCTGTTGGTTTTATTATCGTTTCTGGGCGACTTCCAGCTAAATCTGAGGAGGATGATTTATGATTGACTCATTCTCAGAACTTCGGGAAATTCTTAAAACAGGTAAAATCCCTGAAGATATTAGTAATGTTTCAGAACCTTGTCATCGGCGCTTGTTGGATGCGCTGCAAAACTCACCTGCGTCTGGGGATATTGTTAGTCTGGTGCGTCATGTGTTGCGACGGGAAGATGAAAAACAGGGTGGAAGTTCTCCAATTTATCTCCAAATACCTCGAAAACCGCCTTTTCTCGATAGCACTATTTGGGAGCAGGCTAGTATAACCGTGCTGCGCGAGGATAAAGAACACTATCTCATCAGCGCCCGTCCTTGGCAACCGGAATGGCTTAACCTGGCTGACCAATATCCGCCAGATGCACCTTTATTTAAAGAAGAAAACCGACGGAATTATGAACTCGTTGTCGGCGACCCGTTTTTGCAACTCGTAGAGTTAGACGCATATCGCAGTAGCGGACAGCGTGAAGCAATTCGTGCAGTTTTGACTGCTCCTGATAATTCAACTTTAATTATTAACTTACCTACGGGTGCGGGAAAAAGTCTTTGCGCTCAACTACCTACATTGCTCAACTCCAGAAACAATAATGGTGTCAGCGTGGTAGTTGTCCCGACTACAGCATTGGCTATTGACCAAGAACGGGCATTAAAACCTTTTGTACACCATGCCACAGCTTATTATAGCGATGATACTGTGGAGGGTAAAGAAAGAAGAGCAGGGATACGCGATCGCATTCGTGCTGGAACTCAAAGAATAATTTTTACCTCTCCTGAAAGTTTAATGGATTCTCTGGCACCTGCTCTGTATGAAGCAGCTAAACTGGGAATTTTGCGGTATTTTATTATCGATGAAGCGCACATGGTAGAGCAGTGGGGTGATGATTTTCGTCCCGCATTTCAAGAAATTCCTGGTTTGAGAAGAGATTTATTGCGTCTTAGCTCTTTTAATACTTTATTACTAACAGCAACTTTAACTGAATCCTGTTTAGACACCCTAGAAACATTATTTGGTCAAGATTTACAAGTTATATCTGCTGTACAGTTGCGACCAGAGCCTGCTTATTGGTTTAAAAGATGTGCGAGTGAAGAAGTTAGAAAACAAAGGCTACTTGAGGCAGTTCATCATCTTCCTCGCCCGTTAATAATTTATGGGACTAAAGTTGCAGATGTTGAGTATTGGCAACGAGAATTAACCCACGCTGGGTTTAAAAGATGTGACCTGATGACAGGTAAATCTACTACTCAGGAACGTGAGCAGCTAATTGAAAAATGGCGGTCAGGAAAGATTGATATAGTTGTTGCTACTTCTGCCTTTGGATTAGGTATTGACCAATCAGATGTCAGGGCTGTAATTCACGTTTGTATTCCTGAAACCATTGACCGTTTCTATCAAGAAGTCGGACGCGGAGGAAGAGACGGTAAAGCCTCATTATCGCTCACATTATATACAACAGAAGACTTCAGTATTGCTCGTGGTTTAAATGAAAAATCGACAATTACTATCGAGAGAGGATTACAGCGTTGGCAAAGTATGTTTGCGAAAAAAGAAGCCTTAAAAAACGGTAAATATTGCGTGCCTATTGATAATCCTCCGTCTTTTCTAGAAAAAGATATTGATATGCAAAGTGACCAAAATAGGGCTTGGAATATTCGCACTTTGACGCTGATGAACCGAGCAAATCTAATTGAAATTGACTCAGCAGAACCTCCCCAGAAGAAAAACTTTGAATCAGAAACTGAAGAAGCTTATCAAGCAGCTTGGGATTTGTACCGAAATTCTCGCATTATTCGTATTTGTAATGAGTTTCATTTAAAAAAATTCACTTGGGAATCTGAAGTTGAACCAGTGCGCCAAGAACGTCAAAGCTGGAGTTATAAAAATCTGCAATTAATGAAAGAGGCTTTAAAACCCCAACGTTGTATTTCAAAAATATTTGCACAAGCGTATAGTATTCCCTCACGTCACACTCCAGAACCCAGAAATCCCGTGATAGTTTCTCATGCTTGTGGAGGTTGTCCTGTTTGTAGAAAAAATGGAGTCACACCTTTTCCCGGAATAATGCCTGCTTCTAGACCTGTATGGCAAAAACCCAATTTTATTCAGGGTAAAGAAATCCAAAGGTTGCTTGCAGGTGAAAAAATTCTGCTTATTTTCTATGATTCGCTGGAACAATTAAATAAGTTGTCAAGAGGTCGAAAATTGTTTAAGTGGCTAATAGAACAGGGGATGAAGAATATTGTAATTTCTCCAGAATATAATCAATTTTTGAAAGAAAGTAGTAAAATACATAACTCATTTATTTTTCTATTTGATAGTTACGAACCTGTACTTATGCCACGAATACCCACTCTGATTTTTCATCCTCCAGGAACACCTCTACCTGCAAAATATTTATCTAATTACAGTACATCAAGCAGAACGCGCATCATTTTACTTCCTATAAATACACCAGACCTAGAGAGAGAAGACCGACTATTAATTAATATTTTTTCAGGCAGATATTTTAAATTTGATGTATTTTGTACCGAGGTTAGTATATGAGTGTTCTAAAAACAGGTTTGGCTCATCCCAGTAGAATGCGGGGAATATTTAGATATTTACTTCATGCCGAAGGACAGAGGGAAAAGAGAGACGTATTAGAAAGAATATTATCTCCTGATAAATTAGTTGAACATCTAGCAATCGAAGAAAAATCGAAAGACAAAAAACCCTCTCATCCCATGTTCAATGATGCTATTAGGGAAAGCATAAAATGTAAACTTTTAATCGAAGAGAATGAAGAAGTTACAATTAATCAAAATTTACCAAAAGATGCAATAAATCCTCAGCTTGGTGACAAGCTATTACCTGATACTTTCACTTACCTGTTTTTAAACTGTGATAATGAAGATGAAGCAGACTTTGGTCGGATTTGTGCTTGGTATTTAGCACAGGATATTTACGATGCGCCTGGGACTTGGGAAGAAGTGGAAAAGCGTATTAGTGAACAAAAAGTAGGCGATTTTTTGAAAATGTCAAGCAGTCGCCTCTTTGTCCAAATGGATGACTGGATGCGATACCTGGGTTTCGCATGGGGTCACACTTTGGGAGGAAAAACTGTCACAGTTCCCGACCCGACAGCTTATATTAAACGCAATCTCAAGCATTTGTTTAATGGACAAAAAGAAATTACAATCCAAGACTTTATTAATAGATTAGCAAAACAATGTCCTTTATTTGAAACTGGAAAATTTCGAGAAGAGGTAGAAACACAAATTGGCACACGCGAAACTAATTTTCTTTCTACCAGTACAGCTTTTGCCTTATTTCGACTTCACGATGAGGGTGATATTCAGCTTTATAGACAATCTGATTTAGCCTTTATGATTTTACCGAAAGTCAATAACCAAGTTGATAATGATGGGCGAATTTCTCACATTATTTGGAAAGGAGAAAAATCATGACTTTTGAAAAGTTTGTCTGTTGGAAGCTGGATATGATTCGTCAGGTGATGAATGTGGAAGCAACCCAAACTGCAAATCATTTATTTTTAGCGACACATCATCCTATTGCAATGTATCGTCAGGACTCTATTAAGGCGTTATCACAAAAGGAATATGATGAAGCACAGTTTCTCAAAGATTTTTTAGGTGAAAACGATTTTGCCTTTGTGCCTGTTTTGGGTGAGACTGGTACCGGAAAATCTCACCTGATTCGCTGGTTGCAAGCTCACATAAATTCAACGGATAGAAGGAAAGTGCTGTTCATTCCCAGAATTGGCACAAATTTAAAAGATATAATTGAAAAGATTTTAAATATTGCAGAATTTGAGGCAGATAAATTAGATGAGTACCGCAAACGTTTAAATCAATCTAGCCGTACTTTCACAGATAAAGGTGCAAGAGAACAATTATTAAACAATTTAGCTTTTCAAGTTGGTATTAACGGACAACATACACGCGCTAAACTTGCTGATCAAGAGACTCAGGACTATCTGATAAAATATTTACCTGCTTTGCTATATGATGATTTTTTTCGAGAAAATTTATTAAGAGATGGAGAGATTATTCATCGTTTAGTAATTCATATATTGGGATATCAATATACTATTGAAGATATTAACGAACGTCGTGAGTTTTCTATCGAAGATTTGCCTCTTAATATTTTAGATATTCAAAAAGCTGGAGAAAAGGCACGAGAATTTTATAGTTTATTAATAAATGATGAGGATATACAAAAACAAACTGTGACTTGGTTGAATGATCACTTAGATGAAGCTATCACCCAAGTTTTGAATTTTGGTCGAGAAGACTTGCAACAATTAATGCGCGAAGTCCGAGAGACATTAGCCGAAAAAAATATTGAATTAGTGCTTTTAATTGAAGATTTTGCTAAATTGCAAGGTATTGATAGAGAAGTATTGGAAGCAGTTTTAGCACGACCTCAGCAAGGTGAAAATAAGCCACTATGTGCTATGCGTACAGCCTTAGCTTGCACTACAGGTTACTTTAAAAACTTGATTGATACAGTGCAACAGCGTGTTACCTTCAGCGTCAATCTTAATATTGATACAGTTGGTGAGAAATCTTTAATTACTCAGGATGATATTCAAGTATTTGTTGCTAGATATCTGAATGCTGTTCGCTTAGAAGAAAAGGAAATTGAAAACTGGGCTAATTCTCAAAATAGAGATGAAATAGAAAGTGCTTGTAACGAATGCGAACATTCCCACGCTTGTCATACAGGTTTTGGTCATGTTCAGGGAATGGGTCTTTATCCTTTCAATGCTAAAGCTTTAGAACAGATGTTTAATAGAGTAAATCCAGGTGAATTTAACCCCAGGATTTTAATTAGAGATGTATTAAAATACACGTTAGAAAATTCTATTGATGATATTGAAAATGGGCGTTTCCCTTCAGTTACTTTAGGAAAACACTTTGGTAACATGAGATTGAGTGCTGAATTTAGGTTAAATATCCAAGCTAAAGACGCGCAAAATATCAAGCGTCGTGAGGTATTTTTAGACCTGTGGGATGATAGTAATGAGCTTTGCAATTTGTCGCCAGAAGTTCATAGTGCTTTTAATTTACCTCTGCTTGATGTCAAGACTAAACCAAGAGAAATTCAGCAGGTTACACAACCTCGTCAAGTAACACCAAGTGTTGTAGATACTCCAGGGTATTTAGTACAAGAGATTCCAGAAACACTGACAAAAAAGTTGGAAATCCTCGACAGTTGGAACAATCAAGAAATTCTACCAGATGCGATCGCCAAAGATATCCGTGAGTTGCTTTTCCCCGCTATCATCGAAAAAATTGAATGGGATACTGAAATGCTAGTGAAAGGTAGTTTTGTCGGTAGTGGTGGTAAGTTAGTTCAGCAGCGAAATCTCATTTTCTATAACCCTAAAGTCAAGAGAGGGACTTATTCTGGGGTTGTTTTATCGCTTCCCCTGAACCCAGACGATGAGAACGAATTTACAGAAACTGCATACGTATTTCAAGGTATTTTAAAGTACAACTATTATAAGAACTGGAAGTTTGAAAATGGCGATCGCTATTTTCGGATGTATGCAAAGTATCTAGAACGTTGGAGTCAGTATGTCATCGAAAAAATTCGCCTTTATCCCCGCGAGTCTGGTGAAGCTTGGAACCCTGTACCGGCTGCGGTGGAATTGCTAGCGATTAGCGCCACAATGGCAGGATATCCTACTAATACGCTCGAAAATCTGATTAATTCTTTGTTTATCGACTTAGATAAAAGCGATGATACGACTCGTGCATCTAGTTGGAAAAAGCTGTTTGATACCTTTAGTCTCAAGAAAAACCGGGAAGCATTATTAGATATTGTTAAAAGTCGAATTGCTTGTACAAAAGGCAGTAATTCAACGTTTCAAATTATTGATGCAATTCAAATTATTGAACCTCTAGAAAAAGTGCGTAAATCTTGGCAACCTCAAAAGCAAATTCCTGAAGATATCCGCGATAAGTTTCCAGAGTTGCAAAAAGTACGTCAACAAGTCGATGAACTTCTAGAGAAAGCTATTCAAGAAGAATACGAACGACAGATTAATATTTATCAATCTCTAGTATCTGAGTTGGGAGAGGAGATTAATAAAGAGAAAGTTATTAAGACTCTCGACACTGCAATGATTTCAGCACAAAGTGAGGGGTTGTTTCGTGGTAGAAAAGACTTTGTTGGGATGAAAGATATACTAAATAAATTTAGACGTACCGCAATTAGCAAGTATCAAGATACAATGAAGCGCGTACAAACTGAAAAAGAAAACCCAGAAAATAACATCGGTAAATTACTTCAGTATTTGAGTGAAGATTATCAAAAAATTATTACTGATTCTTCAGAATTTCTCGATAACACTAATAATTTTCTGGATGCTTCGATTCTTGAAGCTAAAAGTCGGATTGCAGAATTAGAAAAATCTGAAGGTGCCACAGTAGAGTCTAGTTACCAAAAAATTTGTGAGGGGTTAGCTAATTTACGAAATCTCATGAATGAAATTAAAGGAGATACAAAATGCTCTTAGATAAAGCACAGGAACTAGTCGAGTTATCTCAACGTAAAAAATCTCTGCAAAGTTTTGCGGCTAATCTTCAAATTATTCAAACTAGGCAAAAGCAAATTACTGATGCACTTACAACTATTCAGCCACTTGTGGAAGCATTAAAGGCTTTTCGACAAAGGGGTATCAACAATATTGATTTAACTCAGAAGGCAGATTCTATCTTAAGTTTTGTTATCAATGCTGAGGAGAATTTAGAAAATAATCCTGATTGGATTCTTGGCGATAAAAATTTTAAAGGTGATATTTTAAAGCGCTATGTTGATAACCTAAAAGCTACACTAGAACAGCAACTGAGCGAAGCATGGAAAAACTACCGGGATAAACAAATGCCTAGCACTAACAATGAAATTCTGAATTTGCTGGCTAAAGTGAAGGCTTTTAAAAACACAGTTCGGGACATTCAGATTATAGATAGAGAAATAAAAAACGTTATTTATCCGAAAAACAGTGCTGAGTTTGCCGTATATGAAAGTAAAATTGAACAATTAAAATATTATTGGAATAGTCTCAGTTCTGATGAAGTTCCACAATCTGTATTAGATTTTCTCCGAGCAGCAGCAAATCAAGGAGCGCCTTTAAATCTTTGGACTCCAGAAGTTGAAGATTGGATTAATCAATATAATATTTCTAATTCTTTTAAAATTCGCTTGACTTAAAGTCAAGGCAGAGCAAGGGTGACTACCAACTGGGATAAAATAATTAGGGAATTTTTAGATAAGTTGGAACGCCATTACAGTCAATAAAGAAATTGTAACTTATGAAACATCCCCAGAAGCGATCGCCGAACAACAGCTAATTTTTACTAACCGATGGGGAGGAGTGTAATCCTCTATACTCATCTGCTCCATTTCTGCTGTCAGTATGGCGATATCATCGACTCGTTTTTATAATTATGGGTTCTGTTTCCATAATTCTGAACTCATACCTACTTTGCTATTTTTGCAAATATGCCTTTCGGTATACTTATTTCTCTAATTTACAACTCCAGATGCGATTACCGCTTCTAAAATAGTTGAGGTAGGCACTATTAAGACTCCATGTGCCGTAAAATGACTTGCACTGGAATATCGAAAAAATATGACTTTTTCTTCCATCGTGCGTGCTTTGGGACGCTCACCACTCACTAACGAACTACTTACTAAGTTAAATAAACAACAAGATATATATTTAAATGGTATTCCCCGATTACCAAAAGGTTTAGTTTCTTCGGCATTGGCAAAGGCTGAGGGACAAAATTTATGTGTATTTTGTGCGACTTTGGAAGAGGCTGGACGTTGGACTGCACAACTTGAGGCGATGGGGTGGAAAAATGTGCTTTTTTACCCCACTTCTGAAGCTTCTCCCTACGAACCATTTGACCCGGAAACGGAGATGATTTGGGGGCAAATGCAGGTTTTGGCGGATTTGGTGAAAATGGGTAATGGTGAGCCGGAGAAAAATAATTTCTCCAATTCGACAAATCAAATTGCCCTCGTTGCGACTGTTGGTGCATTACAACCCCATTTACCACCTATAGAGGCTTTTAAACCCTTTTGTTTGACGATTACACGGGGGATGGAGTTTGATTTAGATAACTTTGGCGATCGCGTCACCCAATTGGGCTATAGTCGAGTTGCTTTGGTGGAAACTGAGGGGCAATGGAGTCGTCGCGGTGATATTGTGGATATTTTCCCTGTGTCGTCGGAGTTACCCGTGCGTTTGGAATGGTTCGGGGATGAAATTGAACAAATTCGCGAATTTGACCCCGCCACGCAGCGTTCGGCACTCGATAAGGTGCAGGAATTAGTTTTAACTCCAACTAGTTTTAGTGTCATTATTAATGATGCTCTCAAGGAGACTACTGAGTATCAAGAGCGTTTGCAATTAAATACGGAAAATTCAACCCAAGTCGAAGGCAGTCGGAGATTTCTGGGTTTAGCCTATGATCAACCTTCATCGTTATTAGATTATTTACCTAAAAATACTTTTATTGCGATCGATGAACCTGAACAATGTCATGCTCATAGCGATCGCTGGGTGGAGAATGCTGAGGAACAGTGGCAAGTTTTAGGGGAAGAGGTAGAAGAGGGGGAGACGCGGAGACGCGGAGATGCGGAGAATATAGTTAATGCTTCTAACTTTGTTCTGCCCAAAGTTCATCGCCAGTTTGGTGAATGTTTAGTTGCGGCGGCGGAATTTAAGTTAATTTACTTGTCGGAGTTGGCGGAAACTATTATTACGGAAGCGGGGAATTTATCAGGATTAAACCTTGCCAGTCGTCGAGTGGCTGTGACACCGCACCAGTTTGCTAAGATTGCCGAGGTATTACGGGGGGAACGCGATCGCAATTTTTCTGTGTGGATTATTTCTGCACAACCAAGCCGTTCTGTATCTCTACTCCAGGAACATGATTGTCCGGCACAATTTATCCCGAATCCGAATGATTTTCAGGCGATCGAGAAATTACAAATTAACCATACTCCCGTAGCCCTGAAATACTCCGGGTTGGCGGAACTCGAAGGTTTTGTCTTACCGACATACCGCATGATAGTTGTTACCGATCGCGAATTTTTCGGTCAGCATTCCCTTGCCACTCCCAGTTACGTCAGAAAGCGCCGCCAATCAACCTCCAAACAGGTTGATTTAAATAAATTGCGTCCTGGAGATTACGTAGTTCACCGCAATCATGGTATCGGAAAATTTCAAAAACTCGAAAGTTTAACAGTTAGCGACGAAACCCGCGATTATATTGTTATCCAATATGCCGATGGTTTATTACGGGTAGCAGCAGATCAAGTTGGTTCCTTATCTCGCCTACGGACAACAACCAATAAAGCCCCCGAACTCAATAAGATGACGGGTAAAGCTTGGGAAAATACCCGGAATAAAGTTCGCCGAGCCATCAAAAAGCTGGCGGTAGACCTGTTAAAATTATACGCATCGCGATCGCAACAAACTGGTTTTTCCTTCCCTCCCGATATGCCTTGGCAAGAGGAAATGGAAGATTCTTTCCCCTATCAAGCTACACCCGATCAACTTAAAGCTACCCAAGATGTGAAACGGGATATGGAAAGCGATCGCCCGATGGATCGATTAGTATGTGGGGATGTGGGTTTTGGGAAAACTGAAGTGGCAATTCGTGCCATTTTCAAAGCCGTCACCGCCGGTAAACAGGTTGCTCTCCTCGCCCCTACCACCATCCTAACGCAACAACATTACCATACCCTCAAAGAACGGTTTTCACCCTACCCCATCAATGTCGGTTTATTAAACCGCTTCCGCACTGCTAGCGAACGACGCGAAATTATCAAACGTCTGGCAATGGGGGAATTAGATATTGTTGTCGGCACGCATCAACTTTTGAGTAAAGAAATTCAAATCAAAGATTTGGGATTGTTGGTGGTAGATGAAGAACAAAGATTTGGGGTAAATCAAAAAGAGAAAATTAAAAGTCTGAAAACCCAAGTTGATGTATTAACTCTGTCAGCAACGCCCATCCCCCGGACATTATATATGTCACTTTCGGGTATCCGCGAAATGAGTTTGATTACAACTCCTCCCCCCTCGCGTCGCCCCATTAAAACCCACCTAGCACCGCGAACTACTGAATCTGTTCGTGCCGCTATTCGCCAAGAATTAGACAGGGGTGGTCAAATATTCTACGTAGTCCCACGGGTAGAAGGAATTGAAGAAACAGCCAGCCAACTTCGCGAACTCGCAGGAGGAGCCAGAATTGCGATCGCTCATGGGCAAATGGACGAAAGCGAACTGGAATCAACAATGCTTACCTTTGGAAATGGGGAAGCGGATATTTTGGTTTGTACAACAATTATCGAATCGGGTTTGGATATTCCCCGCGTCAACACCATCCTCATCGAAGATGCACACCGCTTTGGCTTGGCACAGTTATACCAATTGCGGGGAAGAGTGGGACGTGCAGGAATTCAAGCACATGCCTGGTTGTTTTACCCCCAGCAACGGACACTTTCAGATGCCGCCAGGCAAAGACTGCGGGCAATTCAGGAATTTACGCAACTAGGCTCCGGCTATCAATTATCAATGCGGGATATGGAAATTCGCGGAGTCGGTAATTTACTGGGAGCCGAACAATCAGGGCAAATGGATGTCATTGGTTTCGACTTATACATGCAAATGCTGGATGAAGCAATTCGGGAAATCCGTGGACAAGAAATACCCAAGGTTGAAGACACGCAAATTGACTTGAAACTCACGGCATTTATTCCCGCCGATTACATTCCCGATTCTGACCAGAAGATGAGTGCCTACCGATACGTAGCCGCAGCCCAGTCTAAATACGAACTGACGCAAATAGCCGCAGAATGGAGTGATAGATATGGAAAATTACCCGTACCAGCGAACCAACTATTGCGGGTGATGGAACTCAAACAACTGGCGAAAAACTTAGGTTTTAGTCGGATAAAACCCGAAGCCAAACAGCACATCGCTTTAGAAACACAGATGGAAGAGCCAGCATGGAATTTACTAGCCGAGAAATTACCAGATAGCTTGCGAAATAAATGTGTTCACGCACCTGGTAAGGTAATTGTGCGGGGTTTAGGAGTCATGAAAGCCGACGTACAACTGCAAACTTTGATTGATGCCTTTACCAAAATGCAAGATGCAGTCCCCGAAGGAACAATAGTTTCATAGTTTAAATATAGTTTCAATCGCCTTGAGTGTTATTCATGACAACCTATCGCAAGGTTAAACTAGTACAGCAAGGTGACTCCACAGGAAAATATGACAGACATGACAAGCGATCGCGATTACACTCTCATTATCGATAAAAGTGGCAGTATGTCCACACCAGACCAAGCTGGCGGCAGAAGTCGCTGGGAAATAGCCCAGGAATCCACCCTGGCATTAGCAAGAAAATGTGAGCAATTTGACCCTGATGGCATTACTGTTTACGTGTTTTCCGGTAAACACAAGCGCTATGATGATGTTACATCTGCAAAGGTAGCGCAAATCTTTTTAGAAAATGATCCAGCCGGAACTACCAACTTAGCTGGAGTTTTGTTACATGCAACAGATAATTATTTCCAGCGCAAAGCTGCGGGGAAAACTAAACCCAATGGCGAAACTATCTTAGTTGTCACCGATGGGGAACCTGATGATCGCAAAGCTGTATTTGAAGTGATTATCAATGCTACCCGAAAAATGGAACGGGATGAGGAGTTAGCAATTTCCCTAATTCAAGTCGGTTCAGATGCACAAGCAAGTAAGTTTCTCAAAGCATTGGATGATCAATTAACGGGTGTGGGGGCAAAGTTTGATATTTGCGACACTATTACCCTTGATGATATGGAAGATATGAGTCTTGCGGAAATATTAATGAATGCCATTAATGATTAGTTCGTGGTTAATTGTTGGGGGCTAATTATGTACTGAATAAATACTTGATAGTTTTTGGTATATGGTTCATAATTACCGTTTTTTAATATGTGATTAAATGTGATTAATCATGTATCTCCTGACTATTATTTATTCATTCATCACTAACTATTAGCTGTTAATACTTAAAAGGAGAAAATAACAATGTTAGAAAATCGAGATTATACTCTCATTATTGATAAAAGTGGTAGCATGGCGACTCCTGACCAAAAAGGTGGTAAAAATCGTTGGTCAGCTGCCCAAGAATCAACTTTTGCATTAGCAAGTAAATGTGAACAATTCGACCCAGATGGGATTACCATTTATCTTTTTTCCGGCAAATTTAAGCGTTACGATAATGTTACTTCCAGTAAAGTATCGCAAATTTTTATGGAAAATGACCCTTCGGGAACTACAGATTTAGCTTCTGTTTTAAAACATGCGACAGACAATTATTTCCAGCGTAAAAATGCTGGACAAACTAAACCGAACGGTGAAACAATTTTAGTGATTACAGATGGTGAGCCTGACGATCGCAAGGCTGTAATGCGCGTGATTATTGAGGCTTCGCGGAAGATGGAACGTGATGAGGAATTAGGAATTTCATTTATTCAAGTTGGTACAGACCCCCAAGCAATGCGTTTTTTGAAGGTGCTGGATGACGAATTGCAAAGTGCTGGTGCAAAGTTCGATATTTGTGACACGATTACAATGGAAGATATGGAGGATATGAGTTTATCGGAAATACTTCTAAATGCGATTACTGATTAGTTTTAGAGTTAGAATTTGAATTTTAAGCTGAAGACAGGATAGATGGGGCGACAACCGCCCCCCAATCCCTACGATTTCTAAAGTTGAGCAAATCATGGTAAAAATAACCTGAATTCGTGATAAGCTAAGATAGGAGTTGTAATATTACTTTGTTCAAATTTAAGAACAATTCCTTGAACCCAACTGATAGTTTTTCTGTTATTGCAGCTAAAACCAAGCCCCCTCCAAATAGGAAATACAAAAATTTTTAGGTTCGACGAATTGCAAGCCTTCTTAATTCAAATTGAAACAAAACTCTTAAGCAGAACTCAGGTTATATTCACGCCATAATTGTAAACCATATACTATCCATGAACCTTGAAGCTTATTGCATGAAGTAATAAATTTCTGAGATTTATTTCTTTTTTGTTTAATCCAGATATAAAAATCTGGTTCAGCCCCATATTCGACCATGAGAATTGCTTGATAACGTCCACTAAAATCCAAGACAGCATGACGCAAGTAGCAATTTTTAAATTCAAAAAAAAAGGCAAATTTACGAACTATAGTTAAATCCTTTGTTGTCAGTTCAATCCGAATTACTTGACTACCTGTAAACGCAAATACACATCCCAACCCTGCTAAAAATGTAAAACCAGCAATAGCATTCCCGAAACTCCCTGTTTTGATTAAACTCTCAATAGCCGTTAAAATTGCCAAAGCAAACATGAAATAGCCCAATAGCACCGCTATATTTCTACCAATACTAGAACGCTGAGGTAAAAAAATGATGCTGCGATCGCTCTTATCTGTTAATGTTAAATTTAGTTCTGGATTGGGAATGCGCCACCGCCAAATTTCACTATTCGCCTGAGATTCCTGCTGGTAATCTGTTACAGCTTCTTCTTTACTGATGCGACGTGATTGTCCAAATAGCTGTCCTATATGTGCTATTAATGTGAAAATCCTAAGTATATCCATACAAAAAGGTAAATTTATATACAGCGATAAATAAACCTATTATATGGTTGTTGGTACAATTAGCCACAGTATATTCAACTATCTAACATGGATGAGATTGATAAATTACTCCAAGAGTTACAACAAGAGTATTCTGAAAATAAACCAAAACCGCAGTCACCAAATTATCCCAAATCGACTCAATCTACTCCAGTGAATTCTGGGGTTGATAAAATGCTGAATGATATCAAAGCTGATTTTGAGGAGAAAGATTTAGCGGAGAAATTGCAGCAACAGCAGTTAATTGAAGCGGAAAGAATTCGCCAAAAACAAGCTTTGGAAAAAACAGCGAAGCTCTGGTTAGAAAAGTTAGAACCTTTATCTCAAGAGGGACTTTGGTTTGATAAGTTTGCTGAGGGTTATCCATCAAAGTTAGCGGCTGCTATTGAATATTTACAAGGTTTGGAAACTGAGTCTTAGATGAGTGCGGGAGATGGGGAGATGGGGAGACGCGGAGAGAAAAATAAATGATTAATAAATAATAAATTGAAAAAATCATGAAAAAATCTAGGTGAAATCAACACTATTGAATCATACTAATACTAATCACTTTGATTGTTGATTTTTGAATATTGTACACCCCATTCATGCATGGCATAAAGAAGAGGTTTGAGAGTTTCTCCCAGAGGCGTGAGGGAATATTCGACTTTGGGTGGAATTTGTGGATAAACTTCACGATGAATAATCCCATCATCTTCTAATTCGCGAAGTTGTTGAGTTAGCATTTTTTGAGTAATTCCTGATAATGCACGTTGTAACTCACCAAAACGCTTGATATCTAGCATTAATTCGCGAATAATGAGAACTTTCCAGCGTCCACCAATTACTTTTAAAGTTGATTCAACTTCACATGTAAGTCTATCGTGATGTTCTGCGTTAGCGTGCATAATTTTTTTTAATTTACTGTCTAAAATTCTGACACATAATTCCCATCATAGCTGTAGATATTTTAAATTGAAAAATTAACCAAAACTTAATCTAAAACAGCTAAAACAGCTTTTGGTAATAATTTATCTTTAAACCAAATAATTTTTGCCGGAACATCATTTAATTTCACCCCAGCTTTTTCTAAATTCAATCTTTCGGAAATAGCCAATATTAAATTATCACAACCAGAACGCCTAACTTGAGAGAATTTTTTTTGTAAATACTCTGGTCGCCAATATCCCACAATCTCTAATAAATAGCTTCTACCATCGGGATGAACTAGGCGAAAATCAGGTATCATGACGCTACCTGGAATCGGAATTAAATCGACTTCCCTTTCTAATTCCCACTGGCTCTTCAAGGAGTCCCATTTATCAGCAAATGAAGCTTCTATCATGCTATCGTAGGGCTTTCCAGGTGGATAATGGGTGACTAAACCGCAGTCAGCCGAATTCAGGGCAAATCTTCCTGTTTTCCAAGTATTGCTGTAGAAATCGCGGGTTTGTAATGTCGCTGCCAGACTCCATTTTGTCACATGGAGTAAAGCTGGAATTAGTTTGGCGATCGCAAGTCCGTAGCGTGTACTAGGATTAAATAAGCTAACTGGACCATCTATGGTAATTGTAAATCCTTTGTCGGCATCTCCTTCGATATAAGCCATTAATTGAAATAGCTTTAAATAGCGAAATAAAAGTTTATATTCTCCGGGATTATTACGGTGGGCGTTGATGAGTAGTTGACTGGCTTTGTAGAAGATTCCTTGTACTTGGGAAAGGTTGTAGCGATGTAATATATCTTCTGGGTTAGGTTGCTCAAAGCTTGTCATGATGCGATTTTCAAATAAATCAGCATACAAGCCAGTTTTTACTTGTTCTGGTAAAACTTCCCGTTCGAGTTCTTGGGTTAATTCATCGGCAATTCGAGTCAGTGTAGTGGGCGATTGTTGTAAACTGGGGATTGATTTTGCTGCCAGGGCAAAAACTCTTTCTCTTAATAGTTGTGGTTCGAGGGGACTTACTATTTCAAAGGTGGAAAAACTGCTTTTGAGGATATAAGCCAAGCCTCTTTTGATGCGGTAATCAGTGTCTTCTCCTTCTAACTCTGATAGTTGTCTTTCTAATTCACCTTGGGTTTTGCCGAGCATATTTTGAAAACATGCGATTAATTCGCTGGCTAATCCGAGATTTTTGGCTTCAATTTTAAGCCGTTTGGGAATGATTTGTTCGCCATTTTGGCGGTAGATGAGTAAGTCGGTGGGAAGCATTTTAAAGTTGGGAATGAGGAATTAAAATTTGGGATTGTCGTCACTATCTTCAGATTCAACGGAGTTATCTTGCCATAATCCTAATTGTTCGGCAGCACGTTGTGTTTTCTGCTGCTTAGTTCCATAAACCACATGCAAATTCCCTTTTTTCTCGGCTTGATTTTCTTCTCTCTGGGTTTTCTGTGCTTCATTATCCCGAAAACCTCTCCTCCTCACCGAAGTTCCTTCCTCACTCGTATCCTCAGCAATTACTTCATACAAAATCGCTTGTTTATTCACCTCTTGCCCCTTCCTTAACACCCTGCCCAAACGTTGCGTATATTCCCGTGCGGAAGCTGTACCTGAGAGAATGATGGCAATTCTGGCTGCGGGAACATCAACACCCTCATTCAACACATGGGATGCTACCAAACTTTTATATGCACCTTCGCGAAATTTAGTTAAGATTTCGTGTCTCTCCTTGACAGGTGTTTGGTGGGTAATTGCCGGAATTAAAAACTCATTGGAGATTTTATATACAGTGGCATTATCAGCCGTAAAAATGAGAATTCTATCGGGAAAATGTTCCCCTAATAAATCTGCAAGAATGCGAATCTTCCCATCCGTACCCAAAGCAATTTCCTTAGCTTGGCGATGGGCTAACATTGCCTTTCTTCCCGCTTGACTTCGGGCACTTGCCATGACAAATTGCTGCCAGCCCTGAAGACTACCAAGAGATATCTTTGACTCTCGCAAAAAATCATTACGAATTTTAATTAAATTTTTGTATCTTTCCCGTTCCAATGGCGATAACTTCACCTTAATTTGGACTATTTCATGTTCCGCCAGTGCCTTCCCAGCCAAATCTTCGGCACGTTTGCGATATACCTCCCTACCAATCAAAATATTTAAATCGGCATGTTTCCCATCACTCCGCTCAGGAGTCGCAGACAAACCCAAGCGATAAGGAGCGATCGCATATTCGGCAATGACTCTGTTAAAATCAGTTGGCAGGTGATGACACTCATCAAAAATGATGAAAGCGTACATATTCCCTAAGGTTTCTGCATGTATTGCGGCACTGTCATATGTTGCCACCAAAATTGGACTTTTATCCCGTGAGCCTCCCCCCAATAAGCCAATATCCGCATCGGGAAAGGCAGCTTTGAGATGTGCATACCACTGATGCATCAAATCCAACGTTGGCACCACAATTAAAGTTGTTCGTGGTGTCGATTGCATTGCCATTTGGGCTAAATATGTCTTCCCCGCAGCCGTCGGTAAGACAACAACACCTTGCCTACCCGCCAACTTCCAAGCTGCTAAAGCCTCATTTTGATGGGGATAGGGTTCCATTTCCAAACTAGCTAACAACTCTAGTGGATAGAAAGCCTTGGCATCATCTAAATAATCAGTCCCCTCAGCTTGTAAAGATTCTACCAAAGGTCGATATTGAATTGCCGGGATGCGGAATTTTTCGACTCTGTCATCCCACGTCGCAAAGTCAGTCCAAGCTTTGCCACGCGGTGGTGGATGCAAAATTAATGTGCCGCGATCGAATGTTAAAGTAGGGGTGCGAGGCATGTCCGCGATGCTGCTTGATGCAGTTGAAAACTAGCTATTGACTACTTAACTACTAATAGCGCAAAAAGTGTGCAGACGATTCACTTCTATTCATTCATATTCCGATAAGTTGCCACTGCCGAAGGGGAAACACGATTTAAATAACGGAATATCCAATATTTAAAAATAGTATCTAAAATTACAGGGAATGTCGCAATGAATAGGTAAATAAAGTTATGACTTCCTGGTAATCCCCAATGTCGTGATACTCCTTCGAGAATTACTTCCCAACCATGAGGTGAGTGAAATCCCACAAAGATATCGGTGAACAGAATAATAATAAATGCCTTGGCACTATCGCTTAAACCGTAAACAACATGGTCTAAAAAGTCTTTAAAAATAGCTATTTCTCGCTTACTAATTAATAATAGCCAAATAAAGGCAAGAACGGACATCATATCAGAAAAAACATTTTTAATCGCATTCCGACTTTCTCCTCGATATTCATCGGCAATCTCACGAGCTTTGTCCTTAACTTTGACTTCTATTTCTGCTGCTGATAGGGGAGAACTTAGTCCAATTAAATTTTGAAAATTGAGCCTTGCTTCATATCTTTGTAACTCAACTAATGCTTCTTCCTCCATTTCTTCATTAATGAAAATATTCAGCGTTTGTTGATTGCGAAAATGGTCAACTATTGGACCCACAACAAAGGCTTTAGAAAGCTGATGTACCAGAATGGGAATAATAATTAGTAAGAGGATAAATCTAACTGAAATAATGGTGCGGCGTTGAGCTTTGCGGAAATTTTGGACAACATCTTGTTCGGCATTGGGGTCTAATTCTACCTGAATTCTGCTAATTGTACTTAATATTGAACGGGGTAAAACTCCTGTTGTATTAGTTTTGCTACGTTGACTATTATTGTTATTTTTATTAACTGCTACATTTTGTAATGTACTATGTGATTGTACTATTTTCCCCGGTTCACCTAGCTGATTCTCTGCTGCTGTGGAAAAGTTTTCCGTGATATCAAAATCATCACCTTCATCTATATATTTTGTCGTAATTGTATCGATTATTTGTAACTTTTCTAAAACTTCTGCGGCTGTAATTAATTCCACACCATATTTTTTTGCACCTTTTTGATTCGATTCACTGAAAAAGATGCGACTATAGTTAAATTCAGTGAGCCGCATTCTGACAATTTTGAGTTGTTGGCGTAACTCCGATGCAAAAAAAATATTGACACTCCCAGATGTTGTCAAGTCAATGTTAATTTTATTACCATTAAAATGTTCATCTTCGATTTTTTTGATTTTTAATGCAGCCGCATATGCTTCGTATAATGAACGTTGTGGTGTTTGTAAATACCACTTATAAACAGAGACTAAATACAAGTAAATTTTTTGACTGAGACTGGGGTTATTCATCGCAAACAATTATCCAGCATTATTTTGATGTTTGATTAACCTAAATGTGAATTTAAGAGTTATGCTAACAAATTAGCAAGGAGAAGGTTCGTGACTTTAGATTCGCTGTGGATTGTTGGTCCAAGTCGCTGTGGGAAAACAACTCGCTTGGTAGAACAGTTTTGTATTTGGGTACAAGGTGCAAATCACAGTCAGGATTTATTTTATACTATAAATTCTGTTGAGAGTAGCAAGAGTTTTATACCGCGTCGAGTGTTTCTACACCCTAATAATCCAGGTGTTTTAATGTTTGCTGCTAATAGTGATAATCAACGTGAACTTAACGATAAAATCATGACATCAACTCAGGGAAAACACCCAATTAGGGTGAAAACTCCCTTAGGTTTTTTTCAGGATGAAGTAATTTTATATTTTCCTTTATTAGTTAAATTATTAAATTTAAAAGCGCAATTTCCAGTACGGTTACGCCCAGAAACAGAGCAAGAATTAGCGACAAAATTGTGGAAAAATTATCTCACCGATGATATTTTGCGACGGGCGGGGGTGAATGAATATCGTTTGGTACGAAGAATTCTCGACTTGTTGCAGTTAGCTGCTTTGAGTGGTACGGCTTGTGAGGAAATTGGTAATGTTTTAGCAACGGCATTACAGCAAGAAAGTAATTCCCATTTGGAAGCGGATTTTTTGGCTGACTTGCTATTGGAGTGGCGTAATTGGTGTTTACAACGGGGATTTTTAAGCTACGGGATTATTACAGAACTATACAGCCAGCATTTATTACCAAATCCCAGTTATCAACAGAGGTTGGTGCAGCGATATCAGGCAATACTAGCGGATGATGTTGGCGATTATCCCGCGATCGCCCGTAATTTGTTTGAGGTACTCTTAGATCAGGGTGTAGTGGGGGCATTTAGTTACAATCCTGATGGGGTGGTGCGGTTGGGATTGGGTGCAGACCCGAAGTATGTGGAAGGGTTAGCAGCAAGATGTGAAGTGGAAACCTTGACGCAGCGACATGTAAAGAGTCTAGGGGATGTTTTAGCGACTCCGATAATTGAACTCATCACTGAACCAATGACATTATTGAGTTTACCAGATACAGTCCAGTCCATGGAAACGATGTCGCGGGCATTGTTATTGCGTCAAACCGCCGAGATGATAGTCAAGGCAGTCAAAGAAAAGCTTGTGGAGCCTAAAGATATTGTTATTATTGCACCTGGTTTAGATGCGATCGCTCGATATTCTCTGGTGGAAATCCTCAGCAAACAAAATATTTTCCTACATTCACTCAATGACCAAAGACCTTTGATTGCATCGCCCATTGTCCGGGCTTTACTAACCCTGGTAGCTTTAGTTTATCCTGGTTTGGGACGTTGGGTAGATCGGGATGCGGTTGCCGAAATGTTGGTGGTTTTGAGTCGAGGGAATTTGCAGAGGGAAGGAGAGGGGAAAATCGACCCAGTGCGTGCTGGTATAATTGCCGACTACTGCTTTGTCCCCCATCCTGACCAACCCGACTTACTTGCTGCGACTGCATTCGACCGTTGGGATCGATTGGGTTTTGCGGCTACAACAGCCTATGGTGATATTTTGCAGTGGATTCAGGAAAAGCGGGGTCGAGTGGTAGCACGTTTACTGCCGAGTCCAATTTCCTTGATATATACAGCAATTGAAAAGTTCTTTCTCAATGGCAGTATTTTACCTTACGACCAGTTAGCTGTATTGCGGGAATTACTGGAAACGGCACAGCATTATTGGGAAATTGATACTAGATTGCGCCCTCAAGAAATTGGCAAGGAAACGGAATTGTCTCAGTCAACAATTGCCGAATTTATCCAATTACTACGACGGGGCACTGTTTCCGCAAATCCATACCCCATGCGTCCCCTGGGTTTAGCTGCCAATGCCGTGACGTTGGCGACCATATTTCAATACCGTGCCAGTCGCAAATCCCATAAATGGCATTTTTGGCTAGATATTGGTTCTCCCTTGTGGGCAAAAGGTGGTGCGGCAACCTTGTTTGGTGCGAATATATTTCTACGCGATCGCTTGGGACAACCTTGGACGGCGGAGGATGAAACTATTGCTGAACATCAACGAATCAAGCGAATTTTAGCCGATTTATTGGCGCGAGTTTCCGAAAGATTATATCTATGCCATAGCGAATTGGCGGTAAATGGACAAGAACAATTAGGTCCATTATTACCTTTGGTTAATGCTTGTGTTTCTGTGGTGAATGAAGCTATCGAAGTTTAAAATTCTCAGCAGATTCTTACTTGGCGATCGCTTTATACTCACATTCCCTTGGCAAAAGTCTCTACAATATTAAGTAAAGTAACAAATATAAACAAATACCAGGGAGTTCAGATGATATTCGGATTTGGTAAAAAACTCAGCTTGCCGAAACCCGAGGAAGCGTTACCGGGACGCAGTCAAAAAATGCCAGTTCCCGCCAGCCACTTTGTCAATGGCAACCCTCTCCAACCTCCTTTCCCTGAGGGAATGGAAACCGCCATGTTTGGTATGGGTTGTTTTTGGGGAGCGGAACGTAAATTTTGGCAGTTGAATGGTGTATTTAGCACTGCCGTCGGCTATGCTGCTGGTTATACTCCCAATCCCACATACAAGGAAGTATGTTCGGGGATGACTGGTCATAATGAAGTGGTATTGGTGGTATTTGACCCCACAGTAATTAGTTATACGGAAATTCTGAAAACATTCTGGGAAAACCACAACCCCACCCAAGGAATGCGCCAGGGCAATGATGTGGGAACTCAATACCGTTCAGGGATTTACACATATTCCCCGGAACAAAAGCAACTTGCCGAGACTTCACGGAAGATGTATCAGGAAGCACTTATTTCTTCTGGTTACGGAGAAATTACCACAGAAATTTTGGATGCACCGGAATTTTATTACGCCGAAGATTATCATCAGCAATATTTAGCCAAGAATCCCGGTGGTTACTGTGGTTTAGGTGGGACTAACGTTGCTTGTCCGGTGGGATTGATGCAGCAGTCTTAGAGTTGTGAATGGTTAATGGGTATTAGGAGATTTCCAGGAAATAATGTACCGAAAATTCTTGTAGTGTGGAGAGGAGTTTCCGGGGAGATATTCTTCACGGAAAACTCCGGGGCATCTTGCCCACTACAGCAACAACAAGATGGGTAATTTGTTTTTCGCAAATCACCTTAACTAACCATTAACTATTAAAAAACATGAAGTAATGCCGCCAGAGCCACTGCCCACAATATCATGCTAAAGGGTGCGCCAATGAGTAGACCGGCGATCGCCCATCCACGTTGATGTTGTTTAAAATGTTCGATACTGCGCCAACGTCTACTTTTCCAAGCCCATTCATTACCTTTAGCACCAAGTAAGATTGCCATAATCAAGCCAATAGATGGGAAGAAACACAATAACCCAATCCAAACTTGATTCGTCCACAGCCAACACCAAGGCATGAGGAAAGCACCCCAATTCCAGCCCAAAATTTCGTCGGGTATGGTTTCGTTATTATTTTGAATCCCGCATCCAGAATTATTCAATGCCTGTTGACGTGGTGGTAGTTTGTTGACATTCACCAACTGTAAACCTAAACCAGATTTTAGCGATTCTAAAGCTAGGGATGCAGTTGCGAAGCGGTTTTCGGGTGCGGGTTCCGTTAATTTTTGTAACCAAGCTAGAAAATGGGGACTCAAGTTTACCAAATGGCTAAATTGGATGCGTAAGTCGCGCTGGGGTAACTCCGCCGGAGGAATTCCCGTGAGTAAATGGATGAGGGTTGCGCCCAATGCATACAAATCGGAGGCGGGTACAGCTTTGCCACCAAATTGTTCCATCGGTGCATATCCATAGGTTCCCACCACAGTAAAAGTCACACCTTCTTTGATAGCTTTGTCTTGAACCGCACCAAAATCAATTAAATATATGCGATTATCTGCCCCTAACATTAAATTGCTGGGTTTTACATCACGGTGCAACACTACAGGGTTCAATTCGTGGAGATAAATTAATATCTTTAAAATATCAATAGCAATTTTTCGAGCTTGCTTTTCCGTAAAACGTTGATGCTTTGCTAATTTCTCCTTGAGAGACTCCCCAGGAATATATTCCTCAACCAACCCAAACCATAAACTGCGATCGTCAATACAAAAATAATCTATATATTGGGGGATGCGAGGATGTTGAAGTTGTTTGAGGATTTGCGCTTCCCGTTCAAATAGTTTCAAATCATCCCATTGCACAGCACCACCAAATGCTAGCAATTTGACTACAACCCGCGCATCTTTAGCATCTTCCGGTGCTTCTAAATCTTGAGCCAGCCATGTTTGGCGAATACCATTGTTACCAAGTAAACTTTTTAACTGGTAACGATTCTGTAAAATCTGTTCTGTTTCCAGCATCTTACCCTTGCTAATGATGGAGATTGTACGCAGAGAGTTGGTGTAAATTAGTGTTGCTAAATTTATCAACCGATCGCTTATAGTATCCTCAACAATAGCTAAAAACACGAATTTTTAGATATTGTTATTCTCAAGAAACCGGATTTTTCCCCTTTGTAATCAGCAGTATTTTTTATCTACTGCTACAGGTAGATTGTATTTTGATTCAGCAGTACCAATTCTTATATGGTAGCGAGAATCAAGAAAGCTGGGTAGTTTTTCAATAAAGTCCAAAAGCGTAACCCACCATTCTCAGGCATCAAGTAAAAATAAGTAGTGGGGGCATCTTGCGCGAGCTACTTAATTTTTACACAAAAGTTGCAGGTTATTAAGTTCTCATTCCTTAAAGACTGTTGAAGTTAATAATCAAAATAAATCATACATAATTTGACTATGCCATCAGTAAGTATTGCCTCCGGTTCCCAAATATCCGCAGATGCAGGTGCAACGGTAGCGAATCAAGGTGGTAACGCCGTTGATGCTGCCCTTGCTGCGACTCTGGTTGCGATGTGTACAGATTTGGGGGTAATGGCTCCCGGAGCTAGCGGATTTATTAATATTTCCCCACCAGCAGGAGAACCCGTTGTGATTGATGCCTATGCAGAGATGCCAGGACGGGGCTTGGATTTTGAGCGTTTCGGCAAGGGAATGGAGGAGGTATTCTTTGACTATGGTGGTAGTGATGTCGTTAGAACTATGGTTGGCTATGGCACTATTGCCACACCGGGGATTTTTGCTGGTTTGGCAATGGCTAGCCAGAAATATGGCAAGCTGCCCTGGGAAAACATAGTTGCTCCATGTCTGCAATGGGCGGAACAGGGATTTCCTCTTTTGGGAGGGGCGGCAGATTATTTGCTCCATACCCACAAAGCAATCTTTAGCTGGCATCCAGAAAGTTATCGGGCATTGCAC
Source organism: Calothrix sp. UHCC 0171 (assembly GCF_034931845.1). Lineage (NCBI taxonomy): Bacteria > Bacillati > Cyanobacteriota > Cyanophyceae > Nostocales > Calotrichaceae > Calothrix > Calothrix sp. UHCC 0171. The sequence continues at coordinate 107,809 of NZ_JAYGHN010000020.1, forward strand.
CACGATGATGGTAGTCCTTTGGTAGAAGGGGAAATAGTACATATTCCTGGACTGGCAGATAGTTTACGCCTCATTGCTCAGGAAGGTGTCGCTACTTTTTATACTGGGGAATTAGGGCAGCGAATTGTTGCGGAAATCCAAGCCAATCAAGGACTGTTAACGGTGGAAGATTTAGCAGCTTATCGAGCAATTGAGCGATCGCCTATTTGTATTGCTTTTGACGAGTGGGAAATCATCACCAATCCGCCACCAGCAGTCGGTGGAGCTTGTTTGGCGGCGATGTTGTTGTTACTGGAACGCCAATCTTTTCGGGAATGGAATCCCCAAATGGTGCAAAAACTAGCAGAAATTCAGCAGGCTGTATTGGAGTATCGCCAACATTATCTACATGAAGATAATTCCCTGGCGGAAGTTACACAACTGCTGGAATTAGCCGGGATGGGGAATCATCAAAAGTTATTAAAATCACCCTCAACTATCCATATTTCCACGGTAGACAGTGACGGCATGGCTTGTTCTGTCACCGCTTCTGCTGGTTATGGTTCCGGGGTGATGGTTTCCGGTACTGGGTTGTGGTTGAATAATTCCTTAGGGGAAATGGAACTGCATCCCCAAGGGTTACATGGCTTAACCCCAGGCACTCGTCTTGTTTCCAATATGGCTCCTGCCATTGCTCGCCATCCTGATGGTAGGGTTCTTGCCATTGGCTCTCCCGGTGCTTCGCGAATTACTACCGCGATCGCTCAAGTATTGTTAAATTATCTACATCTGGGAATGTCCTTAGAAGAGGCGATCGCTCATCCTCGACTACATTATGAGGTGTTAGAAAAATTACCAACTATCGTTTTAGAAACTGGGGTGACTGTAGGGGAAATAGAGGGATTTATTACCCATGAATTTCCAGGGTTATCGATGTATTTTGGCGGTGTGCAAGCTGCCTTGTGGAGTCCGCGAATGGGTTTGTCGGCAGCAGCAGACCCCCGTCGTGCTGGAGGTGTGGCATATTGCTCAGAGTAGCGCAGATAGCGCCACTACAAAAGTTTACAATTGTGGTTTAAGTTTTGTTGATAAATTTCTCCGCTTGGGCGATCGCATATTCAAATTCTTCTTTGCTACTGACTTCTACTTCTAATTCTCTACCATCAGGTGTTTTAATTTTGACTTTAATCGGTTTATTTCCTAATCTGTCAGAGAGAAAGGCAAATAACTTTTTCAAGTTGGCTGGATTGACTTCCGCCATCAAAATGCCTGTCAGAAAGCTGACTATTGCTTTATGTCTGATGGGTGGGTTGAGATCAACTACTGGTTCTATTGTCTCAACTCCTTCTAGTTCTCGCAGTTCTCTTTGCAAGTTTTGTACTTGTTCTGCATTTTCTTCGTCGTTCAAGTCAGGGTCGTTAAAATCGATAGTTAACAGGAGGTTGGGTGATTCTGTCATGGTTGCCACCGGAAGTTATAGTATTTTGATTACGGCATTACAATAATTAATACCAGTTGTGAATACAAATTTTCCGAGAATTTGATAATCAAAAGTTCACCATCACTTCTTGCAGATGCTCTTTGTCAGATTTTTTGGAAAAAGTTTGCATATTTTCACGAGGAGAACCCGTTATTATAGAGGAGACGTTCTAGTGGGGATTTGGTGGTTTGTACTGAGTTCTCACTATGCCCACCATGCTTGCTCATTTCCCCCTCTGCAAGTTTGGTGGGCTTTTCAATTTTTATTTTGCGAATAAAAACTGAGTTATCCGGACTTGATATGAGATATGGGGAAATTAGATTGGTTGAGAATTTATACTGATGATGAAGCATAAGCCCTGGGGATTATTCTGCAAAGAAGCAAGCCCTATCTAGAGAGAATTGTTTTCGGGAATGTGATGATTAGATTTGTATTTAACATAGATGTCAAAGTCTTTTATCTTCAAGAGATTGGTAGTAATGTGTCAGAATTCAGAACTTAAAAAAACTAATTTGAAAACAAATTATTAATTTATCTTTGAGAAGTATAGGTGTGAAGTGATGAAGAAAAAAGTTAGTTTGTTAGCTGTGAGTCTGGCTGTATTTTGTTTTAGTCCAGTCATGGCGCAGCAAAATCCGGAGTTGACGCGGGCAGAGGTATATAAATTAGCTAATTTAGTCGATTTGTTGTTGTCCAATCAAGCACCACGTAAAGCCAAGGTTAAGGATGCATTGCGTCCTCTGGATGCATTGCAAACTAAGCAAAATTCGCTGGCGGAGTTACTGTTTAATGAGGGTTCGTTTTTGCGGGTTGGTTCTAAGGCGATATTTAGGTTTAAACCCGGTTTAAGACGGATTCAGCTTAAAAATGGTCAAGTGGTAGCTGAGACTATATTTGAACTGCAAAGTGGGACTGTGGTTGCCATTACACCTCCTGGAAGTGGGGGGACAACGGTTGAGGTTCCAGGAAAGACTAGGGTAGAGGCGAATATGAGTGAGTTACCATCACAAACGGAGGCTTTATATTCCAAAAATGATGGTAGTGCTTTTTCTATGACTGCCTACGAAAGTCAAGATATGGTTGTTGTTTCCAATTTGGGAGTTCCCATTAAGGTTTTTAGTGGTGATGGTCAACAATTTAAAATTTTACAACCTGGACAAACGATTGATGTTAAAAATGGTGTTTTGGGTGAGGTAAGAACTTTTGATTTGAGTCGTTTTTATGCTACCACTAAGTTGGCAGCAGGTTTGGGACCAGGGCAGGAAGGTTTGCTTGTAAATGAATCTCCCCAGGTTCAAGAAACTTTTAGATTAGTTAGAAAGGATACGATCGCTGCTTGGAAAGCACAGCAAGATTGGATTGAGGGATTATGTAGTATAAATGGTCGTGGTGTTTCGAGTACGCTATCGACTAATTGTATCAATACTAATTCTGATGAGCCATTGCGGGGGTTTGAGGATAGAAGGGATGTGACTGTACCGGAAAGAAGGCGTGAAGTGCCACAACCACAACCTGAGCCTGAACCACAACCGCAACCGGAGCTACAGCCACAACCACAACCACAGCCTGAACCACAACCACAACTGGAACCACAGCAAGTACCACCACAACAAAACAACTTTAACCAGTAATTTTGGGGATAGTATTTAGTGCAACCGCAAACATTTAGTGGTTCGCCAATTCAGAATTGACAGGTGGAGATTTTTGTGACTGCAAAGTTACTTTGATGAACTACTAGATAAAAGTTGCGGAGTCAAAATATGGATTTGTATTACACAGAGAGTAATTATGTACAGAGGTAAGTAAAAACCGCACATATAGATGCAGGCTAGTTAGGAATCATCTAAAAATAAGTAGTGCAAGCGTCTCGCTTACTATTTCCCAAAGTGGGCAAGACTTCGGCATGAAAGCCTCAGTCTAACGCTATTTATTTTTACACGAATACTTATCCTAAGGAATGGGTTTTAGCATCTGTATATCCCTAAATTTCAATCTAAGATACTGCATCTGTTTCGTGACTCTTAATTTCTAATATTCTTTCAGATTCTGAGGTTTAATTTATGCGCGTTTATTCAATTACTTTTTATTCTTTAATGACTTTGCTCCTATGGGATATGCATTATGTTGCGGCGGCTGAGGTGGAGACAACAACGACATCGCCAAACATAGTAGAATCAGATGTGGCAAATGCGATCGCCAATGTTACTGAACCAGTTGCACCTCCGGAAAGAATATTGGATGAGATGGGGACGCGAACAGAAGTTGGAGGATTTACTTTACCAGCCAACTTCGACGGAGGCGGAAAAATTGGTAGTGATTACCTCACACAAGCATTACCCAATCTTGGAGAGCCAAATAATCCAGCTATTTTCCCAGATGCGGAACCTTTGAGTGAGAAGGAAGTCGAAGAGGAATTAGGGGAAATTAGATATATCAAACCACGCCCGGTGAAACAACCACCACAACCGCGTCAACCTAATGTGCAGCTATTATTACGTTCTTCGACATTTTCGAGTTCCAATATTACGGCTGTTGATTTCCTCAAACGCAGTGATACTGTGTTTGTAAATAGTGCAACTCTGCTAGCAACTCCCAAACTTGGGGAGGATACTCGCTTGGTTGCTTCAGCGACGGGAGGTTTAACGAGGTTTGCAACCAAGGATGATTTTAACTATAACTTCCTGAGTTTTAATGCCGGAGTGCAGCAGCGACTAGCTCCGGGTATGTATGCACAATTGGGATGGGTACAAGATAGACTTTATAATCAAGATAGAGGCGATCGCATTTTACTCGATGATTCTGTGCGTTTTACTATTGGCAGACAAGACCAATTAAGTCAAAGATTGCGACTAGATTCATTTTACGATTTGCGTGCTAGTTTTTCTGAACCGAAGGCACAAAGTCGTGTAGCTAATTCCTTGGGTGCGCGTTTGCGTTATGATTTGACTCCTAAGTTACAAGGTGCTTTAGATTATCGTTTAACTTTGAAAGATTATACAAATCAAGATAGATTTGATACGCAGCATCAAGTGGGTGTTGATTTAATTTATAACGTGAATCAAGATTTGTTTGTTGGTAGTTATGCCTCTTATTTGTTTGGCTCGTCTTCTGCCAGTTCAATTGATTTCAATAATTTCTCTGTGGGTGTAAATGTTGGGTTGAATATATCTTTGTTTTGATTTTATTCTGGAACTGAAATAGCTATAGATAGATATTATTCTTCTATATATCTTGGTGCTGACAATATCAAGAATATCAAGGTAAATATTTTTACAAACTCTATCTAGAAATGCGATCGCATTTCTATTTGATTTGTATAGATGTGAGTAGTTGAGAAGATAATTTCCAGACTTTGATATAACTACTTACGTAAACCTTAAATTTGTGAGTTTTTGATGAAATAAACCTGCATATCTCCCCTATCTCAGACCTATTGAATATTAAAGATAGGTAAAGTGAGTGGAGAAAATGAAGGCGAAATCTATATTAATTATTATAATTTCGATGATGACAGCAGGAATATTTGCTGGCATTTATAACTATACAGAAAACAATCCATTTTTCAATATTTCGACTGATACGAATCAAGTAGTTGTAAACTTCCAACAACAAGATTTACAACTTAGTTTGAAACTGCGTACTCCTCCGAAAAGAGGATTACCAAATCGTCGTGAAGTTGGAGGTACTCGTTTTGGTTAATTCTTAAGTATGAAACTGATTAATTACTAAAATTATCTCCACTATCACCAAATATCTGGAATTATGAGTAAAAAAAATCATAGAAACCCGGTTTTCCCAGGAACCGGGTTTTTTTAA
>NZ_JAYGHN010000021.1:0-81975 GCF_034931845.1 Calothrix sp. UHCC 0171
CGCGGGCAAGATGCCCGCACTACAAGCAAAATTTAAAATAGCTCAACCTATTTTTATACAATTATAAAAAGCCGAGTAAAGTATGAAATTTAAAAAAAGAATACCAACATTAGAAAAACCAACAGCGAAATATTTTATTACGTTTGTAACGTGGGAAAGATTAGAATTGACTCCAGATGCTAGACAAATTGTACTAGATGCTTGCAGGTTTTTTCATGGAGAAAGATACGAGCTTTTTGCTGCTGTCATTATGCCAGACCATGTACATATTTTAATTCAACCTTATTTGAAAACAGAAAATGATTATTGGTCGATTAGTAGTATTTTGCATAGTATCAAAAGTTATAGCTCGAAACAAATTCCCAAGGCAATGGTACACATTGGCAAAGTGTGGCAGGATGGTAGATACGATGAGATGATTAGAAATGAAGATGAATTTCAAAATAAATGGGAATACATTAGACAGAATCCCGTAAAGGCAGGTTTATCAAAGACTCCTGAAGATTACCCATTTTTTTGGGAGTCATTCTAATTATTTAAAATAATTCAACTAAGCGCGATCGCATTTAAGCAATTTTACTAAAAGTTACTTTGGGAAAGCCATACTTAAAGGCTAATGGTTGCAAGAAATGGTTGGGTGTTGAAGCTAATACATCTCCTCAGACTTGGGTACTCTACCTCTACCTTTTTGTTGTTGTAAAAAAGTCTCAACAGTTTGATTAAATTCCTCGGGTTTTGTTAAAAAAGCCCAGTGATTTCCTGGTACTTGCTGCACTTTGAGATTTTTTAAATATTTTTTATAAGGTTTTAATTGCCATTCTTGACGATTCACACCTTTTTCTGGCTGAATAAATAAAGAAGGTATATCAATTTCTGTTGTCAAACCTGGGACACGCATAACTTCCTCAAAAATGCGATCGCGTGCTGCTATAGTAAATTTGCTACCCCAACTCCCCTCTGCTTTTTCTTCGATTCCCGCTTGAAATACTTGTTGTTGTAATTGCGTCCAATCCTGATATTGACTCATTTGCTGTGCTTTTGCTTGGGCAATTTCGTAACTAGCAAATGGTCCCATCCCTTGTAGAAATGGTAATAGCCGATATAACAAAGGAAACGTCAATTTAAAAATACTCGGTATTTTCCAGATAAAAATCGGATCAACTAAAATCATACTTCGCAAACGGTGAGGATTTTGCCTTGCCCAAATCGCAGCAAGTTTACCTGACCAAGAATGTGCGATAATATGTGCTGATGACCATTTTAAATTATCCATCAAAGCTTCTAGGTCTGCGATCGCACTATTAAAAGTATAATCTTCCTCTGGTTTGCTGCTATCGCCATGACCACGCATATCGGGCGCTATAATATGATACTTTGGTGCTAGATATTCGCCTAAACTTGACCAAACTACTGCATTATCAGCCATTCCATGTAATAGCAGCAGTGGTTCTTCTCCTTTGTTCCATTCTAGGTAAGAAAGCTCAATATCCGACGTGAATAAAGTTTGACGTACAGGCGGCATTGTTCTAATTTTGTAGATATATAGTAATCTTAAATTGTTTGAGCAAAAATCTCAGTATCTGTAGCTGACAATCTCTTATTTTACTAGTGATTATTTCTTGTAATTTTAGCTGTCACCGGGAAAATATCGGAAAATATTTACTCATTTTGATTTTAGAGTTAATAGGATAAAGTTGATTGAAAAAGTTATTTATAAACTTAATTTATTAAGTTATTTACAACGTTAGTTACAAACTTATTACCCAAAAATTATCATTAAGATAGAGAAGCAAATGCATCCAGCAATTTCAGATAATCATATTAAAGCATTAACAAAAATTATCCCGATCCTTCAGGAAAATAATATCACATATCGGATTACAGGTGGATTAGCTGGTAATCTTTATGGTTCGCAATGGCAACTACATGATATTGATATTGAGGTAGCACAAAAAGATATTAATAAAGTTGAAGAATTATTTCAAGAATATATTGCGATCGCTTTAATGCGACTTGTGGATGATGAATTTGATTTACGGATAATGACATTAGAAATTGAGCATGTTGATATTGAAATTAATCAAGCTGAAGATGCATTTGTTTGTCATCATGATTCACCAGTTCGTCTCAATCATAATTTATCCAAGTTTAATCTGATTCATTTTGCAGGATTAGAGTTAAGAGTCCAACCTCTAGAGGAAATAATTCAAGATAAAGAATTAATTGGTAGAACAAATGATTTAGCAGATTTACGGCAATTACAAGAGAATTTATAGAGTTTGATTAGATATAGCGGTTTTTCATATAAGTAAAATACGTTTATCTTGCTCCCCTTACCTTGCAGGGAAGGGGTTGGGGGTTAGGTTAGTGTATTGGATACAACCGAGAGGCACTATATATTCTCAAATTTTAATGACTATGAATTTACAATAGGATTATTATATAATATTGTGCATATTTAAATATACATATTGCTCACCATATTAATTTCCAGATGAAAATATTTATTGTTCACGCCCATCCTGAAGAAAAAAGCTTTAATGCCGGATTAACTCGTCATGCTAAAAATGTCTTGGAAGCCGCAGGCAATGAAGTCATAATTTCCGATTTATATGCGATGAAATTTGACCCGATTTCTGACAGGAGAAATTTTACTTTTCAACAAGACTCTAATTATTTCAAACAACAGCTTGAAGAAAAGTACGCTACCGAAAATGATGGTTTTTCTGCCGATATCAAAGCCGAAATGGAAAAGCTGTTTTGGTGCGACATGTTAATTTTCCAATTTCCTTTGTGGTGGTTTGGGCTGCCGGCGATTTTAAAAGGATGGGTAGATAGAGTGTTTGCTTCTGGAAAAATTTATGGTGGTGGCAAATGGTATGACAATGGTATTTTTAAAGGCAAAAAAGCCATGTTGTCCTTAACTACTGGCGGAAAATTACCAATGTATACCGAAATTGGAATTAATGGAGATATTCGCAGCATTCTCTATCCAATCAACCATGGAATTTTACACTTTGTTGGTTTTGATGTTTTGCCTTCATTTGTTATTTTTGGTGTTAGCCAAATTAATAACGAACGTCGTCAAGGTTATTTAGAAGAGTATGAAGAAAGATTGCTGAATATTAATGATACGCATCCCATTATTTACCCTATTTTAGAAGATTTCGATGCGGATTTTCAACTTAAAAGTTAGTTCATTAAAGTTAGTTCATCATCAATGATTTTTTCGCTTGGGATGTGAGGAGATGAAAATAAAACTTATTTTTTTAGTTCTTTGATTTCTTAGTTATTAAATTAAATTATAAACCATTCTCTTACTTTTAAAAGATTGGCTTTAATTATTCCAAATTACCTGAACAATTAAGGTGATAAATTAGGAATATAATTTAAACTATCAGGATTCCATACAAACTCCTTGATATCACTAGTCCAAGTGACTTCATCGGCTGTGGCAATTTCTAAATTACCTTGGACAAGTTTGTTATATAAACTAAAAAAATCACCAATTTCAATCTTATTTTTGATAAAAGTTTGGCGTAGAAGTTCATTCGTAAACATCATATTATGAGCTTCAAAACTTCCTTCTGGAAACAAACGAGGAAAGATTAAAAACTTGATATCATCTCGCTTTTGTTTAATCGCTCTCTGGGGTGTAACTCCAAATATCTGCGGTAAAGGATCACCTTGCATATATACCATGATATAATTTGGACCTTTCACCCATTGTCGATAGCCATTACCAAAAATGAACAGATTAATTAGTTGACTAGTGCGTTGCTCCCATTTTTTTTCTTGAATTTTTCGGGCGGCAAAGTCAAACATACGGGCGCGATCGCTGATAAACTGTCTCTTAGCGCGTCTAATTGCTCTCGCCAGTAAAATTGTCCCCAAACTATCAGCAGAAAAATTGAGACTGATGTTGTTATTGGCTGCATAATCAATCAATTGGGCAGCATTGTTAATTACTGGACTACCAGATAACCTGATTCTGTCCAAAGCTGCATTAATCCAATCAAAATAGCGGTTAATAAAACCAGTAATCGGGTATTGTTTGAGAAAAGAAGCATTGTGCAAATTGGCAATACCAGTTGCCAGGGTATGTGCATACCTGCGACTTCTTCGCGCAGACTCATGTTCCCGTTGCCCCAATCCAGAGATAAATATCGCAAAGAGTTCACGTTGATCATTTTCTGGGTAATAGGCGATTTCTTCAGCAATTTTGGCGATTGGATGTGGCAAAGCAATGACATCATCAAAATCAAAAAACTGTTCATTGCCAGGGTTTTGTAACTGTCCATCAAATCTTTTATCTGGAAATAGCGTTTCAAGAGGCAACCGCCACCAGGGCGATAAAATTTGTTGTGCCTTATCTTCGCTCTTCATAAAATATCCTATACCTTTGTTAGCGCGATCGCATCAGTGCAAAATTCTGTGCAAAATTTTTTACACAACACTAAATCTATAACATCATGTCAATTTTTCACTACAGATTTTGTAATGAAGATTAATAAAAACTTAAGATATTTTTTAGATTTGCGAATTATTTTGCCGCCAAAGTCGAGAATTAAAAAGCTTACCTTATATACTACCTGCTGATTTATGTAGATTTTATAGATTGTACCGATAATGACGAAATCTTGAGCCATAAGAATGCAAAGATAATTAGCAGCAGCGTATTGAACCTTTTATGCCAGAACTACGCCATTCCATAGCTCACCACTACCACGAACGAACTAAGTACAACCCGGAGACTATAAACTCGAAAAGCCAGGGTTTGGATTGGCCAAAACAGCCAGTACCATTTAAGGAGTATAAGATTGGTTCGACAATTGACTTAAAACCGTATATTCAAGAAACACCAGAGAAATTTGCTGACAATCCCGACGCTTTATGGTGGCGGAGACTCTCACGCTTGCTATTTTGCAGCTACGGATTAACTGCGAGAATGCCTTCAATGGGTAGTGCTGTCTATTTAAGATCATCACCCAGCGCGGGAGGATTGTATCCAGCCGAACTATATCTGGTGTCACGGGGTACACCATTGTTACCTGCGGGCTTGTATAACTATCAATGTCGCACCCATTCGCTCATGCGTTTTTGGGAAAGCGATGTTTGGCAAAGTTTACAAGATGCCTGTTTATGGCATTCGGCGTTAGAAAATACCCAAATTGCCCTGGTTGTGACTGCGGTGTTTTATCGTTCCGTATGGCGATATGAAGATCGGGCTTATCGGCGAATTTTTCTCGATACAGGTCATTTATTAGGTAATATCGAGCTTGCTGCTTCCATTACCGACTTTCGTCCCCATCTCATTGGTGGGTTTGTGGATACAGCTGTGAACGAAATGCTGTATATTGACCCACAACAAGAAGGTGCGATCGCAGTTCTCCCTCTAGCTGATATACTCGATGCCAAGCAGAATTTACCAAGGGGACGTACAGCTTTACCTTCAGCCACAGAAACCGAATACCCTCAAGTTCCCGATGGCGAACTATTGTCATATTTTCACCGCATGACGGAGATTCAACCTGGTACTACAGGTAAATTGAATTTGCCAGAAGTCCTACAAGACAAATCCATTGAAGATAAATATAATTTTCCTTTCTGTCAAAAAATCTCCACCCTCACAACCCCAATTGACTGGGGAGAAAAGCTGGATAAACTGGAAGTCACAATTCTCAAGCGTCGTTCCACTCGTGCCTATAGTGGCGAGGATTTAACATTAGACGAACTCAAATCATTACTCGATTTTACATATCAACCCCAACATTATATTGACCAAGATTTAGATATTTCTCCCGATTACTTTGACCTAAATTTAATACAAACCTTTATTGCTACTTCGGGAATCGAAGGACTCGAAGCTGGTTGTTATTATTACGCACCAAAAGCGCAAGAATTACGACAAATTCGCTTTAAAAACTTCCGACGCGAATTGCATTTTCTCTGCTTGGGTCAAGACTTAGGGCGTGATGCTTCTGCTGTGATTTTTCATACTGCTGATTTGAAAGCATCGGTTGCTCAGTATGGAGATAGGGTATATCGCTACCTACATATGGATGCCGGACATTTAGGGCAACGACTAAATTTGGCTGCTACAAGGTTAAATATTGGCGTTAGCGGTATTGGTGGTTTCTTTGATGACCAAGTAAACGAAGTTTTGGGTATTCCCCAAGATGAAGCGGTTTTATATATAACTACAATTGGTCGTCCTCGATAAAATCAATATTTTATCGCTGTTATCAGTATTAATACTGATTTATTTCTATTCCCCCTTTCTCTCTTTTTCCCTTTCTTGCCTGACTAGAGGGTAAAATTAGCTCTTTACGAATTTTTGAGCCATACTCGTAAAGTTTACATAAATTTATCCCTCTTGATTAGGTAGAAAACTGCGTATGTTGCGTATGTTCGGAAAAAGATTGTTGGTGGCTGCATCTTTATTATCTGCTGTTGCGATTCCCAGTAACGTCAATGCCCAAAGTAAAGGCACTCCTGGTAAATTTGATTTTTATGTTCTCGCCATGTCTTGGTCTCCAGACTACTGTGCCAAAAATGGCGATCGCGATCCTGGACAATGTAAAGAGGGTAGAAAGCTAGGTTTTGTTTTACACGGACTTTGGCCTCAGTACCAAAAGGGTTATCCAGCTAATTGTACTTTGGAAAAATTACCGGAAGCAGTCAAACAACAGTTTCCAAATTTATTTCCCAGTGCCAAACTATACACTCATGAGTGGTCAAAACATGGTACTTGTACGGGATTGACTCCAACTCAGTACCTTGGTTTATCAAAACAATTAAAAGACGCAGTTGCTATTCCTTCAACCTATAACAAACCTGCTAAACCTTTTCGCGCCACCATCAGTAATCTGAAACAAGAGTTTACCAAGGCAAATCGAGGATTGAGCAGTGATAGCGTAGCTCCTTACTGTTCCGGTTCTGGACGCTTTTTACAAGAAGTTTTTGTTTGTTATACCAAAGATGGAAAACCGGGAGCTTGTAGTCCTGAAATTCTCAAGCGCTCCCAAAGAAGTTGTGGACAGCCAGATTTCTTGGTGAGAAGCGTCAGATAAATTGGAATTTTTTTGCGTAGAAACTGGATTTCTTTGAGTTTTCTCGTATGTAGAGAAACCTGCTTTCTTCGACTTGTGTTGCTTCCCAGCAGACATTTAATTTATGGATTGAAGATAACCTGAGTTCGGGTTCAGAGTTTTGTTTGAATTTGAATTAATCCAAATACTTATCCATGGTGGGTGAAGCTGTCGCTAACCCACCCTACTTGATTGGGTAATTTATTTTTTGCGAATCCCTTACTCAATCTTCAAATTAAATGGTAGACGTGCATAGATATTTAAGGGATCATTGAGATTTTGTAAAACACTAATTTCTTGCTGTAATTTTTGTAACTCCTGCGTGAGCGGATGATTTTGTTGTTTGCTGGGGTTAATTCCTAAATTAGTTTGCGCTTCCTCAACTGTGCGCCCGAAAAAGCGTTCTCCAAAACTGCTACCTTTGGGAAATTCTTGTAACTTCCAATTTTCCCCAAGATTTGCCAGTCCGGCAGCATGTTCAATGGCGGCATCTAAACCACCAATTTCATCAACTAAACCAATATCTTTGGCTGCTGTACCAGACCAAACACGACCTTGGGCAATTTCAGCTACTTTTGCTTGCGGTAATTTGCGTCCTTGGGCAACCTTATTCAAGAATAAATTATAAATGCGGTTGACGGTGCGTTGATAAACTGCCAATTCTTCTGGTGACTTGGGACGGGCGACGGTTTGATTGTCGGCATATTTCCCTGTTTTGACAGCATCCCAGGTAATACCATTATCATTGGCAAGTTTTTGGAAATTTAATAGTAATCCAAATACACCAATGGAACCAGTGATTGTAGTTGGTTCGGCGAAAATACGATTGGAGTCGGTAGCTATCCAGTAACCGCCCGATGCCGCCACATCACCCATGGAGACAACAACGGGAATTTTTTCGCGGGTTAACTGTATCTCACGTTGCATGACTTCAGCAGCAGTCGCACTACCACCGGGACTATTGACACGCAATACCACCGCTTTCACATTTTTATCCTGGCGGATTTTATTGAATATTTTAGCAAAGCGATCGCCACCAACTTGACCATCTTCACCTGTTCCATCAACTATTTCGCCTTCAGCATAAACTATGGCAATTTTATTTTTCGATTGGCTTTCTGTTCCTTTATCTACTACCTGAGCATAGTCAGAAATACTAATCTGTTTAAATGTTTTATCTTCCTGGGCTGTATTGGTTAATTTTCTCAAATCGCTAACAACTTGGTCTTGATAAGCTACTTTATCGATTAAACCTTGCTGTTTAGCTTCATTAGCTTCCAAAAAGGCTTTACTATCTGCGACTGTTTGCAGCTTTTGCGGGGTAATTTTCCGGCTTTTTCCTACCGCAGTTCGCCATTCACCCCAAACATCATTTAAAAGCGCTTGTGTTTGCTGGCGATTTTCATCGCTGAGTTTGTTGAGTACATAGGGTTCCACCGCTCCCTTAAATTTACCTACCCGTATCACTTGCACCCCAACGCCATACTTTTGTAGTGCCCCACTCAAAAACATGGGTTGTGAACTAAAACCATTAATTTCCATTGCCCCCAAGGGGTTAACTACCACTGTATCAGCGATCGAACTCAGATAATATTCGCGTTCGCCCCATTCCATCCCATAGGCGATGATTTTCTTTCCGCTAGTGCGAAATTCTTCTAATGCTTGACGAATTTCCTTGAGGGTTGCAAACCCAACCACACTTGATGATTGGGAGACACGAGTCGCATCAAGATAAATCCCTACAATTCGCTGATCTTTTCGGGCTTTTTCGATGGTGTCTAAGACATTTCGTAAGGACATGCGTTCTTTACTGGTTCCAGAAAGGGCTTCTTGAAACACCTGTCCAGAACTCGGTGCGGCATCGGTAATATTCATGGCTAAATCAAAGACAATTACCGATTTATCTTTAACTTCGGGACCAATATTTTTTGATGAAGCTAGAGCAAATAACAACAGTAAGAAACCTGTAGTACCTGCTCCGCAAAATATAATTAGTCCTAGTAAGCTGCCAATCACGCTGGCAAAAGTTTGTTTAATAAAATTACGCATTATGGTCACAATATATTTGGTTAATGGTTAATGCTTATTAGGCATTGGGTAATGGTTATTGCTCAAAGAGCATTTATCAAGTAAGTATTAAGTTTTAGCGACAAACTGGTTTTCTGAGTTGGAGTATCAAATATTTATCGAAATATTTATCGAAAATATATTGATCAAATAGCTGTTAAATTGCCCGAAGCTTGCAACTGCGCCAAAGTTGCATTACCCGTACAAAATAACACTGTACTAATTTCAGCAATTAATACTTCAGCCAAATCGCAAATCGCCCTTTCAGACTCAGCCGCCGCCTGTAAAAATGGCATTGCCAAACCGACTAGATTTGCCCCTAAAGCGATCGCTTTCGCAACTTCTAAGCCGTCGCGTAATCCCCCCGATGCAATCAATGGTATTTTGGCATCAATCGCCCGAATACTAGTTATGCACTCTGCTGTCGGGATTCCCCAATCCGCAAAAGTTCTCCCCAACCTTTGCTGCATCATAGTTTCCGCCCTTTCACTCTCCACCTTTGACCAGGAAGTTCCACCTGCACCAGCAACATCAATCGCTTTTACCCCAGCAGCAATTAACTGTTGTGCCATTTCCGCCGAAATCCCATTACCGACTTCTTTGGCAATTACAGGTATAGATAATTCACTACATAAAATACTTATCTTGTCAATAATTCCTTTAAAATTCTTATCACCTCTGGGTTGAATGCATTCTTGGAGGGGGTTGAGGTGCAAAATCAAGGCATCAGCTTCGAGAATATCAATAATTTGCCGGCACTGGTCTAAGCCATAATTGTAATTAAGCTGTACTGCGCCCAAATTTGCGAATAGCAGTGCATTGGGAGCATATTTGCGAATTGCGAAAGTATCTGCGACTTGTTTTTTTTCGATAGCGACTCGTTGTGAACCGACACCCATAGCGATTTGATATTGTTGTGCGACTTCAGCCAGGCGACGGTTAATCATTCCTGCCTGTTCTGTACCTCCAGTCATTGAGGAGATAAGTAGGGGTGCGTTGAGTTTTTTGCCGAGAAATTCAGTGCTGATATCGATTTCGCGAAAATCTAGTTCTGGCAAACAGCAATGGTTGAAACGATATTTTTCCAAGCCATTTGTAGTTTGACGAAATTGAACATCAGATTCTAAGCAAATACGGATGTGGTCGGCTTTACGCGATTGCGTTTGTGCAGAAATACTAGAGGGAACGTTCACAAGCAGTACAAATCAATTCAAGCTTTGCCTTATTATTCTCGCAGTTTCAGGCAGGAGTGGCGAGTCTTTCCCAGATGGCAAAGACGTGGAGAAAAATTAATGATAATTAATTAGCCGAATTTGATATCAAAGATTATTTATATTCTTAAATATGATCAAGCGATCGCCGATGAATTTACTCAAGTCATTACCAGTAAAATTTACTACTTACCGTCTCAGTGCAGCTATTGTACTTTTAGTGATTGGGTTAGTAGTCACTTTAATTTTGTCACTTTCTCAAGGTGCTGTTCCCCTGAGTTTTCCAGAAATGTGGCAAGCGATCGCTCGTCAAGGCGACCCGTTAAAACAAACAATTGTTTGGGATTTACGACTTCCGCGTATTGTTGCCGCTTTAACTGTGGGTGCGGCATTGGGAATGTCTGGGGCATTATTACAGGGGATGTTACGCAACAGCCTCGCAGACCCTTTTATTCTTGGCATTTCGGCGGGTGCTGGTTTAATTGTGATTTTGATGGTGGTGTTACAAGTCTTTACAGGCTTCATTCCCGTAGCGGCTTGGTTGGGCGCAATTGTGACATCAACTATCGTCATTTTTCTAGGGCGATCGCCAACGGGTATTGCTGTTGAGCGGTTGATTTTGGCGGGAGTGGCTATTAGTTCATTGTTTGGTTCTGTACAAAGTACATTACTTTTGTTAGCAGAAGATGGGCAAATTCAGGTGGCTTTAAATTGGCTGATTGGGAGTTTAAATGGTCGCGGATGGAGAGAATTAATTACTACTGCGCCTTATATTATTGCTGCATTAGTCGCGGGTTGTTTATTAGCAAAGTCAGTAAATGTTCTGGCTTTAGGAGATGATTTAGCAGTGGGACTGGGAGTTTCTTTGGTGCGATCGCGTCTTTTAATTGGTGCTGTGGCGACACTTCTAGCGGCAGGTGCGGTTAGTATTAGTGGGTTAATTGGATTTGTGGGTTTAGTTGTTCCCCACGGTGTGCGTTTAATGGTTGGAAATGACCATCGTTTTGTGTTACCGCTATCAGCTTTAGCTGGTGCATGGTTATTAGTTTTTGCTGATTTACTTTCCCGTTTAGGTGCTGTTGAATTACCCGTTGGTTCGGTGACAGCTTTATTAGGTTCACCCTTATTTATTTGGTTGTTATATCGTCGTTCTAGTTCCGGAATTGGTTCGTAATATGAAGATGAAAAAATAAAAACAGAAAGTTAGTGATTAAAGAAATTTGGCGTTTAAACTAAACTGAAAATTAATTGAGGAATACTAATATCCCCGCCTGTTAATATTTGTACTGTAGATATATAAGTAAATCCAAAATATCTCACAAATAAATCGGGGATATTGACAAACATCACAGCAAATTCTGTTTCCAAGCCTCCAAATCACTCAAAGAGCGATCGCGATATTTCCCATATCGTTCTGGTTTTCCCTTAATTTTCACTCCTAAGTCAGGTAATATACCAAAATTTGGCGGCATTGGTTGAAAATATTTAGGTGTAGCCGAACTAATAAACTCAAATAAAGCCCCCATCATTGTTGTATTTGGCAGTTCTACAGCATCTTTTCCTAAAGCTAACCGTGCTGCATTTGTACCAGCGAGCCAACCACCCGCAGATGCAGCCGTGTATCCTTCCGTGCCAATGATTTGTCCGGCTGCAAGTACGTGGGGATGTTCTTTAAATTGCAACTTTCCATTCATCAACTGCGGTGCATTAATAAAGGTATTACGATGCATCACACCCAAACGCACAAACTCAGCATTCTCCAACCCCGGAATCATCTGGAAAATCCGCTTTTGTTCACCCCAACGCAGATTTGTTTGGAAACCCACCATATTCCATAACTTTCCGGCTTTATCTTCCTGTCGCAATTGCACCACAGCATAAGCCCATTGTGGTTTTCTATCTTCTCGCAATGGTGCGTTAGGAGAAACTAAACCTACGGGTTTCAAAGGACCAAAACGCATGGTATCCTCACCTCGTAGCGCTAATTCCTCAATTGGTAAACAAGCCTCAAAAAATTTGACTTTTTCTCTGTCAAAATCCTTCAAATCCGCTTGTTCGGCTTTGCAGAGTTCCTCCCGAAACCGCAGATATTGCTCCTTATTCATTGGACAATTAAGATATGCCGCCTCACCCTTATCGTACCGTGAAGCCATAAAGGCAATATCTCGATTAATTGATTCTCCGACAATAATTGGACTTGCGGCATCAAAAAAACTTAGGTATTCCATCCCCGTCAACCGTCGCAAATCCTCAGCTAAAGCCGGACTGGTCAAGGGACCACTAGCTATAACTACAATATCATCAGGAATCGCCGGAATTTCACCCCGTCGCAGTTCAATTAAAGGATGTTGGGACAGAGTATTCGTTAAATCTTCGCTAAATATACCGCGATCGACAGCCAAAGCACCACCCGCAGGAACCTTGTGTTCGTCTGCTTTCGTAATTACCACAGAACCCAGTCGCCGCAACTCTTCGTGGAGTAAACCAGTCGCCCTATCAGCAGCCATTGCCCCAAAGGAATTACTACAAACCAATTCCGCCAGATGTTCGGTATGGTGCGCTCCTCCGAAGTATTTAGGACGCATTTCATGGAGAATTACGGGAATACCAGCTTTTGCGATTTGCCAAGCAGCTTCTGTTCCCGCAAGTCCTCCTCCGATGACGTGAATTGGTTGTTGTGACATTTCGGTTTGGTTAAGGATGGTTTGGTGTGTAGATATGGGTGTGTAGATATGTATATCAAATATCATAGATGATTTGCTGTGGGGTGGAGGGCTGCTTACTATTTTCCTTTTTGTATGATTTTTAACTTTAAATAATTATTTTACATAGGTTAAAATTAACAGAGAAAAACTCAACAACACATAATAGTCTATTTCAGATGAGTAACCCTTCGTTTTTTGATGAACAGAAAGAGCAGTCTTTAATCAAAGCTAGAATTGTTGAGAAATATTTTTGGGCTTGGGCTAAAGTGATTATTGGAGTCATCAAAGGTACTAAAATTAAAGGCAGAAGAGTGGATGAGAGAATTGCATATATAGACCTTTTTGCTGGTCCTGGTCGTTACAAAGATGGTTCAGAATCGACCCCATTAAAAGTTTTAGAAACTGCTCTTTCCGAGCCAGATATGCAAAACATGTTAGTGACAGTGTTTAATGATGTTAATACTAACAATGTAAATTCACTCCAGCAAGCTATAAACTCACTTCCAAATATTAATAATTTAAAATATCAGCCTCAAATCATTAACCAAGAAGTAGGAGAAAATATTGTTAGAAAATTTAATGACATTAAGTTAATTCCTACTCTATTTTTTGTAGACCCTTGGGGGTATAAAGGACTATCGTTACAACTTATTAACTCGGTTGTGAAGGATTGGGGATGCGATTGCATTTTCTTTTTTAATTACAATCGTATTAATATGGGCTTGAATAACGCAGCTGTAGAAGAACACTTAAATGCATTATTTGGAAAAGTTCGAGCGGACGAAGTACGAAAACAACTTAAGCAATTACAGCCAGAAGAGCGAGAATTAACAATTGTTGAAGCTATTTGCGAAGCCTTAAAAGAAATGGGTGGAGAATATGTTTTACCATTTGGCTTTAAAAATGATAAAGGAAATCGTACCAGCCATCACTTAATATTTGTAAGTAAGCATGTTAAAGGGTACGAAATCATGAAGGATATAATGGCAAAAGAAAGTTCAGAGCAAAATCAAGGTGTAGCTTCTTTTGAATATAATCCAGCAGTTTCTTCCAGACTACCATTACTATTTGAGCTATATCGTCCCCTTGATGAATTAGAAGAAATGTTGTTGGATGAATTTGCAGGTCGAACTATGACCATGAAAGATATCTACGATCTACATCACGTAGGAAGACGCTACATAAGTAGGAATTATAAGGCGGCTCTGAATAATCTCGAAGCACAAGGGAAAGTAATTGCAGAACCACCTGCTAATAAACGGAGAAAGCAGAAAGGTGAAATTACATTTGCAGATAACGTAATAGTAAAATTTCCATCTAGGCAGTAAGTGCTAGTTTCTCTTTCTTATTTGCTACTTTTAGTGGAGAATTACCCCAATTCTTTTTATGTGCTTCCCAGACATCAGGCATTTCATCCCATATTTTACCATCTAATAGTCTACCCCCAGCCTTCGAGGTTCTTCCACCAATCTGCTTGAAGAAAAATGCAACTTTAGCTGCTTGACATTGGTCACGAATATCTTCTACCCATTCAATTTTCATTGGACGATATTTTTGCCCAGATTCCCCACCAACAATCACCCAATGAATATCTGTTAAATCAAGATTTAAAG
Source organism: Calothrix sp. UHCC 0171 (assembly GCF_034931845.1). NCBI lineage: Bacteria > Bacillati > Cyanobacteriota > Cyanophyceae > Nostocales > Calotrichaceae > Calothrix > Calothrix sp. UHCC 0171. The sequence goes on from NZ_JAYGHN010000021.1 coordinate 14,688, forward strand.
AGTCTAAAAGTGGCTCACATGACAGAAAACGAACAGATGCAGGAACTTTACGGAGAAAATCTACGCGATGAACATAATTTTGGCTTTCGACTGATACTCCTAACCACATGTTTTCGGGAAATTCTAAATGGTGCGATAACTCAAGTAAACGTTCGTGTCTTTTTGTTAATATTTGATATATGTGCCAAGGTGTTGCTTGAATAACTTCAATAACCTTTTTAATAAAGTCAAGAGGTACGTCTTCATGAAAAAGGTCACTCATTGAATTAACAAAGACTCGACTCGGAGTACGCCACTTTGTAGGTTCTTTCAGCCTTTCTTCATGTAAAGTTAAATCAAATCCATTTTTAAAATGATTGGGAAAACGTTTAGTTAGAGTTTCTGCGTAGCAATGCGTACAACCAGGACTTACTTTAGTGCAACCAGTCGTTGGGTTCCAGGTTTTATCTGTCCACTCAATACCTGTGTGAATACTAGACATACAGCACAATCCCATTCAAATCAAAAACTTTTAAATTATAGTTTCTACAATCGTAAAAATTCTTAGTGTATCTGTACTATAGCAGAACTAGTTAATTTATAGGGTAATTGTGTTTGCCAGTACAACAATACGATCGCACCTTTCCAACCTCAGCACAATTCCAGCAATTTTATTGAAACACCTTGCTAGGTAAGCGAATTAAATAAGCGATCGCACTTCTCCAAACCCCACCACTATTACAGTCATTTTGGGAAATGCGATACTATTACAGAATGCGATATGCCTTGGGTATTAAGCCCAAATCTAATTAACCACGTCGTATGGGTAAAATTCTTGCCCTAGACTCAAATTTCTCCGCATCTCCCTATCTCCAAGTCTCCGCGTCAATTTTCTCGCATGATTAGCAAAATTCTCCTCAACAACTCTTAACCGAAGTCACAACACAAACTTAGCCCAAACACAGATAATCGAAATATTGTTCCTCAGAGTTGAGCAATGTGCATCGAATTTGGGCGGGAAATTTGTGGTCATCTAGACACAGTAGAATCACGAGAATGGTTAGTAACAAATGGTATTGGTGGCTTTGCCTCCGGAACGATCGCCGGATTGCTAACACGTCGCTACCACGGGCTATTGATGGCAGCCCTGAAACCACCACTAGGGCGAACTTTGCTACTCACGAAACTGGATGAAACAGTTGTTTACGACGAGCGTACTTACCCTTTACATGCCAATCGTTGGGCTGATGGCATAGTTAGTCCCCAGGGATTTCGTCACATTGAAAGTTTTGCTCTGGAAGGAACGATTCCTCTGTGGCGATTTGCTTGTGCGGATGCAATTCTGGAAAAACGCATTTGGATGCAACAAGGGGAAAATACAACTTATGTCCAATACCTGCTGCGGCGTGCAACTCAACCATTGAAACTCTCACTCAAAGCAATGGTGAATTATCGTGACTACCACGGCAGCACCCAAGCCAATGGTTGGCAGATGGCGATAGAAGAGATGGAGGGGGGAATTTCTGTAACTGCATATCCCGGCGCAACACCCCTATATTTATTTGCGGAAAATGCCAATATATTCCCAGTACATAACTGGTACTATGGTTTTGATTTAGCGATCGAACGTTACCGAGGATTAAGTGATAGTGAAGATCATCTTCATGCTGCCACATTTCAAGTCACTATTAACCCTGGAGAAACTTTTACTGTTATTGCCGGTACCGAAACAAAAATTCAACATCATCAGGGAGAAATTGCTCTCAAGTCTCGTCATAGCCACGAGCAAAAACTATTAGAACTGTGTACAATTGAACATTCCCAGCAATTAAATAACTCCCCAAGCAAAGAATCTCCAGCCTGGATTCAACATTTAGTATTAGCAGCAGATCAATTTATTGTCGAACGCCCATCCCCCAACGAACCCCACGGTAAAACTGTGATTGCTGGTTATCCATGGTTTAGTGACTGGGGAAGGGATACCATGATTAGTTTACCAGGATTAACCCTCGCCACTGGAAGACCGGAAGTTGCCCGTTCAATTCTTCGTACCTTCGCCAAGTATGTGAATGAGGGCATGTTACCTAACCGCTTCCCGGATGCCGGAGAAATACCCGAATACAATACTGTTGATGCCACACTTTGGTACTTTGAAGCAATTCGCGCCTATTATCAAGCAACAGAAGACGACACCTTACTGGAACAACTCTTTCCCATACTTGCAGATATCATTGACTGGCATTGTCGGGGTACTCGCTACAATATCCACCTCGATGCTGCCGATGGCTTATTGTATGCGGGAGAAAATGGAACCCAATTAACTTGGATGGATGCCAAGGTTGATAACTGGGTGGTGACACCTCGCATTGGTAAACCAATTGAAATTAACGCTCTTTGGTATAATGCGGTGCGGGCAATGGATAGTTTTGCCCGTCATCTCGGTAAACCCCACTTAGAATATACAGCGATCGCAGATCGAACTTTGGCGAAATTTTCACGGTTTTGGCATCCGCAACTCGGCTATTGTTATGATGTTTTGGATACACCTGATGGAGATGATGCCACATTGCGCCCCAATCAAATTTTTGCTGTTTCCTTACCAGAAAGCGCTTTGTCACCTCTCCAACAACAATCTATAGTCGATGTTTGCGGTCGTTTTTTACTCACATCCTACGGTTTGCGATCGCTCAGTCCCAATGACAAAATGTATCAGGGGAATTACGGTGGAAGTCAGTATCAACGTGATGGAGCTTATCATCAAGGTACGGTGTGGGGATGGTTACTAGGTGCATTTGTATCGGCACATCTGAGGGTATATGAGAATCCCGCCCAAGCACGTCAATTTCTCGAACCAATGGCAAATCATCTTTATGCCCATGGAGTCGGGAGCTTGAGTGAAATTTTTGATGGTGATGTGCCATTTACACCACGAGGTTGTTTTGCTCAAGCTTGGACAGTAGCCGAAGTGTTGCGTGTTTGGTTTAATTTATAATTGTTTCGTATAATTTTTTGAACGCAGGAGTATACCAAGGAATGTGGATTAATATCATGTTCGGCTAATCACTTCAATTATAATTTCTCCGCGTCCCCGCGTCTCTAAGGAATGTGAATTAAATAAAGTGCAAAAGTAGGGTGTTGTTAGCGCAGCGTAACGCACCATTTCATATTCGTTCAGAATTGCAAGTTATTAAATTCCTGTTCCTAAGTCTCAGTTTCAGTCTTCATCAAAAGTAGACTGCTGTTCAATACGGTTTGATTAGGAAGGAAAAGGGTAAGAATAAGACTTAATCATTTATACGCTATTGATTCTAAAAGCCAATAGCTAAAAGCTATTTTTGGTTACAGTTTGTTAACAGCAGATTTTGGTACTTTCCGTTACAATCTGTAAAGAATAGATTGTCATTTCAGTAGCTAAATGGAGCCGAAAAGACTATGGGGATAAATGAAAATACTATCTGGGAGCGTTTTTTATCACCTGTAGTACGTTTATTAATTGATGAAGAAGCCTTAAGCCAGTATAGTAAAAGTATAGATTGGGAAAGAGAATGCGATCGCATTCGCCGTGCAGATGTAGTTATCCCAGGATACTACAGTAGTCAAAATTTTCATGGTATCAAGGGCGGATATCTGACTTCCGGTGCTGCGGTTACTTACGATGCTGTCACTCAGTATGTGCTACCTCCCCATGAAAGTTGGATTCGACAGGCTTTGATTGATGCGGTAAAAGTTAAGCCACGACGTATTCTCGATTTAGGTTGTGGTACGGGTTCGACAACGTTAATGTTGAAGAAAGCATTCCCAGAAGCTGAAGTGGTTGGTTTAGATTTATCTCCATATATGTTGGTAAGGGCTGAACATAAAGCAATTGAGGCTAATTTAGAAATTAATTGGCGACATGGTAATGCAGAGATAACTGGATTTCCTGATGCATCATTTGATTTAATTACCGCCTCATTGTTGTTTCATGAGACACCAACTAATATATCCCAGAATATTCTCGGCGAATCTTTCCGTTTGCTCACATTTGGCGGACAAATATTAGTTTTGGATGGGAATCAAAAGTCACTCCGGCAGACGGAATGGCTCAATCATGTTTTTGAAGAGCCATATATCAGAGATTATGGTATCAGTAGTACGGATGCATGGATGGGTGCTGCTGGATTTGGAGCAGTACAAACTCAAGATGTGTGGTGGTTACATCAAGTTACTAGTGGTGTGAAACCAATTCATGGAGAAAGTACCCAGGGAGCAAATGTCAAGCAATATGTACCTAAAAAACTAGATGATAATTTACAGGGTTTTCCGGCTCCTGCATTTGAGAATTAGGATTAAATATGGTGACTAAATATTTGTCAATAAATTTATAGGGCTTTCAATTTGATAAAAATCAATCTAAAATCTAAAATTGCCAACCTAAAATCACAAACCTAAAATCGCAAACCTAAAATCGAATGAGTTTAAAGGCAGTTCTATTTGACTTTAATGGTGTCATTATTAATGATGAGCCAATTCACAAACGATTAATTAAGGAAATTTTAATTAGTGAAAATGTTACAGGATTAAAACCAGGTGAATTTGAAAAAGTTTGTTTGGGACGTGGTGATAGAGTTTGTTTACAGGAGTTATTGAATAGTCGGGGGCGAGTGATTCATGAAGAATATGTGACACAGTTAGTTGCCAAAAAAGCTGAATTATATATCCAAGAATTAGAAAAATTAGACAAATTACCATTATTTTCTGGTGTGGATGACTTAATTTTTCAAATACGTTCCAAAGACTTAAAATTAGGTTTAGTTAGTGGCGCAATCCGTCAAGAAATTGAGCTTGTCTTAGAAAGGGCAAAATTAAGAGATTATTTTCCCGTGATTATCGCTGGGGATGATATCACCACCAGCAAGCCCGAACCCGATGGTTATCGCTTTGCTGTACAATCCCTCAACCAACAATATCCTGATTTAAATTTACTACCAAATCAATGTTTAGCGATCGAAGACACTCCCGCAGGAATTCAAGCAGCAAAACGTGCGGGAATGCAGGTTTTAGGCGTGGCGAATACTTACCCTTTTCATATGTTGCAACGCCAAGCAAATTGGACTGTTGATTATCTTTCCGACTTAGAATTAGAAAGAGTCATGGAAATATTTTCAACATGATGTAATATCGATTCCAGCTAATCGGTGACGATGAAAATTCTCCGCGTCCCCGCGTCTCTAAGTCTCTGTCTCTCCCTATCTCTCCGTTAGTCAGATTGTGTCAGTTTGCTTGTAATGATTCAGGCGCAACTTATCTACATTTAGTTGAGAGGATCAAAACGATCTACTATAATTGATACGACAATCATTGGTAATCCAATTAGAAAGCAAATTAACCATTGATTCAAATTCAGAGGAGCAGTCGCAAATAAACTATTCATGATATTCCACTGACTAAAAATAATCTGTAAAACTATCGTAGTCGCAATACCAATTCCAATTGCTGAGGCATCACTAAATGTTTGTCTAATCCCCCGAATCTGATTAATCAGAGCCGCCCCTAATTGACTAATACTTAAAAGGTAAAAAATTCTCCCAGCAACTAAAGCCTGAATTGCCATTGTGCGGGCTAAATCGATATTTCCTGTAGTTTGTCGTATCCATTCAAAGACACCAAAAATCAAAATCCAGTTAAAGATAGAAATTGCCAAAATCCGCTTGACTAAACTTTTAGAAAGTAATGGTTCACGGGGGCTACGTGGTGATTGTTGCATTACCCGTTCCGACTTTGGCTCAAAGGCTAAGGGTACAGTCATGGCAATAGAATTAACCATATTCAGCCACAACACTTGTAAAGATAAAATGGGCAATTCCCTAGCAAATAATACACTAATCAAAATCGTCATCGATTCGCCACCATTAACAGGTAAAATAAAGGCGATCGCTTTCAGCAAATTTCGATAAACAGTTCGCCCTTCCTCCACCGCAGCCTCGATAGAAGCAAAGTTATCATCCGTCAAAATCATATCTGAGGCTTCTTTGGCTACCTCCGTTCCCGCACCTCCCATGGCAATGCCAATATCTGCTTGTTTCAAGGCTGGTGCATCATTGACACCATCCCCCGTCATCGCCACCACTTCTCCTTTCGATTGCAGGGCTTCCACGATGCGGAGCTTCTGTTCTGGTGCAACACGGGCGAATACTGCCCCATCTTCTATCGCTGTAGCCAGTTCTGATTTATCCATTTGGGCAAGTTCACTGCCTGTAAAAGCTAGCACTTCCCCATTTTTATTAAAACCCATACTTTGAGCGATCGCTCGTGCCGTGACAGCATGATCACCTGTAATCATTTTGACTTGAATCCCCGCATTTTGACAGGCTGCTACTGCCTTGATAGCCTCACTTCTGGGGGGATCAATCATTCCTTGCAATCCCAAGAAAATCAAATCCTGTTCGATGTCTGCATGGTTAAGTGAATCTTGAGTATCAGCTACATATTTTTTGGCAAAAGCTAACACCCGTAAACCCAGATTTGCCATGACATCGACTTCTTGATGTACAGTTTCTGCATCTACAGAGATAATATTCCCCTCCCTATTGAACATCTGCTGACAAGGTTTCAGAATTGCCTCTACCGAACCTTTTACATAAATAGTTCTCAGTCCTGAAGAATTTTCTCTACTCCCATTTTCATGCAAAGTTGCCATGTACTGAAACTCTGACTCAAAGGGGATGACATCTAACCTGGGCATTTGGGCTTCTAAGTGACGGCGATGCAATCCCACTTTATTGGCAACAACTATCAATGCTCCCTCTGTGGGATCACCAAAAACCTGCCATTGTCCTTCCTTTTGTTCTAGGTACGAATCATTACATAACAATCCAGCTTGGAGACATTCTCCTAAAACCGGAAAATTCTGCCAATCTATTGGCTGTTCATCTAATAAAATTTCCCCATCTGGAGCATATCCCGTACCTGTGGCTGTGTATTGTTCACCACCTGCATAAATTGCTTGTACAGTCATCTGGTTTTCGGTTAACGTGCCAGTTTTATCAGAGCAGATAACAGTAGCACCACCAAGAGTTTCCACTGCTGGCAATTTGCGAACGATCGCATGTCGCCGCGCCATACGGGAAACACCGATTGCTAATGTGACAGTGACAACAGCTGGCAATCCTTCCGGAATTGCACTCACTGCAAAAGCGATCGCCGCTTCAAACATTCCTACCCAGGAATTGCCGTATCCTAACCCAACTGCAAATGTCAACGCCGCGATGGCGAGAATGATGTACAGCAAGGTGCGGCTAAATTTATCAAATTTCCGGGTTAAGGGGGTTTTCAGGCTCGTTCCTTGCTCAATCAATTGGGAAATTCGTCCGGTTTCCGTCGCCTCTCCAATCGCCACCACAATTCCCTTACCAGTACCAAAGGTAACAAAACTGCCTGCATAAGCCATGTTAGTGCGTTCTGCAAGAACCGCATCTACCTGAATCACTTGGGTATTTTTTTCAATCGCGACTGACTCCCCCGTGAGTGCTGATTCATTCACTTGCAAATCTCGAGATTGTACAAGACGTACATCGGCGGGGACTTTATCACCAGAAGCGAGAAGTACCAAATCCCCCGGTACTAACTCCGTTGAGGGAACTTGTACCTTTTGAGCGTTGCGAAGGATAGTTGCATTAGTTTTAACTGAAGAAGCTAAAGCTGCGATCGCGCTTTCGGCTTTCGATTCTTGGATAAAGCCAATAATAGCGTTAATTAGAGTTACACCCCAAATTACCCCAGCATTTACCCACTGTCCAATTAAGGCTTTGATTGCACCCGCAATCAGCAAAATATACAGTAGCGGTTGGTTAAATTGCAACAAAAATTTTAATACTGGGCTGGTTCCACGCTTACCCTTGAGTTCATTCGCACCAAAACGCTCTTGCCGTTTAACTACTTCATCTGAAGTTAAACCTGTGTCCAAATTTACATCTAAATGTTGAGCAATCTTCGATGCGGGTAGATTGTGCCATTGATGTGGCTGCGTAATTTCTTTAGATTCTTGAGATATGATTGTCATTGTTTGCCTCAAAACTGACTACAGGCAGAGCAAATTTAGATGATGATAATTTTAGTTATGAGTTCATCAGTCAAATTACGCACAATAAATGTGACGGAAAAATGATTTGTTGAGCCAACCATCAGCACATTAGAAAAAATATGACTTTAAGCATAAATGTATTTAGGGTATTTATGACTTTTAACATATGTGCTGTTCTAACTTTGATTTTATGATGAGGATGGTTCGTATTTAGGTAAATTTAACTAATTTTCATTAATTTTTATTTACGGAGTATCAATTTACTATGGTCGTTCGTCTGCCCATAATGGCTGTTACTTTGATGATGACTAGTATTAGCATCGGTACCCTTTTTAGTTTTGTACCCCCCGCTTCTGCTCAGGTAATCAGAACTTGTGAAAGCCGAAATAATCGTAGGAATACTTGTACAATACCCCCAGCAGCCAGAGTCAGGTTAGTTAGGCAATTGTCTAATAATAGTTGTCGAGGAAATTGGGGCTATAGCAGAAATAGAATTTGGGTGAGAAATGGTTGCCGAGGTGAGTTCGCTGTCACCAACCCAAGAATTCGTAGAGATGGCAGAGATGGCAGAAATCGTAGATATAATAGATAATATCTGGGTGAATTATCAAATAATTAGAAGCAGATATTCATCAATAATTTCACCAACTTTCAGAACTGGTAAAATAGAGGCTAATAAATCTACGACAGTAAGTTATCTTGATTTTGTCAAATTATTTTTTCCCAAAAATAGTATTTTCTGTCCTCGACTTCTGCCAGAAATCGAGGATATTATTTGGGAGTAAATAAGACAAAAAACCAAGTTATAATTCCCTTAATCTATTCAATTCAGATTGCTTCTCTTCAGCTAATGCACAACTAACTTACCAACGCAACTAGGAATTTAAATAGTATAGTCGCTTTTCAAGCGGTGATTAAATTTGGCGAAGGCATTATATCAGGATAAAATGTTGGTAGTTTGATAGTTTATCTATTTTTATTGATGATAAATATTTTCTGTAATTGGAATATTCTTATGGCATTAGAATCTGCCACGGGTGAAGTCGTAATTGTAGAACAACTTCAACAATTTCTCCTAGTTCTCTCTGTTTCTTTAGGTGTCGCCACACTCCCACAGGTGTTTAGTTGGTTTCGCCGCATCCCCTACACACTACTACTAGTAATTGTCGGATTAGGGTTAGCATTTGTAAATGTACGATTAGTTAACCTCTCCCCAGAATTGATTCTGGTGATTTTCCTCCCACCCCTGTTGTTTGAAGCCGCTTGGAATTTAAAATGGTCAGATTTAAAGCGGGATTTGTCACCTATTTGTCTGTATGCAGTCATAGGGGTGATAATTTCCATTGCTGGAGTAGCCTTCGGGCTAAATCAATTCGCGGGAATGGAATTGAGCATTGCTCTATTGGTAGGAGCTAGTTTATCAGCAACTGATCCAGTTTCGGTAACGGCTTTGTTTCGGGAACTAGGAGCAGGTAAACGCCTAACAATGCTCATGGAAGGGGAAAGTTTATTTAATGATGGCATGGCAGTTGTCGCTTTTGGTTTGCTAGTGGCTCTACCATTAGGTACTGCCACAATCAATCTACAGTCTGCTTTATGGGAATTTTTTCAGGTGGTGGGTATTGGTATCAGTATCGGAGGGCTAGTCGGGTTTGGCATTTCCTACCTGACACAACGTTTCGATTTACCCCTAGTAGAACAATCCCTCACCCTAGTTTCCGCCTACAGCACTTACCTAATTACAGAAAATTTTGGTGGTTCTGGAGTGATTGGAGTTGTCACCACAGCTTTAATTTTAGGTAACTTTGGTTCGCGCATTGGCATGAATCCCCGCACCAGGATTATTGTTACTGAATTTTGGGAATTTCTAGCTTTTTTCGTGAATTCGATTGTTTTTCTATTAATAGGTGATCAAATTCGCTTTGTTATCTTAGGAGATAATCTCAAAACTATTGCAGTCACAATTGTTGCCATGATTTTGGCACGGGCAATATCTATCTATACCTTAAGCAATCTTAGTAATTGGCTAACTAAATCCGAAATTTCTTTACCTGAACAAACTGTGTTGTGGTGGGGTGGACTGCGCGGCTCTGTCTCCATAGCTCTGGCTTTGAGTGTACCAGCTACACTCCCACAAAGAGAAGAAATTATTGCCACAGTATTTGGAGTCGTTTTATTTACACTGTTAGTACAGGGCTTAACTACTCAACCATTGTTAGAAAAACTGCGGCTTTTAGGTTCGCAACCACTACGTCAAGAATATATGGAAGCAATTGCCCGTCAAGTTGCTCTCCAACGAACACTAGAATATTTAGAAACAACACAAAAGCGTCCGGGAATTAAGTCTGAGTTTTATAATTACCAAAAGACACTAATTGTCGGGGAAATTAATATCTTACAAGAAAAAATTGACAAGTTACTTGATGAATATCCCAATTTAGAGGAATTTATAACCAACGAATTGCGAGGAGAACTATTGGCAATTGAAGCTGATACCTATGCAGAGTTTGTCCGTGCAGGCAGATTAAATAAAGAACTTTCACCCTTTTTACAAACAATAAATGATCAACCAGATGGGCATACATAAATTTTTTGATGTTGTATATCATGTTCGCCTAAGGTGATTTGCGAAAAAGAAATTACCCATCTTGTTGTTGCTGTAGTGGGCAAGATGCCCCGGAGTTTTCCGTGAAGAATATCTCCCCGGAAACTCCTCTCCACACTACAAGAATTTTCGGTACATTATTTCCTGGAAATCTCCTAATCACTTAAAATTAAAATTTCTCCGCGTCCCCGCGTCTCTAATTCTCCATGTCAGGCTTAATAATAAGTATTCAACCGGACGAGCATCATATCCCCTTCCCTCTGAATTTCATCCTAATTTCATACCCATCTGTAAAACTCTAAAGTTAAGTGGTGTCGCATCTCAAGCCAATTTCAGGAGTAAAACGGCTTGCTTGCACCCTGCTCCACTTAGCCAACACCAAGAGCGTAAGGACATTTAGCAATGGGACTCTCTCACCGTCAGCAAGCACAAACAGCAATTAGTTGCCTTTCTCACACGCTCTTGAGCCTATTGTTATTGGCAAACCCAGTTGTTGTTCTGGCTCATGCCGGACATGGAGATGAATTTAAAAGTGGGGGCGATACAGCAGGTACTCCTGAGTCAGTTAAAATTGATACTGATACTGCTCGCAGACTGGGTATTAAAACAGAAAAAGTCCAACGACAACCTCTCACCATCGGCATCAAAACGACTGGAAAGATTGAAACATTACCTAGCCAGAAAGTCGAAATTACTACTCCCATTACAGGGGCGAAAGTAGTTGAGTTGTTAGTAGAACCTGGGGCAACTGTGAGAAAAGGTCAACCAGTTGCGGTTGTCACCAGTCCCGATTTGGCGACATTGGGCATTGAATCACAAGAAAAACGTGCAGATGCGATCGCTTCACTACAACAAGCACAAACCGATTTCCGATTAGCCCAGGAAAATTATCAAAGATATGTGCAGATAGCGAATGCAGAGATAGCCGCAGCCCAAAGCCAGGTATCATTTGCTCAAGAAAAATATACTCAAGATCAACAGTTAGCTGATGCGGGTGCTTTACCTCGCCGCAATGCTTTAGAATCGCAAACCCAACTTGCAGAAGCAAAAACCAAACTTACCTCAGCCAATAGTAGACGGGATGCGATCGCCGCTAAAGCGCAAATGCAACGGGCTTTGGCAGCTATGCAAGTAGCCCAGGAACGTTTACGCCTCAGTGATGCTACTTATAAGGTGAGACTGCAACAAATTGGCAATACTGCTAATTCTAAAGGATTGGTAACGGTAACTGCTCCTATCTCTGGAAAAATTAGCGATCGTGAAGTTACCCTTGGTCAAACTTTTAACGATGCGGGTGGCAAATTAATGACAATTGTGAATGATAGTCGAGTTTTTGCCACAGCGAATATTTATGAGAAAGATTTAGAACAAATCAAAGTTGGGCAAAGAGTCACTTTGCAAGTTGCCAGCTTACCCAAGATGACTTTTTCTGGGAGAATTTCCCGTGTTGCCACATCCGTGGAAGGGGAAACACAAGTTGTTCCCGTACAAGCCGAAATTGATAACGCGGCTGGGAAACTAAAACCAGGGATGTTTGCAGAACTGGAAGTGTTAACAAACAAAACTTCTGCACCGACTTTAGCGATTCCTACTGCTGCGGTAGTTGATGGGAATGGAAAAAAATTAGTCTACATACAAAATGGTAATACCTTCCAAGCAGCAGAAGTCACTCTCGGTCAAACTTCCGGCGATATGGTGGAAATCAAGAGTGGTTTGTTTGCTAGTGATATCATTGTCACACAACGCGCACCGCAACTATACGCACAATCTCTACGGGGTAGAAGTAAAAAAGAAGGCGAGCATTCTCATGCAGAAGAGACTCAGGTGCAAACAAGTAGTTTGCCAATACCCTTATGGTTATTAGTGATTGGGGGAGTAGGAATAGTTGCTGCGGCTTTTGCGGCGGGTAATTTTTGGTCGATTCGTCGAGTGCGTCGGAGTTTGGTTATGGATGGATTCAAGTATACAACTGACGTTACTGTAGATCAGCAACCGCATTTATTGAGTACATCTGTGGGAGAAAAGGGAGAGAGGGAGGAATAAAGTATTCTGGTGTTAAAATTAGTGTTATTCACATTACGAGCATTAATCGAGATAAGAGGGTAAAGTTGACTGAATTTACTTATGTTTTTCCAGAATCCAGAAAGTTTCTTCATACACTAATAACATATTTACAAGCAAAAGATAAAGATAATATTGTTAATTGGCTTATAAAATCAAAGTGTGAATTCTTAGAAAACGAAGAATTTGGTTATCGTTATTATTCTAGAGAAGCAACAGTCAAGTTTCTTTTACCTCATGACGTTTTTACTGAGTTCAAGAAAATAGATACTAAAACACAAATAGAAAAAGATTTATTGTGTGCAGTTAAGAAAAATTTTCCCTCAGATGCTGGTTATGACATCACCTATTTAGAAATACTTCCAGTGATTGAAGCTCCACCAGACGAAGAAATTAACTTAGAAAATTCCGCATCACTCGTTTCCCCTGGGAACCTGCTACACGATGGTTTGAGATTTCGTTCTCGTAGTGAAATAAAGATATACGAAGTGCTTAAGAAACGTAATGTTTTGTTTTTTGCAAATGCAACAGCAGTGTTAGGCAGCAAAGATATAAAAAAAGAACCGGATTTTTTAGTTTGTCAAAATGGAAAATGGGGTATTCTTGAGGTAATGGGTGAGCCTTACCATCCAAGCAGTACGGCAATGAAAGACCACGAGAGAGCAAGGCTCTTCAAAAATTATGGTCTATTATATATTGAGTTTTATGATGCTGCAAGGTGCTATAGTAAGCCTGATGAGGTAGTCGATGATTTTTTACACCGCTTGTCAAGCATACAATAGAACTGTTCCCAAATAAGCTAAAAAATCCATGAAAACCAGTCACAGAGGGCATTTTAAAAAAGGCTTTTAGTCACTAAAGCCTATGCTATTTAAGGTTTTGAATAATTGCGGGCTGGATTAAGCGACAAGTTAATTTCATCCAGCAATAATAATACTAAAAGTATATAGATTTGCATCGTCATAATATTTTTCGTTAGAACGCAAAAATGTATTCTTACAAAACATTTCCGATATCATTTATTCAGCTTTCTGGGACTATATGCAAAGACTCACTCATAATGCGTCCACATCCGAATTACTTTTACTTTTTGTTCGGATTCGATAACCTCATATACTAATCGATGCTGTATATTAATTCTGCGAGAATAAGCACCAGATAAATCACCAACTAATTTTTCATAAGGTGGAGGATTTTGAAAGGGATTTTTGGCGATAACTGCGAGTAATTCCTCTGCTTTTTCCTTCAAGTTACTAGAAGCTAATTTCTTCGCGTCTTTTTGTGTTTGTTTTGTATAAACTAGCTTCCAAGTCACCACTTCGGAGTTCGTTATTTGCTCATAGGAGAAATCCTCAATACCTTCCTGACTCACCACTCCAAATCCTCGGAACATTCTTCAACAGAAGTTGCTAACCCTTCCTTGATAGATTCTCGCATTTCTGGTACGGATAACAAATAAAGAGTTTCCTGAATAGCAGACCAATCTTTTTCAGCAAGTAAAATCGCATTACCATGCTCACCTTGAATAATAACAGGTTCCCCTTGAGTCGCAACCTGATCAATTAGCTGTTGGAGATTATTTTGAGCTTCATTCACAGAAAGTGAAGACATGTTGTTATCCTAAACTCGCAATAATTTTAATGTAGCTCATCTACACAGCCCAGCAAATATTTCATCCTCATTTCATACCCATCTGCAAAACTGTAATGTGACTGCTGCGAGTGCTGTTGCAGTTCTTGTTACCACCCGACACCAATCTGTATTTTATGCTCAATACCATCCTCAAATGGTCGATCGCCCAACGTTGGCTAGTTGTCATTGGTGCAATAATAGTCACATTCTTGGGTACGTATAATCTTACCCAAATGCCTTTGGATGTGTTTCCTGATTTTGCCCCTCCCCAGGTAGAAATTCAAACGGAAGCACCGGGACTTGCACCAGAAGAGGTGGAATCTCTAATTACCTTGCCAATTGAAAGTGCGGTGAACGGGACACCGGGAGTGGAAACGGTACGTTCTGCTTCGGCGGTGGGTATTTCGGTGGTGAAGGTAATTTTTAAATGGGGGACGAATGTTTATCAAGCACGACAGTTGGTGACGGAAAGGTTGCAACAGGTTGTACAGAAATTACCAGCAGGGGTGGAAAATCCGCAAATTTCACCGGTTTCTTCGCCGATTGGGACGGTTTTGCAATATGCTTTGACTGCGGAAACTACTTCTTTGATGGAAGTGCGGCGATTTGTTGATCGAGATATTACTAACCGAATATTAGCAGTTCCGGGTGTTTCTCAAGTTATTGCTTATGGTGGTGATGTCCGTCAATATCAAGTTTTAGTTGATCCAGCAAAACTCAAGGCTTTTAATGTCAGTTTAGATGCAGTGACAGCATCAGCAAAAGCTGCAAATGTCAATACTGCTGGGGGTTTCTTAATTAATCCCGATCAGGAAATTATTATTCGCGGTGTGGGACGGATTGATTCGATTGAAGATTTAGGGAAGTCTGCGATTGCATCTCGTAATGGTATACCCGTGTTGCTGCAAGATGTGGCGGAGGTAAAAATTGGTGCAGCCCTGAAGCGGGGAGATGGGAGTTTTAACGGTAAACCAGCAATTGTAGTCATGGTGAATAAGCAGCCTCAGTATGATACACCGACTGTGACGAAAGCCATAGAAAAAGCGATCGCAGAGGTGAAAGTTGGTTTACCTAAGGATGTACAGGTGACGGAGACTTTTCGCCAAAGTAATTTTATTGATGCAGCGTTAGCAAATGTTACTAGTTCCCTACGTGATGGTACGATTATTGTTTCCGTAATTCTGTTGATGTTTCTGATGAATTGGCGGACGGCAATTATTACTCTGAGTGCCATTCCCTTGTCTATGTTGATCGGGATGATGATTTTGGCTTTATTTGGTCAAGGTATCAATACAATGACCTTGGGAGGTTTGGCGGTAGCGATCGGTTCGGTAGTGGATGATTCCATTGTTGATATGGAAAATGCTTACCGGGGTTTGCGAAAGAATCAGTTAGCGGGGACTCCCTTGCATCCGTTTCAGGTCGTTTATGATACTTCTGTAGAAGTCAGAGTAAGTGTCATTTTTTCAACAGTAATTATTGCCGTAGTTTTTGCGCCGATTTTCTTTTTGACGGGGGTGGAAGGGCGAATTTTTACACCGATGGGTGTGGCTTATTTGGTGTCAATTTTTGCCTCTACTTTGGTAGCAATGACTCTTTCTCCAGCTTTGTGTGCAATTTTACTGGCTCACCGTCCCTTACCGACGGATGATACTTGGGTAAGTAGTTTATCGCAAAGACTTTATCGTCCATTACTGAATTTTGCGATTCGATTTCCAACTATGATTATGATGGCGGCATTAGCATCTTTAATTGCCTCTCTGGTCATTTTACTGAGTTTAGGACGGGTATTTTTACCGGAATTTCAAGAACCTTCGTTAGTAAATACCATACTGCTGTATCCGGGAAGTTCTCTGGAGGCGACGAACCAAGTCGGGTTTGCCTTGCAGGATGCTTTAAAGGATGATAAACGCTTCTCTAGCGTACAATTACGTTCCGGGCGCGCTCCTGGTGATGCGGATGCGGGAGGAGTGAATTTAGGACATTTGGACGTGGAATTGAGTCGAGAAGGATTGCAAAATCGGGAAGCAAGTATTGAGAAGTTGCGGCAAGAATTTGCGAAAATGCCGGGAGTAGCAGCAAATATTGGTGGGTTTATATCCCATCGTATGGATGAGGTATTATCAGGAGTGAGAAGTGCGATCGCCATTAAAGTTTTTGGTGCTGATTTGGATGAGTTACGCCGGATTGGTGCTGAGGTTGAATCTGCGGTGCGGGAAATTCCTGGGCTAGTGGATTTACAATTGGAACCGCAAGTACCAATTAAGCAATTACAAATTCAATTTTTACGTTCAGCAGCAGCACGTTATGGTTTAACTGTAGGTAATCTCAGTGAAATGCTAGAAACGGCACTTAATGGGCGGGTTGTATCCCAAGTTCTCCAAGAACAACAATTATTTGATTTAGTCGTTTGGTTAACACCAGCAGCACGTAATAATTTAGACACAATTCGTAACCTGTTAATTGATACCCCCACAGGTGAAAAAATTCCCCTCGCTCAAGTAGCCAAAATTGATTATGGAACGGGACCAAATACCATCAACAGAGAAAATGTTTCCCGTTTAATTGTCGTTTCTGCAAACGTTTCTGGACGAGATTTAGGCTCTGTCATCGATGAAATTCAAACCCAAGTACGTCAATCAGTCCAGTTACCCACAGGTTACTTTATTCAGTATGGTGGTCAGTTTGAATCAGAACAACGTGCCACCCAAAATTTACTGATATTTAGTGCGATCGCAATTATAATTATCGCCGTGTTGATGTACTTTGCAGTTAAATCTATCCCCGCCATGTTGATGATTATGATTAATCTACCTTTAGCGGTAGTTGGAGGTGTATTTTCAATTGCGATTTCTGGGGGAATAGTTTCTGTTGCTTCGTTGGTGGGATTTATTACTTTATTTGGTGTTGCCACAAGAAATGGTTTGTTATTGGTGGATAATTATAATAGTAAAATTGCTCAAGGAATGTCTTTAAAAGAGGTAATTTTTGCCGGTTCAATGGAGCGTTTAGTGGCAATTTTAATGACTGCTTTAACTTCTGCTTTAGGGATGGTTCCATTAGTGATTGGTAGTGGCGCAGGTAAGGAAATTTTACAGCCTTTAGCAGTTGTGGTTTTGGGTGGTTTATTTACTTCTACGGCATTAACTTTATTGGTTTTACCTGCTTTATATGCCAAGTTTGGTAAGTTTTTAATTACTCAGAATTCCCAGAAAAATATTCAAGATATTAATACTATTCAAAGTTCAGTTATCTAATATTTATTGGATAATGTTTTTCCTAGATATACCGATGGGAATGTACCATTTTTATAATAGAAATTTTGATTGAAAATTGATAAGGAGAAAATTATGCGATCGCTCAAATTAAATTTTGTCATTTTGGCTAGTGTGGGATTAGTTTTTTTAGGTGCTTGTGCCAATCAAGCTGCTGACTCTAGCAGTAATTCTCAAACTGGGACAACAGAAAGTATTACAAAGAATCAAACTGCATCCACAGCTAAAGCTACAACAAATAGTCAGAAAAATACTGACCATTCTCGTAGTAGTAAAGGTGGTGAAGTTGTCGAGACTGGAAAGTATCATTTAGAATTAGTCCCTGAAAAGGAAGGAAATGGAATTCACTTAGATTTTTATTTACAAACAGGTGACACCCACGCAGCGATTCCCAATGCTAAAGTTACTGCTGATATTCAGTCACCAGATGGCAAACAAAGAACAGTTCCTCTAACCTATGATGCTGCTGGTAAACACTATGCTGCTAAATTAGATATGATGAAAACTGGTCAATATCAGGTGAGAATTAATGCAGATATTGATGGCGAAAAAGTTAACGGTAGGTTTAGCGTGAATCTATAAAACCGAAAAATCAATATTCAGATGTTAAGGAAGTATAGCTCTTGAATTTTTCTGGAGCTACTACCTACAAAAAAATAATTGTATATATTTTGAAAAGTTAATATAATTAATCAAGGCAGTAGCTTTGGCAAAAAATATCTAGCTAAAGGCATATTTTATCTTAATGTATTTTTGTATTATGTATAGTTAATTTGTTAAGTAATAATTAGTATTTTTAATAAAAATTAAGACAACAACTATATTTCATCCTGATTTCATCTGCACATGAAAAACTTAAGATATATAGTAGATTTTCATTGAAGAAAACGGGTAAAACCATGAAAAATAATACTCTGATTTACGGGTTAGTTGGCTTATTAACTAGCAGTGCGATCGCTGGATTGTTAGTTACTAATAATACCCAAGCTCAGTCTCCAAATTCGCAACATAATATCCATCATCCCAGTCAAGTTAATTCTACTCAAAAACGAGGAATGATGCTCCACGTTGACCAACATTTTATCGAAATGATGATTCCCCATCATCAACAAGCAGTAGAGATGGCAGATTTGGCTTTAACGAGTTCTAAACGTCCTGAAATCAAAAAACTAGCGCAAGTAATCAAAAAAGATCAAAACCGCGAAATTCAACAAATGCAAACTTGGTATAAAGCATGGTATGGCAAAGATGTACCAATTATGGCGATGAATAGTGAAACAATGATGCAAAGGCATCAACGGATGCACCAAGGCATGATGGATGCATCAATGCACCAGAATATGATGAATATGAAGATGGATTTAGAAGCTTTGAAAAGTGCCTCTGATTTTGACAAAGAATTTATTCGGCAAATGATTCCCCATCACAAAATGGCTGTGAAAATGTCGCAGATGGTGGCTAACAAAGGTAAAAAACCAGAACTTCGCCAGTTAGCCCAATCGATGATTAAAACCCAAAATCTGGAAATTAATCAGATGCAGCAATGGTATCAAGCTTGGTATAATTCAACGCCGGAAAAAAGTTAACTCTAGTTCAAAACTGTAGTTCAAAATTTTAATGAATCTTTAACTCTTCCGCATCAGAAGAAATCAGCTAACCAAACTCTCAGCAACTGATAACTATTGCGATACCAATCTTTCAACAAGAAAATAGAAGACTTCCGTTGAATTGGGTTAATATCTAAAGGTAATTTCACTGTAAAAGTGCTACCTTTTCCTAATTCACTTTCCACATCTAACTCACCTTTATGGAGAACAATGATAGCCCGAACAATGGCTAAACCTAATCCATAACCACCAGTTCTACGCGAGCGATCGCTATTTACACGGTAAAATCGATCAAAGATATGAGGGAGTTCATGTTTGGGGATACCAATACCTGTATCCTGTACTTTAATTATGGCAAAAGAATCACTTTTCTTTAAAAATACTGTCACTTCTCCACCTGTCGGTGTGTATTGAACTGCATTCACAATTAAGTTAGAAATTAGGCGATAAATTTGGTCAGAATTGCCAATAATATTTAAAGGTTGCTGCACTCTAATTACAGATTTCAGTGTAATTTCTACAGAAGTTGCCATCGCTGCAAATTCCTCAATTAAATCGCTGACAATCTCATTTAAACAACATAATTCCTGTTGTTTAATCGGTTGTTTATCTAAACGTGCCAACATCAGCAAATCAGCAACTAATGTAGTAAGTCGCCGATGTTGACGCTGTATAGTTTGTAAAATATCTCGTGTTTCTTCCTCTGCTAATTGAGGCATTAAAAGTGCTGATTCAACTGTTGCACCTGTAGCTGCTAATGGTGTTCGTAATTCATGGGCAACATCGGCTGTAAATTGTTGAATTTGTCGATAAGATTGATATATGGGCTGCATTGCTAATCCAGCTAACCACCAACTAGCAATGGCAATCATGAACATCGCCAAGGGTAATCCTAATATTAAAGTTAATTTGACACTATCAAGATAGCTATTAAACTCTTCTAAACTGCGTCCAACTTGCATATAACCCCAGTTTTGATGATTTTGGGTATGCAACTCTACAGAAATTTGATGGTATTCTTTTCCTTTACTATCATGAATAAATTGCCATATTTTGGAATTAAAAATAGTAGGTAATCCCTGTGGATAATAACCAGCAGTTGCAATCAATCTTCCTGAAGTATCAAAAAAACGCACATAGTAATTATTTTTGGTGACTATACCGAGCAAATGACGTTGAGAATCTAGTGGCTTTTGAGTGCAAGTCGCTGTTGTACTACAATCATTAAGGTTGGGAAATAGCTGCTGTGCGATGGGTTCTAAAATTCCCGGTTGTTGTAACTTGAGTTCTAAACTATCATGCAGTGTCCCAGTCACCGACTCAATTTCATTATCTAAAGCGACAACGTGGGCATGAAATACTGCCCGATAAAAACCAAAAGCACATAGGCTTAAAATTAAACCCATGACAACTACATAATATAAAGCCAAACGAATGCGGGTGAGGCGAAAAAGTTTATTTTGATTCATCAGTAAAATTCAGCCGATATCCCAAACCATGTAAAGTTTCAATCGGATTTACACAACCACTATTTGTGAGTTTACGACGTAACAAACGAATTTGTGCTGCCACCACATTACTACCTGTTTCTGCATTTACTTCCCATAGTTGATTGCGGATTTGTTCAGTTGTTAAAATTTGATTGGGATGCTTCATAAAATATTCCAGCAGTTGAAATTCTTTATTAGTTAAAGAAATTATTTGCTTCTCACCCGTTTCATTTTGACTCACAATTTCGCTGCGACTATAATCCAGACAAAGATTACCAACAGTGAGTAATTGGGGCTGAAACTGTGGAGAACGACGCTGCAAAGCTCGCAATCTCGCCAGTAATTCTCCCATGCCAAATGGTTTGATTAAATAGTCATCAGCACCCGCATCTAAACCCGCAATTTTATCTTCCATCCTATCTTTAGCTGTTAGCATCAAAACAGGAAGAGGACTTCCTTGCAAACGTATTCTTTGGCACAATTCTAAACCACTAATTCCTGGCAGCATCCAATCTAGAATTACTACAGTATATTGTGCCGAGCTATTTTCTAAATATATCCATGCTTCTGTACCATCCATTACCCAATCAACCAAGTATTTATGTTGGTTGAGAGTGCGTTTGATAGCAAGTCCCAAATCAGGTTCATCTTCGACTAGCAACACACGCATATCACATGCAGCAATTCAAGGTTTTGTGTTCATTAGCTATTCTTAGCATAGCTAATAATTAGGTTGCTACTCCTAAAAAAATTAATTGATACGAAATCTTGCTGTACCTATAAACATTTCTGTTCTATGATTAGCAAGTTTCGCTTTGATATTGTAAACAATACCATTACCACGAAATGGTTGCTTGATATTATTGATATCAATTTCCAGTTGAGTATTAGGAGCAACTGGTTTAGTAAATGCAATCATTATACTCTTGCCATTAATTGAAATCTGACTACTAACTTTTTTGTTATTATCATCTACGATAGTAATATCATTGATATCATGACCCCAAGTTACAGTATTTGGTACTTCAATACTTAATTGAGAAACAGTTGGACTATTATTAGGAATATGTACTCGAAAACTATGCCTAACATTTTGCCAGCGTGTTTGAGGGAATTGTGAATTACTATCAATATGGGGTAGTACACCATTATTATTGTTAGCTATCGCGTAGCGAGCAGGAAAGAAAAGCATGTTAGTCAGGGTAAATATACCAATATAAATCAATGTTTTTTTCATAATTAATACGGGAGATATATGAGACTTTGTACTTGGCTTTGAATATCAAGAAAATATGATTTTTATTGATAAATACTTGTTTCTAACACTTGTCAATATAAAGCCTTTTATTGACTAGGTAAAATGAGATTACTATTAGTAATAGTAATTTGATTAAATTAAAATCAATATTTAATCTTGATAAGATGCTAGTCCAGTATGCCGTAAATAAGGCAACCCCCCTTAATTTAAGGAAAAAAGGTTATATATCAATGTGTTTAGCCTTCTGTTTCCTGCCTTGTCGTACTAGTATCTTATTGTACATCAATCCAAAAATCAGCAGTAATAATTTTCCCATTACGATTAAATTGTCCCCACATCTTATATTTTCCTGGTTTGGGAAAGCTAGTCATAAAATGAATCTCACCCTCCGGAGTATCTTTCATTGCATGGGCATGGATATAGTCAGCTTCTGTTAATGGGGATGATTGTTTAAGGATAACTAAATGTCCTCGCTCTCCTAAATAATTTTGTAAATCTTTTGGTGGTTGGTTGCTTGCAGTGTCTAATAAATTAAAAATTAAATGTACATTTTCTCCAGCTTTGATAGTTGGTTGAGATAATTTTAGATTCGCTTGAGTATTCCCAAAAGTTTTAGTTGTTGCCAAATCAATTTTGGCTGTACTATTCGCACTTGCACCTGAAACTTGGGTGTTTAAGATTGAAACCTGTTCGGCTTTCCCAGCGACTTTATAGTCACTAAAGAGTGTATAACCTCCTGGCTGAGGAAAATCTGTTTCAACTTCAAATCTGCCCTTTCCTTTGTATGTTGGATGAATATGATGAAAATATTCCAGATTATTGCTAACAATGATTAAATGCATTAATTGTTCTTGAAATTGATCAAAATTATCAATTGTTTTGCCTGCTTTATCTTGAATATCAATTACTAAATCTACAGGTGTCTTGGGAGTGATTTTAGTTGCAACAGTTAGTTTTGCGATCGCATTTGCAGATTCTAGTTTAGAATTAGTAGAATGATTCCCATGTGAGTTGTGTTCTGTCCCCGAAGTTTTCCCACCATCCATATTATGACCTTCGTGATGGTTTGCCTCCGCAACAGTAGTCGCACTCGGAGTAGCTGTCTGGTTATTGGCAGTTTCTTTAGTACAACCACCAGCAACAAGAGTTGAAGTAATCGCCAGTGCCGTCAGAATACGTTTCATATTCGTCTCCAATAAATAAAATTCCGAGTCTGAATAGGGAAAGCTAATACTCAGTTTTTCAGCCAAAAATGAAATCAGGATGAAATTTCGGCTTTTGGGTGTGAACACATCCCTTTTTTACCACCTCATTCTGTCTAACCAAAAAAAATTTATTTAACCCCTTGACTCTCCAGTAGACAGGAGAATTCACAATAGCATTAGTTTCTAGAAGAAAGGTGGTTAAAGATGAAACTTCAACTAAAAGTTCCCAATATGGCTTGTTCTGCCTGTGGAGAGACAATCACAGCAGCAATAAAGGCAGTTGATTCAACGGCTGTGGTGCAAACTAACTCGCAAACAAAGTTAGTTAGCGTTGAAACCCAAGCATCTGAAGCTCTAATTAAAGAGGTAATTACAACTGCTGGCTACTTAGTTGCATAAAAAAGTGGTGTAAAAGTAGGGAATAGGGGTAAAAAAATGGAAAATGTGACTTTAAAACTACGCGGGATGAGCTGTGCATCCTGTGCCAGAAGCATTGAAGATGCAATTAATTCTGTCCAGGGCGTAAATGAATGTATAGTCAATTTTGGTGCAGAACTGGCAACAGTGGCATATGATGCCCAAAAAACAGATATTGCAACTATCCAAAATGCTGTAGATGAAGCTGGTTATTCTGCATTTCCTTTATCAGAACAAAACCCCACAATAGAGGAAGATGCAGCCGAAAAACGCCGAGAATCAAGAGCAGTCAATCAGTTAACCCGCAAAGTAGTAGTTTCCTGTACCCTGAGTGCCATAATTGTCATTGGCTCCATACCGATGATGACAGGGTTAGACGTGCCTTTTATCCCCATGTGGTTACATCACCCTTGGGTGCAATTAGGACTAACAATCCCAATCCAATTTTGGTGTGGTTTTTCTTTCTATACCAATGCCTGGAAAGCATGGAAACATCATGCGGCAACTATGGATACTCTTGTGGTATTGGGCACGAGTGCGGCATTTATTTATTCGCTATTTCCTACTTTTTTCCCGAATTTATTCATCTCTCAAGGTTTAAGAGCAGATGTATATTATGAAGCTTCTGCCGTGATTATTGCCTTGATTTTACTAGGAAGACTGTTAGAAAGTCGCGCCAAAAAACAAACTGGAGAAGCTATCCGTAAACTCATGGGTTTACAACCAAAAACAGCACGTTTAATTCGTAACGGGGAAGAAATTGATATCCCCATTGCCGAGGTACAAATTGGAGATGTGATATTAGTACGCCCTGGCGAGAAAATCCCTGTTGATGGTGAAGTTATTTCTGGGACATCCACAATTGATGAATCGATGGTGACAGGCGAAAGTCTTGCCGTGAAGAAACAACCTGGAGATGAGGTAATTGGTGCAACCATTAACAAAACAGGTAGTTTTCAATTTCAAACTACACGAATAGGAAAAGATACAGTATTGGCGCAAATTGTCCAGTTAGTGCAACAGGCTCAAGGTAGCAAGGCACCCATTCAAAGATTAGCAGACCGAGTCACAGGATTTTTTGTCCCGGCAGTAATTGCGATCGCACTTTTAACGTTTATCATTTGGTTTAATGTCATGGGTAATCTTACCCTGGCTTTGATGACTATGGTGGGCGTATTAATCATTGCTTGTCCCTGTGCTTTGGGTTTAGCAACTCCAACATCAGTCATGGTGGGAACGGGTAAAGGTGCAGAAAACGGTATTTTGATTAAAGGTGCCGATAGTTTGGAATTAGCCCACAAAATCCAAACAATTGTCCTTGATAAAACCGGAACTATCACCGCAGGGAAACCGACAGTCACCGATTTTATGACTGTCAATGGTACAGCAAATGGTAATGAAATCAAATTGTTGCAATTAGCTGCATCTTTAGAACGTAATTCCGAACACCCGCTTGCCGAAGCAATTGTTAGATATGCCCAAGCTCAAGAAATCGAATTAGTAGATGCGAAACAGTTTGCAGCTGTAACTGGTAGTGGTGTACAGGGGATTGTGGATGTTTACTTAGTACAAATTGGGACAGAGCAATGGATGTCAGAGTTGGGTATCAACACTCAAGCTTTGGCAGCAGCAAAAGAACATTTAGAGTCTCTCGGTAGAACTGCTGTATACATCGCAGTTGAAAGTAAAATTGAAGGCTTAATTGCGATCGCTGATGCAGTAAAACCAACATCTACCCAAGCCATCAAAGCACTACAAAAATTGGGCTTAGAAGTCGTCATGCTCACAGGAGATAACCAGCGTACAGCTCAAATTATCGCTGCTGAAGTTGGTATAAAACGTGTCTTGGCAGAAATTAGACCCGAACAAAAAGCTAGCACCATCAGCAAATTACAAAGCGAAGGCAAAATTGTAGCAATGGTGGGTGATGGGATTAATGATGCACCTGCCTTAGCTCAGGCGGATGTCGGGATTGCCATTGGTACGGGAACAGACGTGGCGATCGCTGCTAGCGATATTACCCTGATTTCTGGTGATTTACAAGGTGTGGTGACGGCGATTCAACTCAGTCACGCAACAATTCGTAATATTCGTCAAAATCTATTTTTTGCCTTTATTTATAACGTTGCCGGAATTCCACTTGCGGCTGGTATTCTGTTTCCGATTTTCGGTTGGTTACTGAACCCAATTATTGCTGGAGCCGCGATGGCATTTAGTTCTGTTTCGGTATTAACAAATGCACTACGTTTACGTAATTTTAAACCCAAGGCAATTGCATAAATAGGGGGCAAAGATGTTCAGGAACAAGGTAATTATGGCTGTGCTTGTCAGTTTAGCGTTATTGTTCGGTATTCATAATTACAGAACAGTTGCACAAACACCCCATACCACCCATAAATCTGAGATATCACCCAAAAGTGAGTTTCAACGGATTGAACAGCCGTTGTGGGGAAAAGTCGCAGTGACAACTTTTGGTTTAGGGTTAATTGGTGTGGAAATATGGTGGTTTTTGTTGAGTAAGTCGAAATCAGGAAAAACAGGTGAGTAGCGACTAACGACTGAAACCCGGTTTCTTCAGTTGATATACGAAAGATTTTTGTCTTGAGTCGAAAGAAACCGGTTTTCTCGGCTTCACGAAAAATTTTGAGCAACGTCAAATCATGCTTTTTAACTAGCACCTGGAAAGGGCTAGTCCGAAGCTGATTAAATAGTTGATTTTGACTAACTATTTATCTAAACGGAATTAATCATAATGAGTAATATCGTTTCTCCAAAATCTGGCAACACATAAAATAAATCTCCCCATCTCCCCATCTCCCCATCTCCCTATCTCCCCATCTCCCCATCTCCCCGTCTCCCCATCTCCCCGTCTCCCCGTCTCCCTATCTCCCCATCTCCCCGTCTCCCCATCTCCCCGTCACCATCTGTTGCTTGCTTTTGGAGAATTGGTATATACCCCACTCCCCAATTTCAAGCTAAACTTAACAGCGTAAATCTGTGTTAAATCCTGTGAGACTCGAACAAGAAAAAATAGAAACTGCTTTAAATACTGCTCGTCAACAAGCTTATTTGCCCTTTTCGCTACATCTCTACGAAACTGTCAACTCCACAAACCAAACTCTGTGGGAATTACTACAAAACGGCGCAACATCAGGAACAGTAGTAATTGCGACAGAACAAACCGCAGGGCGGGGACAATGGGGTCGTCAATGGCTTTCGCAGAGAGGAGGATTATATATATCAACTGCAATTACACTGAACTTCGATGTTATAAATAGTTATCAGCTAACCTTTGCAACTGCCTGGGGAATTACTAGACAATTACAAAAGTGCGACATTCCTGTCGGCATCAAATGGCCCAATGACTTAATTTTGAATCAGCGTAAATTGGGTGGAATCCTCACCGAAACCAAAATTAGCGGCAACAAAATCAACCGAGCAGTGATTGGCGTTGGCATCAACTGGTCAAATCCAGTACCAGAAACAGGGATTAATTTGCAATCTTGGCAAAAACTGCATCAGCTTACCGGAATTGCCAACTTAGAAAACCTCGCCACTCAGGTCTTACTTGGTATAGAATCCGGTATTGAATGTCTTTTAGAAAAAGGAGTTGATATACTTTTACCGAGATACACCAATCTTTTAACGAATATCGGCAATAGCGTATACGTAGAAAACCTTCTAGGTACTGTAATCGGCGTTACTTCTTCTGGATGTCTCCATGTTCGCATGGAAAATTCCGAATCAAAATCGGTAAGAACACCGGATTTTTATTTACAACCAGGTACAATCAGTCTGGGCTACAGTAATTCCTCTAATTAAATTTGCCAGTTATCTTACAGTAAAATCCACCAGAACCCATGACGCAGCGCAAACATTCTGCCCGGAAAGATGCCAATCGATCGCACAATCAATCGTGGCAGCGCTCTCTGCCCGCACAAAGCCTCTGTTGGCTGAGTAGCTTGAGTTTAATGAGTAGTGGCTTGGTGCTGGCTCAAACAGAGTCCGCGATCGACAATATAGTTCCTACGGAAAATACACCCAAAACCGCGAGCGAATCGCCACAGGTTGAATTTTCTTCGCGCCGTACCCGACTGAAACAGCGTTTGCAACGTGATGTTGCTTCCCAATCTGCCGAACCAGCCCGGAAAGTTCGCAATCAACAAAATTCGGAAGCCGCAACTGTTCCAGTCGTGAGAAAATTAAGAGCAAAAGTTGCTGAATCTCGCCGCAATCCAGTTGTAACTCCTAGCGATCGCTCTGAAAAAAAACAGGTAGAAGTTACTTCGCAACCAAGTGTACAAAATCGAGCAGAGAAACCTGTTGTCCGCATCGCACCCAATAAATTACCTGCCCTAGCACAGCCAAGTCAACCTGTAAATATCGACAATACAGACAGTAAAACCAAAGACTATAATAACGCCTACATCGACCCCACCAATTACAACACAGCCAACACTAACCCCAACGAATCAGCAAATAGCATCCCCAGTAGCGTCATCCTGACAAATCGCTCTAACGGTTGCCGTGCGGTAATTGGCACAGGTGATAATATTTCCGGTAATTGCGTCAACACACCCATTACCCCTTCCCTCGCCGAGCGTTTAGCAATATCTAGAAGCGATCGCACTTCCGCGACTGCCCCAAGCTGGATTCGTAAGAGTCAGAGTGATGTCGCCAGTGCAATTCCCACAAAACGAACCGCCACCAGGGAAAATAATAGTGGTTGGAGAGCTTCACGAATCGCCGCAGCTAGCGATGTGCCAACCTCTGAGAACAATCGCAGTGTTAATCGCATCATCAATACAGGGAATTTAGTTGCATCATCCAATAAAAATACCTATCACCCCAATCGCTTTATTCCCGCCCCCAGTAGCTTTATTCCCCAAGACACAACTCTAAGTGCAACACCCACAGGCAGTGCCGGGACTTTACCCTCACCAATGACAGCCGCAAATGTCACACCCCGTGCCAGTAAAGTCGCTTACAACATTCCTTTAGAATCGACTTTACCCCGTGTCAACTACACAGGGGGATTAGCTTACAATCCCAGTGGATTTATTTTCCCCGTATCAGTTCCCTCACCAATTACTTCCATATTTGGTTGGAGAACACACCCAATTACCGGAGATAGAAGATTCCACAGTGGCACTGACATTGGTGCAGCAATGGGCACACCAGTCCTAGCAGCCTATACAGGTCAAATTGAAGTTGCTGATTTTGTTGGTGGCTACGGTTTAACGGTTGTAGTCAACCATAGCAACGCCCTACAAACCCTTTATGGGCACATGTCGCAAATCTATGTCCAGCCAGGTCAATGGGTACAGCAAGGAACTGTCATTGGACTAGTGGGTAGCACTGGTAATTCTACTGGACCTCACCTCCACTTTGAAGTGCGCCAGTTAACACCAAATGGATGGGTAGCTACTGACCCTGGTGTGCATTTACAGTATGCTCTGGCGCAGCTAATGCAAAGCATACAAACTGCACGACTACCACAAGTACCACAACAACCAAGTAATTAGGAAATCGGGACAAGGGAACTTTCCCCTGTCCTATCCCTTTTATAAGTACCCGTTTTCCGCCAGAAAAGCGGGTGTGATAGCATTTCCTTCATCTACATTTCGCTGTGGATTGCCAGAAGTCAAGAATTTTTCGACGTACTTACCCAGAATATCCCCCTCAAGATTTACCGAATTGCCAGGTATGAGTTGACTGAGATTCGTTTCCGCATAGGTAAGCGGAATCACGGCAACTTGAAACTGCATCGCCTCAGGGTTGTACTCCGCAACAGTTAGACTAATACCATTAATGGCAATACTACCTTTAGGGACTATGTACCGAGCCACATGACTGGGAGCCGAAAAAGTCATTTCCCAAGAAGTCGCAGTTTGTTGTGCTGACACCAACTCCCCAATCCCGTCAACATGTCCCATAACAAAATGTCCGCCAATTTTACTACCAACCCGCAGCGAGGTTTCGAGATTGACGTATCGGGTTTGCATTGACTCCTGTCCTAAAGTTGTTTTTCGCAACGTTTCCGGAGAAGCTGTCGCCACAAATCCATTATTTAATATTTTTTCGACCGTCAAACATACTCCATCAACTGCTACACTATCGCCATATGCTAAATCTTGTAAAATAACATCTAACGAATGGCTGATAAATGAAATTTGCCAACTATCCCCTCCTAAGGGTTTCATTGTTCCTAGTGCTTGAATTAATCCTGTAAACACAGCTTTTGTTTTATTTAGCTTGATTTATTCCCTATTGGCAACGCGATTCTCCACAGGAGGCACTTGATAAACAGCAATTATTTTCCCAGTATTTAGTCCCTTGCTTTCCCACTATTTCAGTATAATTTCTGACTTTAATTTGTATAGAGATATCAATACATGAATAGTAAATTCAAGGCATACTTGGGTAAGTAGATTCTGGTCAAAATCAAATGACTTAACTTACTCTGGCATTCATCACAAATAGGGAGTTTAATAGAAGCAATTATAGCGAGTAAAGACTAATGTTTATGTCAATCTTAATCTTACCTTTTTATAGGTGTGATTTGTTACATACACTTCTAGCATTCATCATGATTGTAGAGGCTTAACCAATGATTGAAATGAGAGTCGCTGGTATAGCATTAGATGCGATGACCCGCAGCCCGATAGTGCTACTCAAAGACAGCACCGAACGTCGTGCTTTGCCGATTTACATAGGTCAAGAACAGGCAAAAGCAATTATGGGCGCGTTGGAGAACCAAAAGCCTCCTCGTCCCCTCACCCATGATCTAATAGTCAATATTCTGGAAGCATGGAATATGACGTTAGAAAAGGTAATTATCCACTCGCTGCAAAAAGATACGTTTTACGCGGCTTTAATTTTGCAGCAGGGAGAAAATAAAAAGGAAATCGATGCACGTCCTAGTGATGCGATCGCTGTTGCTCTACGTACAAATACGCCAATATGGGTGATGGAAGAGGTAATAGCGGATGCATCAATACCCGTAGATAGAGATGCCGATGAAGCGGAACAAGAAGCTTTCCGTGAATTTATCTCCAACCTCAGACCTGAAGACTTAATCAAACGCTTCGGTACAGACAGTTAAGGATTGGAGATTGGAAATTTTGGATTTTGGATTGGGCTAAGGTAAAGGTTAATTAAGCAACAGTCTACAGTCTAGAGTATACAATCTCAAATCTAAAGACCAAAATGTTATATCGACGCTTTGGGAAAACCAATCTCAATTTGTCTGTTTTTTCCTTGGGAACCATGCGTTACTTGGGTTCAGAGGAAATTGCCCAGCAAACAATTTTTCAAGCGATCGCGCTGGGTATAAATCATATCGAAACTGCCAGGGGATACGGGAATAGTGAAGAGTATTTGGGTGGTGCGGTGACATCTGGGCTATCGGTGTGTCGTTCCCAGATTTACATCACCACCAAAATTCCACCAACACCGGATGCGGAAACTATGCGTCGGTATATTCATGAATCTTTAGCACGGTTAAATCTAGATTATCTGGATTGTTTGGGGATTCACGGTTTAAATACTTGGGAACATCTCGACTGGGTAAAGTCAGAAGATGGCTGTATGCAAGCTGTTAGGGAAGCTGTTGCTGAGGGGAAAGTGCGTCATGTTGGTTTTTCTACCCACGGTTCCCTCGAATTGATTTTAGCGGCGATGGATGCAGATTTGTTTGAATTTGTCAATCTGCATTATTACTATTTTCACCAGCGAAATGCCCTAGCAATTCAACGGGCGACAGAGAAAGATATGGGCATATTTATTATTTCACCAGCCGACAAGGGTGGAAAATTATACACTCCACCCACAAAGCTGCAAGAACTTTGCCAGCCTTTTTCACCGCTAGCGTTAAGTTATCGTTTTTTACTCAGCGATGGGCGGATAACAACTTTGAGTGTCGGTGCAGCGAATCCTGAAGAATTAATTGCACCGTTACAAGTGGCAGATAATGGGGGAGAATTGACTCAGGCAGAAGCGATCGCCTTTGCAAAGTTGGAACAGCAGCAAAACTTAGCTTTAGGGACTGAAAAATGTAGCCAGTGCTATGCTTGTCTGCCTTGTCCAGAAAATATTCAGATTCCGGAAGTATTACGATTACGAAATCTTGCTGTTGCCTATGAGATGACAGATTATGGGCAATATCGTTACGGCATGTTTGAAAATGCCGGACATTGGTTTCCGGGAATGAAAGGTAATCGCTGTACAGAATGCGGTGATTGTTTGCCAAAATGTCCCGAAAATTTAGATATTCCGGCTTTGTTAAATGATGCTCATGAGAGATTACAAGGGAAAGCTGGAAGAAGACTTTGGGGATAGGGCGAGGAGATATTGTGTGATATTGACTTAATTATTAAGACTGACACGGAGACTTAGAGACGCGGAGACGTGGGGAAATTTTTATTGTCACTGATTAGCCGAAAAGATGTGATTATTGTTGGTGTAAATTTCCGAATCATCCAAAAAGTACAACTTTCTATACAACTTTCCGGCGGCGATGATTAATAATTGCCATTGGGAACCCTAAATCATAGGAACACCATTGCAATTTTGGGAAAAATGCATTCATGTCCGAGCTACAAGCACAATATACAACCAAACCAGGATGGTCGTTAGATAAACGCGATCGCAATTCTATCAAGTCGCTAATGCCAATCTGGAGTTTACTATATCACTACTATTTCCGTGTCCAAACAAGTGGCTGGCATCATATCCCTGATGAAAAAGTTTTACTGGTAGGCACCCACAACGGCGGACTGGCGGCTCCAGATATGATTATGATGATGTATGACTGGTTTCATCGATTTGGGCTAGAACGACCAGTTTACGGGTTAATGCATCCAAAAGTATGGCAAGTCAGCCCAGAATTAGCTGAGTTAGTTGTCAAAGTCGGAGCAATTGCCGCACATCCAAAAATGGCAAGTGCCGCACTGCGTAGTGGGGCAAGTGTCTTGGTTTATCCTGGCGGTGCTCAAGATGTATTTCGTCCCTATTCAATGCGCCATCAAATTCATTTCGCCGGACGACAGGGTTTTATTAAGTTAGCATTGCGAGAAAAAGTACCAATTATTCCCGTAATTTCTACAGGTGCTCACGACACGCTCTTTGTCTTGACAGATTTATACCCCTTATTTAAGCAATTGCACCAGTGGGGAATGCCCTGGTTAATGGGGATTGACCCGGAATTATTCCCCATATATTTAGGTTTACCTTGGGGGTTATCTATAGGTCCTTTACCGAACATTCCCTTGCCTGTAACTATTCATACTAGAGTTTGTCGAGCGATCGCATTTCCAGAATATGGAGAAGCCGCAGCAAGCGATCGCGCTTATGTAAATACATGTTATCAGATGGTTGTAAATCAGATGCAGCAAGAGTTAGATGCCTTAGTTAAGGAAACTCAAGCTTAAGTTATATTGCTAATTCTGATGGAGACATTCAATATAAGTAATAGCACATCTGCTTTTTGGGAAACTTGCTTGAATGTCCGAACCGCAACAAACCGTAAAAACTAAACTGGGATGGTCCTTAGAAAAACGCGATCGCAATTTTATTCAGTCGCTAATGCCTTTCTGGGAGTTTGCTTATCGCTATTACTTCCGCGTGCAAACAAGTGGTTGGGAAAATATACCAGCAAATGAAAAAGTTTTACTTGTCGGTTCCCATAATGGTGGTATGGCTTCCCCAGACATGCACATGATGATGTATGACTGGTTTTCTCGGTTTGGTGTCGAACGTCCAATTTATGGGTTAATGCATCCCAAAGCTTGGCGGGTAAGTCCAGAATTAGCTGAGTTTGCCGCCAAAACAGGGGCAATCATTGCTCATCCGAAAATGGCTGCCGCCGCCCTACGCCGTGATGCGAGTTTACTAGTATATCCAGGTGGGGCACAGGATTTATTTCGCCCCCATTCCCTGAGTAATAAAATATATTTCGCTGGTAGACAGGGATTTATCAAACTGGCATTGCGTGCCCATGTCCCCATTGTCCCCGTCATCTCCGCAGGCGCTCACGACACCTTCTTTGTGTTGACAGATTTATACCCCCTATTACAGCAATTCCACCAGTGGGGAATGCCCTGGTTGATGGGAATTGACCCGGAAGTATTCCCCATATATTTAGGTTTACCTTGGGGATTATCTATCGGTCCTCTACCGAATATTCCTTTGCCTGTAACTATTCACACTAGAGTTTGTCAGGCGATCGTCTTTGAAAGATATGGGAATGAGGCGGCGATGGATAGAGGTTATGTTAATTATTGCTATGAGCTAGTAGTTAGCAAGATGCAGCAGGAATTAGATATTTTGCTGGCAGAAAATCAAAGTAATTTTAAATTTTAGACAGAACTTCAGTTAAGAAAATATTTGAGAATCAATTCTAAAAAATTAATCCCCAATTTAAACGAATCAACTTTCTGGAGGGGGCTTGGGGGACGCAGCCGTCCAAAGTTTGACGGGAAGAACATCTCCCCGTCAACTTTTCCCAATCGGGGGTTTGGGGAAGAAAATCTTCCCCCCAACTTCTCCCAAGTCTTGGTTTTTTCGATACATCAACTGAAAAAGCAGTATTTTCAGCAAATATTCCATTCCTCACAAGTTCCTCATTTTTTTTGCTTAACTTCTAAGTAAAAGTGGTGTTGTACTCAATCACAAAGTTGACAAAAATGGGTAATGTAGTGGTAATTGGCTACGGCAATACTTTGCGGAGTGATGATGGCATTGGGCAACGAGTCGCCAATAGCTTACATCTCACTCACGTCAAGTCTGTTGCTGTCCACCAACTTACTCCTGAACTCGCCGAAACTTTAATTACTGCTGATTTAGTGATTTTTGTGGATGCCTATATCAGTTCGGAAAGTGGTGAACAATACTTATCAAATAGCCCAGAAAACAGCCCACCTGATGTCCAAGTACACCGGTTGGAACCTAGCAACAACAAAATTATCACCGGACATATTACTAATCCCGAATCGCTGTTAGCTCTCACCCAAGCGATTTACGGACATTATCCCCCTAGTCGGCTGGTGACAGTGCCAGGAGTGAATTTTGAACTGGGTGAAAATCTATCACTAATTGGAGAAAGAGGAGTTGCGATCGCGCTGGAAAAAATAACCAAAATTATTGACAAAGGTGCAAATATATGAATGAAGTTGGATTAATGCGAAATATTTTAGACTCTGCTGTCGAACGTGCTACCCAAGAAGGCGCTCATCACATTTATCTGGTGGAAATGCGTCTTGGTGAGGCTGCTGATGTTGCCAAGGAGTCTTTGGAGCAAGCCTTTGAGGTTGTGAAAAAAGGGACTATTGCGGAAATGGCACAACTCCAAATTAACTATGTACCCACAGTTTGTTACTGTTCTAATTGTAATATTGAGTTTAAACCGATTAATTCGCTCTATCAATGCCCGGAATGCCAACAACCCTATTGCGAGATTAGACAAGGTAAGGAATTGGAATTAGCTACTTTAGCTGTTTCGTAAATCAAACCCCGATTTCTCCTATGGTGGAAGTCGGGGATATGAATAATTAGCCATCCAAAGAAGGTTACAAACCATGCCCAAGCCTGTGGAACCAATTATCGATCGCGCTTATGATATCTTGCGAACTGAGAATCTTAATCCTCTGGATGCCATCTTTGCACCGAAGAGTGTGGCGGTGATTGGCGCGAGCGAAAAACCCGGTAGTGTGGGACGCACGGTGCTATGGAATTTGATTAGCAATCCTTTTGGTGGAACCGTTTACCCTGTAAATCCGAAGCGACACAGTATATTAGGTATCAAAGCTTATCCGAGTATTTTTGCTGTCCCCGAATCAATTGATTTAGTCATTATTGCCACACCAGCAGCAACAGTTCCCCAAATTATTAGTGACTGTGTTGATTTTGGGGTGAAGGGAGCAATTATTCTCAGTGCTGGTTTCAAAGAATCTGGTGCTGAGGGTGTGGAGTTAGAACGGGAAATTTTGCAACAGGCTCGTCGTGGCAACCTGCGAATTATTGGACCTAATTGTTTGGGTGTGATGAGTCCGCGTATCGGTTTGAATGCCACTTTTGCGAGTGCTGTGGCTCGTCCGGGGAATGTCGCTTTTATTAGTCAAAGTGGTGCGCTTTGTACGGCGATTCTCGATTGGAGTTTTCAGGAAAATGTCGGTTTTAGTGCTTTTGTTTCCATTGGTTCTATGTTGGATGTGGGTTGGGGCGATTTAATTTACTATCTTGGTGATGACCCGCAGACACAAAGTATTGTGATTTACATGGAGTCAATTGGTAATGCGCGATCGTTTCTCTCAGCAGCGCGGGAAGTGGCGCTAACGAAACCAATTATTGTCATTAAAGCTGGGCGGACTGAAGCCGCAGCCCAGGCAGCAAATTCCCACACGGGGGCACTTACTGGTAGTGATGAGGTTCTTGATGCGGCTTTCCGGCGTTGTGGGGTATTGCGGGTTGAGAGTATTGCAGACTTGTTTGATATGGCGGAAGTTTTGGCAAAACAACCCCGTCCTCAAGGTTCACGGCTAACAATTATCACCAATGCAGGTGGTCCTGGGGTTCTGGCTACTGATGCCCTGATTGCTACGGGCGGCGAATTAGCACCCATATCAGCAGAAACTCACACATCCCTCAATCAATTTCTCCCAGTACATTGGAGCCACAGCAACCCAATTGATATTCTGGGTGATGCTGACCCACAAAGGTATGCAAAGACACTTGAGGTGATTGCTAATGATGTCAATAGTGATGGGTTGTTGGTAATTTTGACTCCGCAAGCAATGACAAACCCAACTCAAACTGCCGAGGAGTTAAAAAACTCGGTGGCGAAAATCAAATCTCTACAAAGTAAGCCGATTTTTGCGAGTTGGATGGGGGGAGCAGAGGTAACAGCAGGTCAAGCAATTCTCAATCGCAACCGGATTCCAACTTATCCTTATCCCGATGAAGCTGCACGTGTATTTACGCATATGTGGCGTTATAACTATAACCTCAGGGGAATTTATGAAACTCCAGTGTTAGGAAATCGGGAATGGGATGCTGAGAATGGGCAGGCTGTTGTGAAACAAATAATTGCTGCTGCCAGACAAGCAGGACGAACTATTCTCACGGAGTTGGAATCAAAACAAATTTTAGCAGCTTATGGGATTCCGATTGTGGCGACGGCAGTTGCCAACAGTGAAGATGAAGCTGTTGCATGTGCGGAAAAAATCGGTTTTCCAGTAGTTGTCAAGCTGTTTTCGCAGACAATTACCCATAAAACTGATGTTGGCGGTGTCCAGCTAAATATCCAGGATGGGGAAGGAGTACGTCAAGCCTATCGTCATATTGCCGCATCGGTGAGTCAGAAGGCTGGTAGTGAGCATTTTTTAGGTGTGACTGTGCAACCAATGGTGAAAATGCATGGTTATGAATTGATTATTGGTAGCACTATCGATTCGCAGTTTGGTGCAGTGTTGCTATTTGGTGCTGGGGGACAGTTAGTAGAAGTATTTCACGATCGCGCGATCGCACTTCCGCCTCTCAATGCAACTTTAGCACGACGGATGATGGAACAAACCCAAATTTACCAGGCGCTTCAGGGTGTTCGCGGCAATAAAAGTGTTGATATGGCTGCTCTGGAACAATTAATGGTGGTATTTAGCCAATTAGTTGCCGAACAACGTTGGATTCGGGAAATTGATATTAACCCCTTGCTAGCTTCTGCGGAAGGTTTCCTGGCACTGGATGCGCGGATTATTCTCCACGACGCAAACATACACAAAGAGGATTTACCCAGATTAGCGATTCGTCCTTATCCCAGTCAATATGTCGGACAATGGACGATGAAAAATGGCACCCAGGTGACAATTCGCCCCATCCGCCCTGAAGATGAACCCTTGATGGTGCAATTTCACAAAACATTATCGGAGGAAAGCGTTTATTTTCGTTATTTCCACCTGATTAAATTAAGTCAGCGAGTTGCCCATGAACGTTTAACCCGTATGTGCTGTATTGATTATGACCGAGAAATGGCATTGATTGCAGAGTTGAAACACCCACAAACAGATACAGGGGAGATATTAGCAGTGGGGAGATTAAGTAAATTACACGGATTGAAGGTAGCAGAATTTGCAATTGTTGTCAGCGATCGCTATCAATGTCTGGGTTTAGGAACAGAGTTATTGCGTAGATTACTACAAGTTAGTGTTGATGAGCAAATTACCAAAATTACAGCTGATATTCTGGCTGATAATTATGCCATGCAAAAAGTTTGTGAAAAACTGGGTTTTCGCATCCATCATACAGATGAACCTAGTGTAGTTAAGGCGGAAATTGAGAATCTATAAATATTCATAACAGACATATCTGAATTGATGAAAGAAGTTGTTTCAATACGGTTAGGTTAGGGAGGAAAAGGGTAAGAATAAGACTTAATCATCTATATGCTATTGATTCTAAAAGCTAAAAGCTAACCACTAATAGCTAACGCTTAACTGAAGTGTATTGGAAGTTATTTAACCTTCACAAATTCCTCAAAATATTTGTATATAAACCAAATTAAGCAAACAATTCGAGAGGGGGTAAATATGAATTTTCTCAAACGTCGCATTGGCTTAGAACAAGAGTTTTTCATCGTCGATGAAACTGGTGCATTGACTGAAAGTGCTGATGAGTTTTTGCAATGTTGCCATGAAATTGCTGTGGAGAATAATCGTAGTCCAGAATATTTCGTCACGGAATTTGTCAAAAGCATGGTGGAAATTAACACCCCTCCATGTAAATCTGGGATGGAATTAGCCAGGGAATATCTGCAAAATCTCCAAATAGCCGTGACTGCGGGGAAAAAAATGGGTTTGCGACTTTACCCCCTTTCTAGCTACCCCTTGCATATTATGCCAGTGATCCGCGACAAACTAAATTATCACATTCAAGCCCGGACTGTTGGTTATGAAAGATTTTTACATGCCGGCAAATGTACAGGCACCCACATCCATTTAGAAGTATCACCAGGAGTAATTAGCGATCGCGTTGCTGTATCTTACAACTCAACTGTCGCCGAAAGGGAAGAATTGTTAAATATCTATAACCTAGCGACTGCTCTAGATTCAGCATTGATATCTTTAGCAAGGGCATGTCCTTTTTATGAAGGTCAAGCAATTGGTTTAGCTTCCCACACAATTCGTTACCGAGGCAGTGAAAAATTTGGCTGGGAAGGAGTTTACACCCACCTACAACCAGTGGGGGGACTAATGCCCTATGCACATTGCGTCGAAGGTTTGGTAGAACAGCAATTTGCCCGTTTCTATGCTTGGTTGGAAGCAATGGATAAAGCAGGGGTGGAGCGTCATCTCTTCTTCGATGGCGGAGGAAGTCTACTCAAATCTGCATGGAACCCTATCAGGTTAAATAAATTGGGCACAGTAGAAATTAGATGTATAGATAGCAACTATCCATCGGTAATTTTAGCAGTAATACTACTGATTGAAAATGCGGCTCGTCGAGTCCGTTATGAAAAATTAAAAGTTCGACCAGCAAAAGGACTGCAAGTATTTGAGCTAGATGGGCAATCTCTTTGGGTTCCAGACTTTGAGTATTTAAATGGTGACTTGCTCTATGCTGCTGCTACTGAGGGCGTGAAGCATCCAAAAGTCAAGAGTTATCTCGATTCGATTTTGGAGTTTGCCATTATCGAAGGTAGCAAAGAAGGTAAATATTTGGTAGAAATGAGGGAGAAATTAGACAATTACACAACTATCGAAACGGAAATTCTCCAAAAATTTAGTCCCACAGTTGCCGAACTTTCCCAAGAAGAGGGTTTGCGTTTGGTGCGTGATGCTTGCGATAAATTAGAACAGGAATTATCATTGCTAGATCGCAAAGATGTTTTTATCTTTCCTTCTTCCCTTAGCACTAGTGGTTCGCCAAACTAAAATTTGGGGGTTGAGATTGGCTGGCAGATTTTGCTTCCTGCAAGCTCGCTTTGCTAAACTACTAGCCAAAACAACCCTTAACATATTGGTAAGTAACTTCTAGTTTCGGCTGGTTAAAAATTATCGGACTGCGATCGTATTCTACCAGTTCTCCTGTACGACTTCCCTCCTTCATTTCCAGATTGAAGAAGGCAGTCATATCAGATACCCGCGCTGCTTGTTGCATATTATGGGTGACAATCACAATCGTATGTTGGTGTTTAAGTTCATGCATTAATTCTTCAATTTGCTTAGTTGAAGCCGGATCGAGAGCAGAACAAGGCTCATCCATTAAAATAATTTCCGGTTGAACTGCGATCGCTCTAGCAATACATAACCTTTGCTGCTGCCCGCCAGAGAGTTCCCAAGCATTCTCTTTGAGCCTATCCTTAACCTCATCCCAAAGAGCCGCTTGACGTAGCGATCGCTCGACTAGTTCATCCATATTACCCTGGTAGCCGCGAATGCGAGCGCCAAAGGCAATGTTTTCATAGATGGATTTGACAAACGGATTTGGTTTTTGAAAAACCATACCAATTTGCCAGCGAAGTCTGACTGCATCCTCGTCGGGATGGTACATGTCACGACCGTGAAATAATACTTGCCCATCTAAGTGGGTTTTTGAGTTCATTTCATTCAAACGATTTAAGCACCTCAGTAATGTGCTTTTTCCGCAACCACTCGGACCAATAAAAGCAGTAATCTGGTTTTTATAAACTGGTAGGTTAATATTTCGCAATGCCAGAAAATCATCGTAATAAAAAGCTTTTACCTGGGCGTGTATAATCACATCTTGATTATGTATCGAGTTTATTGTAGTTGGCAAAGAAGATTCGTTCATAACCTCTCCTGTCAGTTTATTTATTTGTCAAATGCTGTATATATATCTTGATAAAAATTGAAAAAATTTCTAAAAATATCAAATTTCCTGTTGAGGATAAGCTCTGTATCCAGACTCAGTCAACTTTAAAATTAAAACCACTATAGAGACGCTTACCATTCTTTCATCTCAACAGTTATTGTATTGATCAAATTTGAAGAAGTTGTGAGGAATTAAAACTTTGTAGGAAAATATTTTTGGATTTGGATTATTTTTATTCATAACTTTTTGTGATGCATCAGCCACTTTTTCAATTCCACACCCCAAAAAACAATCGTACTTACCACTAAACAAATGAATAAATCACTAGCAGATAGAGCTACAGTTGCAAACAAATTCTGGAAGAAAGGAAGATAAATGACTGCTATTTGCAACAATAAAGTTAGTAAGACTGCGGCTAAAAGCGGCAGATTGGAAAGCACTCCCAATTGAAACAAAGAATCCCGTTCCGAACGAATTGCTAAAGCATTACCCATTTGGGAAAGCGTGAGGGTAGTAAACAACATGGTTTGCCAGGCAGGATTAGCACTACGCCAATACCAATATCCCGTCAAAATAGATACCATACCTAATAACAATCCAATCCAAATAATATCTCTGCCCATCCCCCGGCTGAAAATACCCTCATTTGCTGGATAGGGCGATCGCTTCATGGTATCCCGTTCTGCTGGCTCTACACCCAAAGCCAGGGCTGGTAATCCATCAGTGGCTAAATTTACCCAGAGAATTTGTAGGGGTAATAGTGGTAAAGGCATTCCTAACAATGGAGCTAGTAACATTACCCAAAGTTCACCCACATTACTACTCAAAAGATACTTAATAAACTTGCGGATATTGTCGTAAATCACCCGCCCTTCTTTCACCGCCGCCACAATAGTTGCAAAATTATCATCCAACAGCACCATATCAGCCGCATCTTTCGCGACATCAGTACCACTAATACCCATTGCCACACCAATATCAGCCGCCTTGAGGGCAGGTGCATCATTGACACCATCACCAGTCATAGCAACAACATGATGTTGACTCTGCAAAATTCGGACAATATCAAACTTATTTTGTGGAGAAACCCGTGCGTAAACAGAAATTTCTCCCACAAGTTCTCTTACTTGTTCAATCGATAGGTGGGCAAGGTCTGCACTCGTCAGAACGGGGTGTTCGTTGGCAATATCTAATTCACGGGCGAGATGCCAAGCAGTGAGAGGATGGTCGCCTGTCACCATAACTGGACGAATCCCAGCAGCTTTACATGTGAGGATAGCATCTCTTGCTTCCGGTCTGGCAGGGTCGGTCATTCCCAATAAACCAATAAAGGTTAAATCCTGCTCCAAATCCTCGAAACCATCATCTGGATATTCTGGCAAGAGTCGAAAAGCCACTCCCATCACTCGTAATCCCTGTTGTACGAGTTGGCGCTGGACAACCATAATTTTTTCTTGCCAGTTTCCATCCAGAGGTTTTGCACCCCCATCGACCCAAACAGATTGGGACACCTCTAATAAGCTAGCTACGCGACCTTTACAGAAAGCTATCCTAGTACCTTCTCCCACAGCCCGGTTCCAGTACCAGAGGACTTCAAGGGCGCAAGGGATAGCAGAAAATTCCCCTGGAAAATGATGGACGGTGGTCATTCGCTGCCGTCTAGAATCAAAAGGTATTTCTGCAATTCGTGGTAGAACTGTTTCCAAGTCTGCCTTCCACAGTCCTTGACGAGCCGCAGCCATTACCAAAGCCCCGTCACTCGGATCACCTACTGCCCGGAAGTAACGGGGTTCTTCGCGATCGCTTTCCAACTGGGCGTTATTACACAAAGTCGCACCTGCTAGCAAGAGGGCGAGGGCTGGAGGTTGACTTAACAAAAATGGTCGTTCTTGGCTGGGGTCTACCAAGGGTGAAGACAATGCTGTCGGCTGGCGATTGTCCGGTGATGCCAGGCGCATGTCAGCAGTTAAATTTAACTGATGCCCAGCAACATCTAACACCGTCACTGTCATCCGATTCACGGTGAGAGTACCAGTTTTTCCAGAGCAAATTGTGGTGACAGAACCCAGGGTTTCGACAGCTGGTAAGTTGCGAATTAGCGCCCTACGTTTCAGCATTTGCCTAGCTCCCAAGGTGAGGGCAATTGTCACTACAGCTGGTAGTCCTTCCGGTAAAGCAGCTACCAACAAGGTAATGGCAGTAAGGAACATTAATTTCATATCCTCTCCCCGCAGCAGTCCGAGAATTAGAATTATCCCCACAAGCCCCAGAGAAGCCACTGCCAGGTTTTTGCCTAATTCATCAAGACGTTTTTGCAAGGGTGTTGGCTCCGGTTCCACTGCGTGAATCATCTGAGCAATGCTGCCCAACTCTGTAGCCATAGCGGTTTCCGTCACCACTGCTTCCCCTTGTCCATAGGTGACAACCGTACCCATGTAACCAATGTTGCATCGTTCCCCCAGGATTACTTCTGGAGCAATTTTCTCCGAGTCCTTGTCCACTGGCTCTGGCATCCCTGTCAGGGCGGCTTCTTGGGTTCGCAAACCCAAGCTTTGCAAGATGCGACAGTCTGCGGGTACGATATCCTCCGCTTCGAGTAAGATGACATCTCCTGGTACTAGGTAGCGGGCGGAAATTTCCTCAATTTTGCCATTGCGTTTGACT
The DNA here is from genome assembly GCF_034931845.1 of Calothrix sp. UHCC 0171. Classification (NCBI taxonomy): domain Bacteria; kingdom Bacillati; phylum Cyanobacteriota; class Cyanophyceae; order Nostocales; family Calotrichaceae; genus Calothrix; species Calothrix sp. UHCC 0171. The sequence continues at coordinate 57,767 of NZ_JAYGHN010000021.1, forward strand.
TTGACATTGGGTGTAGATAGATTTTTCAGAGTCGCGATCGCTTTTTGTGCCTGATATTCTTGGCTAAAACCCAAAACTGCAATCAACACCACAATCGCGATAATACCTAAGCCATCTTTGTATTCACCCAGGAAAGCAGAAACAGCTGCCGCAACAAGTAGGATCAATACCAAAGTTTCACTTAGCTGTTCCCATAAAATTTGCCAAGGCTTTTTGATTCCTGGCTCAATCAAGGCATTGAAGCCATATTTTTCTAAACGCAGATTTGCTTCAGTTGTACTCAGTCCCAAAGCGGCATCGCTGCTTAGTAGTTCCAGTACCTTTGTTGCATCTAACTGATACCAATTGCTCATGTTATATCTTCTCCCCTCAGCTAACTAGAGGATTGGTGAAGCAAGCAAAACTGTAAGATCAAAAGCGATAGAAGGAAACTATTTCTGAGTCGATTCATCAAAAAATTTTGTTGGCTCAGGAGAGTGAGTATAACAGCTCCCCAAGGCAAAGAAAAGGAAACTCAATTTTTGGCAATATTAAGTTTTAGCAATTTAATTGAGATTTATAATCTGGCGAATTTTCACACTCCCATGACTTGAACGATCGCAAAATAAATCAATAAACTCATAACATCCTGAATAATTGTCGCTACAGGTCCCGAACCAAATGCAGGGTCTTTACCGAGACGCTGAAGTAGCCAAGGAAAGAGCAAACCGATGCTGGTAGCGATACCCCCAGCAGTAATAATAGTTAATGCTACAGCAACAGCTAGGGAAAAATTATGAAACGCGACAAGTACCAGGGGAAAACTCAAACCACCAAGGGCTATACCAATCAGCAATCCAGTCCACAATTCCCCCATTAGTAATCCCCGCAATGAGGTTGTGTGGTTAAATGATAGTCCGCGCACGACAATCGCTTCTGTTTGCGTACCGATCGCATCTGCTAGGTAAACGATTCCAGGTACAAAGAAGGCAACAAAAATCCGGGCTTCGAGAGTTTGCTCAAATCGAGACACTACAAAGGTTGCCAAGATACTACCCAAAAGCCCCACTAACAACCAAGGTAAACGGTCTTGTGCGCGTTTCAATGGTGCAGCTTCCAAGGCTTGGCGTGCTTGAGAGTTGTCATGAACAATACCTGTAAGCCTGTTTAAATCCTCAATATGCTCGCGTCTTAAGATGGTGATTAAGGACTGGAGGGGAACAACTCCTAAAAAATTGCCTTCCCCATCCACCACTGGTACTGCTGTCATCCCATATTTCACCGCTAATCCGGCAACATATTCTTGATCATCGTCAGGATGTGCTGTTGGTGGCTGAATGGTCATGATGTCGCCTAATATCTGAGTTTGTGGCGCACCCAATAAATCTAACAGGCGGACAAATCCCCATAAATGCCCCGAATCATTAATTATATATACAGCTTCGATACAGTCAAATGCTGTGCCCGTAAGGCGGCTAAGAATAGAAGCAACAGTTTCATCCACTTGGGCTAGGGGTACTCGTTTAACTAGATGCTGGGCGGCGGTTTCCAAAAGGAAGTGTTTAGAAGCTAACATTAACTATCCTGGCAATTCAATCTTTTTTTGGAGTGGGCGCGTCGCTACTATTATTCAATTTCATAAAACTATCAAAGGCATACCATGCCAAAACATACCAGGGAGCTGCCTTTAAAGAAGGTCCCTTGACTAGCCACTGCCGCAATGCCAACAAAGCTAAAAAAGACGAAAACAAAACCCGTAAATCTACATAATCGTTTGTTGTTTGTTTCACTCGTTGGTTGAGATAACCCATAGCACTAGTTACGGCTGCTGCTGCCTGGGATTTTCCTGGTGAAATTGATGATGTGTCATTAACAATGATGCCGAAATCATTCAATTCAGTCAGAATATCTGCAAAACTATGAATTTCTCCTTCATAGTAAAGGGTGATGCTGCCGATTTGAGGATTAGTTTTTACTTCTTGAATCTGAGGAAAGAAAGCTTTTAATGCACTGACAATTTCTGCCATTATTTCCGGTTGACGCTGCTTGTGGGAAACTTTCAAGCGGATGCGACCAGGGGTAATGCTAAGAACTTGTATATGTACAGGTAGAGGTAATTTGTCTAGAGATGGTAGTTTCATGATTTTTCTCCACAAAAAAGAAAGGATGAGCAAAATACCCATCCCCAAACAAAACTTTTACAATCACAAACCTCTCCAATGCAATATGCAGTCTTTAGCATGGTTTTTCTTTTTGTCATAATTTAAGGTCGAGTTGGTTCTAACTGATGAGTTTTGGCTTCTGCAAGCTCTGCTTTTGCTTCTGCAATAATATCTTCAAAGTTTTCGCCAACTTCTGCGATAACTGCTTTACCCTTTTGAGCAAGTAAGATTCCGCCTTTAATAGCTACTTTGGCTATTGGCTTACCGACACCTGTTGCTAGTGGAATTAAAACAGGTAGAAGCACTATCGCTGCAATTCCGGGAAGACCAAAGTCTTCAGCTAAATCCTTAAAGTCAGGTAAAAATTTAAGTGTCATAAGAAGCTTTACACCTCCTTATTTTTTCCAATTAAATTGTATCGCATCTTGCCAGAATAATTAGATAAAAAATATTACAATAATCCGGCTTTAGGGAATTATTTCTAAATGTAATTCTATCGTTTTATTGCGGCGTATTAAATATAACATCACTAAAACCACAGTTTATTTACTTAGTAGTTTCTAGAGGCATTTTAAACACATATATTTTTTTTAATAACCAACCTAATGCTTAAAATCAACAAAAAATAAAGTAAAATTGAGATATATAGAAGGCTTGATGTAATTAAGCGACTTGAGATTTTAAACTCGATCTTAATAAATTTGCTAAATTATGATTAACACTTAATTAAACCTTGATTAACATTTGATTAAATATTTATAGAGGGAGAGTTATATGAATTGGCACAAATTCTTGACTCTAAATCCTAAAAATGTAGCTGCTATTTTTTCGACAGCAACTTTGATCTACACTAGCTGCTTAGTATATCCAACATTGGCGATCGCCACAAATAATAATGAGTACAAAATGGCACAAGTAGTTACTTGTCAGAAAGTGGTGATTGACGATCCAGATGGATATATTAATGTGCGATCGACTCCTGAAGTGAAAGCAAATAATATTGTTCGCAGTTTACTAAATGGAACTCAAATCCGGGTATTAAAAGAGCGTTCGGGTTGGTTGCAAATCAATTCTCCGATTCAAGGTTGGGTTGCCAAAAACAGGACTGCTATTTGTTGCGCTGTCCATAATCGAGATATTCAGACTTCACTGCAAACAATTTCTAGGTTAGGTGAACAAGCTACACAGGGAAACCGGAGTGCAGGTGAGAGTTTGGTGAAAATGTTTGTAGATGGAGCTTTCGCAGAGTCGCAAACTGTCGCTTTAGTCAAGTGGGCTGGCAAGAACCCTCGCTTTTTAGTTAATATTTTGGACGGACAATCTCAAGCTTTGCGGAGAGAGGTTTTAAGGTCAATGAGATATAGTTTTGATATTGAACCGGGAGCGCGCAAAAATTTTGAAGTTGCACTGGCAAAGTTACCTCACAATAATCCCACAGTCCAAGACTGGGCATATGTATTGAAAAGATAGTAGATGTCATATCAAGTCCAGCGAATTCAGTAATTATTAACTTTCTCGGCATCAGTTTTAGCGTCATTATTGAGCCGAACCTAATATGAACCAAATATCTCTAAAAAATACCAACCTTATCTGTTACTTCCCAGGGTAAACTCATATCTGTCCTTCCTACATGACCGTAGGTTGCTAATTTTTCATAAAAACTACCTTTGTGTAGGGAAGGTAAGAATCTCAAATTGAATTGTTTGATAATTCCTGCTAAACGGAAATCAAAATGTTTTTCCAGTATTTTGGCAATTTTTTCATCGGATATTTTCCCAGTCCCAAAGGTTTCCACTTGAATACTCAAAGGTCTGGCACATCCAATTGAATAGCTAAGTTGAACTTCGCATTCATCTGCTACATCGGCGGCGACGATGTTTTTCGCGGCATAACGAGCAGCATAGGCTCCGATTCTATCTATTCTACTGGGGTCTTTACCGCTTAAGGCTGCACCACTATGTCGGGAATATTCTCCATAGGTATCAATGGCATTTTTTCGACCTGTTAAGCCAGAATGAATGGAAGGACCACCAACATTAAATGGTTCGTCAAAGTCAATAAAAATTCTGGTGTTTTTGTCTGGTTGGATGTCCTCGTGTAAAAATATAGGTTTAATTACTGCTTCGCGAATATCATCGTCAAGCTCCTGAAAATTAGGCTTTTCCCAACTATTTTGACTGGCGATAATGGAAATACCGTGAATTCTGTATGGTTTGTGATTTTTATATTCAATTCCAACTTGAGTTTTACCATCAGGGGATAAATAATTGAGTTTTTTTTGCAATTTTACCTCACTCAATTGCCTTGCTAATTTATGGGCTAAATAAATAGGTAAAGGCATCAAAATAGGAGTTTGCTTGCAAGCAAATCCAAACACTGTCACTTGATCCCTGACGGTAATTTGCTCAATTTCTGCGTCAGCTAATTTTTTTTCATCAATTTCTGCAAAGTTATGAATGCTAGCGGGTGGTAATTCTTGTAAACTCGTTAAAATACTACAGGTTTTCCCATTAAAATCGGCTTGGTTGTAGCCAACTTTATCGATTACTTGTCTGGCTATATTCGTAAAATCCACATTCGCATTTGGCTCAAATCTGGCTGCCAGAAAAACAATACCTGTAGACACAGCACATTCTGTAATAATTCTCGCATAGGGGTCTTGGAGCAGAAAGCGGTCTACAATTGCATCACTGATTTTGTCGCAAAGTTTATCTGGATGTCCCTCGGTTACAGATTCCGAAGTAAACAAAAAATCTTTTTTCATATTTTCTTACCTACCTGCACTTAATTTCTTTCTGGTTTCATTCACTAGCAAAGGTAAAAATGCGCTGCTACTAATGACAATGCTATCGGCAAAATTTATCGGGGTTAAACTTAACAACATTCGCAATCCAGGAACCCCCAAAGAAAGTAGTTGCAAACCAATGGAACCAAAGATAGCGATATTTAAATATTGATTTTGTGGCAGTTGTCCAACATCAAAGATGGTGTATTTTTGCGATCGACAACTGAGGGCGTGAAGAAGTTGTCCGACTGTTAAACTCATAAAAGCAATGGTACTTGCTTGGGAGCCGATACCATATTTGCTAATACCGTAACCATAGGCTGCCAAACTACTCAAGGATATGCTGCCAGACTCAAAGGCAATATTGCCAAAATCTGAGGTTTTGACGATCGCTTCGTCAGGATGACGGGGTGGTTTACTTAATACATCTGGTTCGCTGGGTTCTAATGCGAGTGCTAAACCAGGAAAGATATCTGTAACTAGGTTCAACCACAGCAGTTGAATGGCATTTAACGGTTGTCCGACACCAATTGCTGTGGCAGCTAGCATCACCATGATTTCGCTGAGGTTGGTAGAGAGGAGAAAATGTACCGATTTTCTGATGTTGTTGTAAATAGTTCGTCCCCGACTCACCGCAATAATCATGGTTTCCAAGTTGTCATCGGCAAGGATGATGTCTGCAACCTCCCGCGCGGCATCCGTTCCCCCGTTACCCATCGCCACACCTACTTGCGCTGCTTTCAAGGCAGGGGCATCATTGATACCATCACCAGTCATGGCTACTACTCGCCCTGCTGACTGTAATGCTTGAACAATCTGGAGTTTGTTGGCGGGACTAATCCGGGCGAAAACATTTACTTTGTCAAAAAGTGCTATTTTTGTCTCCGAATTCAGACTTACCATATCCGTAGCATCGAGGATTTGCAGCTGGTTATGGTTAGCTAATTCTAATTCTTTGGCGATCGCAAATGCGGTGGGAGTTTGATCTCCTGTAATCATGACGGTATCAATTCCGGCTTGATGAAATTGACCCATTAACTCTTTAACGCCTTTTCTAATTGGGTCTGTCATTCCCACCAAACCTAACCAAGTTAAGTTTTGTTCAGTATTTTCTCTGCTTTTATCTCCATCAATATGAGTATAAGCTGCTGCCAGTACACGTAATGCTTTACCCGCCATGCGCTCATTTTCTAATTCAATTGCTAATTTATCCTCTTCTGTAAGGGGAACTATTTCTCCTGCTTGCATCCGCCAATTACAGAGTTGGAGAATTTCTGTTGGTCTTCCCTTCACTGCCACTAGTATCTGTTCGTCGCTAGTACCATGAAGGCTACTCATAATATTACGATTTTCCGATCGCTGGTTCATTTCTTGGAGGGGATATTTTTCCCGCAGATTAATTACATCCACCCCAGCTGCGATCGCCATATATATTAAAGCATTTTCGGTGGCGGAACCATTGACTGCATATTCCCCATCTGACTGCTGCACCACGTCACTTTCATTACAAAGAACCACTACATGCATCAGTTGAATCAGTTGTTTGCAACTGTAGGGATGAAATAGTTTGTCTCCGTGACTAAATTGACTGTCACATAGCTGAATTACTTGGGAATCAGTATGTATTTCCACAACCGACATGCGGTTTTCTGTAATTGTCCCAGTTTTGTCCAAGCAAATTGTCTGTACCGAACCCAGCGCTTCGACAGCATTCAAACTGCGAACCAGGACTTGGTGTTGTCGCATATCGCGAATCCCCAAAGCCAGGGTAGTTGTAGCAACTGTCGGTAAACCCTCTGGCACTGCGGCGACAGCCAGGGATATGGATGTTGTCAACATTACCAGCCAAGGATAGCCCCGGAGTAATCCAATCAGAAACACAACTCCGCAAATACCACTACTCAGCATAACCAATTGGCTACCAACTTGATCCAATTGTTTTGCCAAGGGAGTATCGGTGACACTTGCTTCTCCTACCAGTTGTTGGATGTTACCCAATTCCGTAAATTTACCCGTTCCCGTGACTACAGCTATACCTTGTCCACCAGTAACAAGAGTACCTTTGTATACCATGTTTATTCGGTCTACTAGGGGAATATTTTGACTACAAAGGGATTTAATAGTTTTGTTTACTGGTACACTTTCACCAGTTAATGCCGATTCATCGATGCTTAAATTTTCCGTCTCAATCAATCTGGCATCTGCGGAGACATAGCTACCCGGCTTGAGAATGAGAATATCTCCAGGGACAATATCTTCGGTATTTATCTCGGTAATATTACCATTTCTGACGACTACAGTTAATGGGCGATCGCGTTTTTTCAGGGAATGGATAATCTTTTCCGACTGACTTTCCGTAAAGTAGCCAATCACTGCATTAATGCCTACAACCCCCATAATTACCAAAGCATCAATCCAGCCACCTGTTGCGGTTGACAGCACGGCAGCACCAGTTAATAGGGCTACTGGTAGGGACTTGAACTGCTCAATAAAAATACTGAGTTCAGAACGCGATGCTGACTCAGGCAAACGATTTTGTCCGTATTTTTTGAGGTTTTCTAAAGCAGATTCGTGTGATAAGCCGGAAGTTTTTGAGGTGTTCAAAGACTGGACAACGGCATCAGCTTCAATTAGATGCCAATCTTCTATTTTTTGAGGTTCAATTGGGGCTACAATTTGACTAGAATTATTTACTGTTTTGGGCACTTTTTGGGGCTGATATTTCCTCGACTGCTGTGGATAATCTACAACTATTCTATCAATAAGTTGTTGGATTTGAGCATGGCTGATATCAGGGTTGAAAATGACCAAAATATTGCTAGTTAATGTACTAGCACTAACAGAAATTACCTCTGTTATTTTGATAATTGATAGTTCAAGATACTGTTTGAATGATTCGTGAAGATAGAGACCATCAATTCTATATCTACCTCTACCTTTGACAGTAGTATGTATTGCTTGAAGCACAGAATCCTCCTCATTTACAGATACTAAAATAGTAAATGAAAGATTACCCATTGGCAACAAGAAGCTGAGATTTTTGATGATTTTTCCAAACAGATTCACCCGTCATGATTTTCACCACATTGATTCCATTATCAATCCCACCTAACACACTAGGATATCCAGCACCGAAAATTACATAATCGAAGCTTTCCATTTTTACTTATCTCCGAACATTTGATTAGTAATTTGCAAATAATTTGTGATGACTTATCCAAATTCTAATTGTTTGATTATTTTCAATATATTTTCCCCACAATTATCAACTAATTGATGAAGTTATTTCAAATTGGTTTCTTCAAAACTAGAACAGGACAATGGGCAAAGCGAACCACTCTCTCAGCGACAGAACCAATCAAAAATCGACTGAATCCTGTGCGTCCTTCAGAAGGTATGACGATTAAATCCGCATTGATTTTTTTGGCATAATCAATTATTTCGGAACTAGGGTCTCCAATTATTACTTGGACATTCACGTTCTCAAATTCTGTATTTTGCAGTTTTCTGAAAATAACTTCTTTCAATTTTTTCTTGCGTGTCTCATCATCAAATTGTTCCGACACCATTCCTACTTCGACTGCATAAACTGGAGTAAAAACGTGAAGCAAATGTAAGTTAGAAACATCATTCACAAATGCTCTTGCTGGAAATAGTGCCTCAAAGGAAGCATCTGAAAAGTCAGTTGGAACTAGAACATGCTGCTTTTGCAACCAACTCATTTTTTTACCCCACTGCTACACTGTTTTTATCATATCTTGGAGCTTCAACCAAAGTAGTAAGATGTATCTTGAGTATGTGACCATTCGGGTTTATATATAGATAAGCTACGCATATATTGAACCCGTTCAAATGTACTGGGATTGAGACAATTTTTTTGACTTAAAATACCCTTCATGCCCTCCACAGATGCAAACTCATGCTTGTCCATCCATTCACAAAGTTCACTTTCTATGGTTCGTAGGTAATCAATTCCATGTAGCAACAAAGCCGAACAAATCATAGTGACATCAGCACCAGCTAAGAGCATTTTTACCACATCATGACCTTTATGAATACCACTTGTCGCTGCTAAATTGGCATAAATTTGACCGTACAAAATTGCAATCCAGCGCATCGGTAAACGCTTTGCTTGGGGATCACTCAAAATAATATTCGGCTCAACTTGTAATTTCTTCAAGTTAATATCTGGTTGATAAAAACGGTTAAATAGGACTAATGCATCAGCACCTGCATCATCCAAACGTTTTGCCATATTTGCCAGATTCGTAAAATATGGACTGAGTTTGACGGCGACAGGAATTGAGACAACAGCTTTGACGGCATCAAGAATATCGATATAATTTTGTTCGAGTTGCGTACCTGTTAAACTCATATCGGTAGGTACATTATAAATATTTAATTCCAGGGCATCTGCACCCGCTAATTCTATTAGTCGCGCATAATTTGTCCAACCTCCCAATGATGTACCATTCAGACTCGCAATGATAGGAATATCAACCATTGCTTTAGCTTTGCGGATATGATTAAGATACTCTTGAGGATCAACTCTAAATCTAATTGATTCGGGTTGATAGCTGAGGGTAAATGAATTTTTATCACTGTTATGAGTCATTTGCTGGTGATTGAATTTAACCCCTTCATCAGCCATAAATTGCTCTTCAAACAGTGAATGCATCACAATTGCACTAGCACCAGCATCTTCCATCCGTTTTATATTATCTATATCTTCAGATAGGGGAGATGCAGAAGGAACAAGTGGTGACTTTAAGCTTAATCCCATGTATCTTGTTATTAAGTTCATAACATCATCTCCTGATGTTAACTAGTAAGAATGCTGAATATTATTGTTTGCAGAATCATAGCTGGCTAGTAATACTTTTTTGCCATCAGTTGAGATAATGTATAAAATATATCTTCTCCAACTGCCTCGTAATTTTCATATTCTCAACTGCATTGCTAGCTGATAGAGAGACTGTTCATTAGATATACTTTCAATATAGTCACAAAATATGAGGATTTTGTGAGGTCATAGCTTGGCGATATAAACCCATACTTTAGTTTTTTTGTCAAAGCTCTGAGATATTTAAAAACATATGTATGTATTAGCCGATTACTGAAACTAAGTTTCAATATCATCTTCACAACTTCCTCAAGATTTGTTTCTATCCTGAAGGTAGAGGTTATGTAGTGACTTTATCAAGTGCAGTTTTGCTTACCTGAGTCAGCAAAAGACTGGGCAGGAGAACATTCACATGTAGGACTGGCGAAAATCTTAATAGGAGGCAACAAGTATGAGACTTACTCGTTGGCAACCGTTCCGAGACATTGAACGTTGGGAATCTATCCACGAAATGGAAAACCTATGTCCCCGATTTATGAAATTAAGTTGGGGATATCAAAGAAAAGCAGTGATATAGATTTTAATGTTGGTTTTAATGTTTATATTTATCAAATAAGGGGGTAATATGACATCTTCATATCCGTCCGATAAAAATACCGTTAATTTGCACCCTCCAATTGCTGCTTATATTATTACAGCTATATTAGGTGGAACTTTAGCATTAGCGGCAATACGATTATTCCCCACAAAATTTATTCCCCAGGATATTTACCAAAATCCTGAAAAAATCGCCTCAACAGATACAAATAATAAATTTCAAGTTATGCAACTCTCGCCAGGAGAGCATAATTTTGTAGTCACAGCCATCAATAAAGTTGCACCAGCAGTTGTGAAAATCAATAGCGATCGCATTTTGAAAATTCCGATACCACCTATATTTAATGATCCATCCTTTGAAGGCTTTTTTGGTAATGAGAAATCAGTAGAAATTCCTCAGTTTCATTATAGTGGTGAAGGTTCCGGTATAGTTATTAGTAGGGATGGTGTGATTTTAACTAATGCCCATATCGTTAATGGTGCAGAAAACATCAAAGTTACTTTGAAAGATGGACGTAAGTTTTCAGGGACTTTATTAGGAATTGATCAGGAATCAGATTTAGCAACAGTGAAAATTACTGCAAATAATCTCACTACTGCATCATTAGGACAATCCCAAGATTTACAATTGGGAGATTGGGTAATTAGTATTGGTAATCCTGTTGGAAGCGAACAAATGGTTTCTTTGGGAATTGTGAGTTCTTTAAAATATTCTGATGCTGCGAAATCAAGCAAAAATTTAGCATGGATTGAAACCGATGCTGTGATTAATCAAGCAAACTCAGGGGGTGCATTAATCAATCAAAAGGGTCAAGTAATTGGGATTAATACTGCAATGAAACCCAATCCAAAAACGATTGGATTAGTGATTCCAATTGAGAAGTTTATTGCTGTCAAAGATAAACTAGCAGGTGGTGAAGATATTTCTCAATCTTAGGGAATATTTAGAAACAAATTATTAAGCTTAAGGATTTAGTTATTAACTATTTTTTAAGTCTTCAGATTTCGTTAATCAATGGTTGTTGGGAAAATTAAATTTAGCAAAATATTGCAGTTGGAGAATGAAAATGTATAAAAAACTTGCATTTAATATTGAAGAAAAAATATTAACTATTCAATTAGGAATAGTCAAACTAGAAGCTGAATTAGTAATCCCCGAAGATGCAGCCGGAATTATAGTTATTCCGGAAACATCTGGCAGTATTAAATATAGTTACAGATTACGATACTTTGCTCACCTTTTACGTCAAGCAGGACTAGCCACAATCTTAATTAATCTACTAACGGAAGAAGAAGCAACTCTCGATTGTCGCAGTAAGCATTTTCGATGCGATATTAGACACTTAGCCTCGCGACTGGTGGGAATTACAGATTGGTTGACGTTGAACTCGATTACTCAGCATCTCAATATTGGTTACTTTGGTGCTAGCGAAAATGGAGGAGCCGCCTTACTAGCAGCAACCGAGCGTCCTATGTCTGTCGGTGCAGTTGTTTCCAGAGGAGGACGAACAGATTTATTTAGTTCGGCACTATCTTACCTACATACTCCCACATTATTAATAGTTGGTGGCGAGGATTATCCGACAATTTCAATGAATGAAGATGCATTCAATCAAATTTCTAGTAATAACAAAAAGCTAGAAATTATTCCGCAAGCAACCCATCAATTTCATGAACCTGGTGCATTAGAAGAAGTCGCCAGATTAGCAAATCAATGGTTTAAGCTGCATTTGCGATCGCCTACTACAGATATCTCTCATTCCATGAATTCAAGCACATCTACTTCCGCAGTATCTCTACATAATCATAACTAATAATATTGATGAGGAGTAATGAACTATGCCAGTAGAAACTGATGGCAAAAACCCAATCCCCACACCCGAATCCAAACATATTGGTGGTAGTTTATTGCTCTGGTTGTTAATGCTCATGTTTATCAATTTGGTTTTTTGGGCACAACCATCTCAGAAGCGAGTTCCTTATAGCACCTTTGTTTCCCAAGTCGAAGCAGGTAAAGTTATCCGTGCGGAAATTGGTACAGAAAAAATTAGGTACGAACTCAAACCAGATGCCAATGCACAACAATCAAAAATTCGACCTAAAGAAGTTTATCTAACTACACCAATTCCCAACGATACAGAACTACCAAAAATTCTCCGCACACATCAAGTTGAGTATTCAGCCTCGACTGCCAACAGTGCAGCTTGGGTATGGGTTTTACTAAGTTGGGTAATACCTCCTGTGATATTCCTCAGCATGTTGGGATTTATGTTTAATCGTTCGGGGATGGATAGTCCTGCTGCATTGACAATTGGTAAAAGTAAAGCCCGCATTTATGCAGAAGGCAGTACAGGAGTCACATTTGATGATGTTGCCGGAGTCGATGAAGCGAAAACCGAACTCCGGGAAATAGTCGATTTTTTGAAAAATGCCACTAAGTATGTTCGCCTCGGCGCAAAAATTCCCAAAGGTGTATTACTAGTTGGTCCTCCGGGAACTGGCAAAACATTATTAGCAAAGGCGATCGCGGGTGAAGCTGGAGTTCCTTTTTTTACTATTTCTGGTTCGGAATTTATTGAGTTATTTGTGGGAATTGGGGCAGCAAGGGTACGGGATTTGTTTGAACAAGCAAAGCAAAAGGCTCCATGTATTGTTTTTATTGATGAATTGGACGCTTTGGGAAAATCACGGGAAGGGTTTGGGAATATGCTCGGTGGCAATGATGAACGGGAACAAACCCTCAACCAATTACTTTCGGAAATGGATGGTTTTGAGACAAACACGGGTGTAATTATTCTGGCAGCTACCAACCGTCCTGAAGTTTTAGACCCGGCATTGCTGCGTCCGGGACGTTTTGATCGGCAGATTGTTGTTGATAGACCGGATAAAATTGGTCGGGAAGCGATTCTCAAAATTCATGCTAAAAATGTCAAACTTGGCGAAGATGTAGATTTAGCGAAGCTAGCAGCTAGAACTCCTGGATTTGCGGGTGCAGATTTAGCCAACTTGGTAAATGAAGCTGCGCTTTTAGCGGCAAGGGAAAACCACGATGCGGTGACGATGCAGGATTTAAATGAAGCAGTCGAACGGGTATTAACTGGTTTAGAGAAAAAATCTCGTGTTCTCAATGAGGTAGAGAAAAAGACTGTTGCCTATCATGAAGTTGGTCATGCAATTATTGCGGCAATTACTCCTGGTGCGGGTAATGTTGAAAAAATATCCATTGTTCCCCGTGGAATTGCGGCTTTAGGTTATACGTTACAATTACCTGAGGAAGACCGCTTTTTGATGACTGAAGATGAGATTCGCGGACGCATTGTCACATTATTAGGTGGACGTGCAGCAGAAGAGTTGATATTCGGCATAATTTCTACGGGTGCGAGTGATGATATTCAAAAAGCGACTGATTTAGCTGAGAGATTTGTCACCCTGTATGGAATGAGTGCAAAATTAGGACCTGTTGCATTTGAGAAAATTCAACAGCAATTTTTAAATAGTTTGACGAATCCGCGACGAGCAATTAGTGAAAAAATAGCTGAACAAATCGACCAAGAAGTGAAGGAAATTATTGATGGAGCGCATCAATTAGCGTTAGTCATCCTTCAAGGTAATCAGGAACTGTTGCAAGAAGTCGCCGACATTCTCTTGGAAAAAGAAGTATTAGAAGGAGAGGAATTACGTAGTTATCTTCTTCAAGTTAAATTACCTGCAAATATGCATGAGTGGTTGCGTACTGGTAAGTTTGCAGAAGTAAATATGTTAATTTCTTCTCATAGCTCATAGCTAATAGCCATTTTACTTAACCGCTTTAATAAGCTGTCGCGTATTTAATTTGTATATGAGACGCAGGCAAGATGCCCCGGAGTTTTCCGTGAAGAACATCTCCCCGGAAACTCCTCTCTGCACTACAGTAATTTGGCGTTTTCGTCTTATACAATTTAGCTGCACATCAGCTTATCCTCGGCTTATCAAAAGTCGAGGATATAAATAGGGGATGAATATTTGCTAATATGCGACTGTTGTGGCATGAGCCTGTTTTTTTTCTTTGACAACTACCTTTTCTTGGACAATCAGTACAGTACAAGGAGCATGATGGAGAGTATAATTACTAACACTGCCCAGCAAAATTTCTGTAATACCTTTATGTCCTCTACGACCTAGTACAATTAAATCTGCATTCCAAGTTTTGGCAAAATTACAAATTTGTTTACTAGGTTCACCGAATTTATAAGTAAATTCTGCCTCAACTTTGCGGATATGAGCTTGTTGACAGTAAGCTTCTAACCAAGCTTGGGTTTTTGTAATTTCTTGCTGTAAATTTTGCCTGTGTTGCTGTTGGAGAGTACCATATATATCGACATCTGCCATTGTCCCAATCGAGATAGCTGACTCATCAAGAAAGTAGTTATTCATGCAATTAAATAACATTAGCTTACTTCCACATTTTTGAGCAATATCTAATGCTGCTTGAAAAACTTTTGCAGCTTGGAGGGAATTATCCATAGCAACTAGAATTTTTTTGTATTTCATAACCCTTCCCCAACGATAAATATAGGTTTGATGAGCCGCTTTTTAACTAGCTTGGGAATGGTGCGTTCCGCTCCGCTAACAGCACCCTACTTTTGTACTTTATTTAATCCACATTCCTAAGCGATGTAAATCTAGAGTTGGATGGCATCCTCCTAGCGATCGCTTTATTTTTACTTTATTGATTAATTGTGAGGAAAATGTGAAGATGCCCCCGATTCAAAGATAACGTCCCTATATCTCAATACAGTTCAGTTAAGAATATAAATCAATCACCGCAAACAAAACAGATCGACTTTTTTGGAGGGGGCTTGGGGGACGCAACCGTCCAAAGTTTGACGGGAAGAACATCTCCCCGTCAACTTTTCCCAATAGGGGGTTTGGGGGAGAATCCCCCAAGTCTTGGTTCTCAACAAATCGATTGACTGACAACCTTAACTGAACCGTATTGCCCTATATCTATGTTTTACTTAAAACCTCTTGAATGCTAGCCAATAATTCCTTAATTCTGTAGGGCTTTGCTAAAAATGCTTGCACATTAATGTTACTAAATTGTAAAGCCTTACGATTGGAAGCCAATCCACTAATAATAATGATTTTGACTAGGGGATTCATTTGTTGGAGAATGCTAATAGCCTTTAACCCATCTATCGAGGGCATCTGTATATCCATTAACACTAAGCTGATTTCATTTTTGTGTTGAGCATAAAGCGAAAATGCCTCAATCCCATCGCTAGCAACTAAGACTTTGTAGTTAAATTCTTCCAGGGAGGCTTTGACAACATCTCGTATAAATGCCTCATCATCCACAACCAAAATTAATTCGCCCTTACCTCTAATCGTCTGTAATTCATCAGTTGCCGGTGATGTCCCTTGCTCAATAGCTGGCAAGTAAATTTGAAATTGGCTGCCTTCGCCTAACTCGCTCTGGACATTGACAAAACCACCGTGGTTTTTAATGATACCAAGAACTGTTGCCAGCCCTAACCCGGTTCCTTTACCATGTTCTTTGGTGGTAAAAAATGGTTCAAAAATTCGCTCCCTCACCTCTTCTGACATCCCACATCCTGTATCTGATACAGTTATGACTACATAGTCGCCAGCTTTTGCTTCCAAATTCATCCTGGCATAGTTGTCATCAACATAGTAATTTTCCGCCGCAATGCTGAGATTACCTCCGTCAGGCATGGCATCACGGGCATTTACACATAGGTTCATCAACACTTGATGGATTTGGGTCGGATCAGCTAAAACTATACCAAGATTGGGTGTGGGTATATGCAGATGGATGTGAATTGATTTGGGAAATGTACTTTTGACAACCTGCTCTACTTCCTTGAGCAGATGGGTGAGTTGCAGAGGCACATGCTTACCTTCAACACCACGCACAAAGGATAAAATTTGCTTGACGAGTTCGGCTCCTCGTTTAGAACTGTCTTCCAGAATTTTCAGTAATCGCAGATTTTGCTCATTCAGATGAGGAAGTTTCAGTTTCAATAATTGGGCAACTGTCAAAATAGGTGTGAGTATATTGTTTAAGTCATGGGCAATACCACTTGCTAGTGTGCCTAAACTCTCCAAGCGTTGTGCCCGATAAAACTGAGACTCTAAGTGTTTTTTCTCGGTAATGTCAGTATCGACGCAGAGGATGGATTTTGGTTGCCCGGTGCGATCGCACACCAATGTCCAGCGACTTTGGACGATGATTTCTTCTCCAGATTTGGTGATTTGATTGAGTTCGCCTTGCCATTCGCCTTTTTCAACAACAGTTTTGAAGGCGGCTTCGAGTGGAGATGATATTTTTTGATACAAAAACTCGCGACAA
This sequence comes from Calothrix sp. UHCC 0171, assembly GCF_034931845.1. Lineage (NCBI taxonomy): Bacteria > Bacillati > Cyanobacteriota > Cyanophyceae > Nostocales > Calotrichaceae > Calothrix > Calothrix sp. UHCC 0171. Next base: position 74,485 of record NZ_JAYGHN010000021.1, read on the forward strand.
TTTCTACCCATTACTTCAGCTGCTTGCCAACCGTAGAGACGCTCGGCACCACTATTCCAGTATGAAAGACAGTGCTGTAAATCGGAGACAAAAATGGCATCGGTGGTAATATCAAGTAAGGCGGCTTGTTCGCGGATTTTCTCCTGGGCTTGTTGGCGATCGCTAATATCAACAACCATAGAGCGACTCACAAGATAATTGCCTGCTGCATCTTTCATAGCCGTAGCACTGAGACTCGTGGGTAGGATTGTGCCATCCTTGCGAATCATTTGGAATTCCAAATCCCTTACCCAACCTCGCTCCTGGAAACGCGGGAAGTTTTCCTGAAAGGTGATTTTACTTTCAGGTGTTATCAGGTCAGAAAATTTCTTCTTGCCAACTACTTCTTCTTGGCTATAACCCAACATATTCAGTTCAGTATCATTAATTCGCACAAAAGTGCCATCTTTGTCTAGCGAATGATACCCACAAGGTGCATGATTATATAGTTCTTCTAATTCTGTGGCGTAAGTTTGCAGTGTCTTTTGTGCTTGTTTATGTTCGGTAATATCCTTAACCATGACGAAGTCGGCGGGTTTGCCTTCCCAAACAATCGGGCTACTAGTAATTTCGACATCAATGATGGAGCCATCCCGCTTGTAATGTTGCCATTCTCCTCGATAAACAAAATCAGCATCAGTGAGACGATACTGCTTCAGGAAGTCTTGGAAGACAGGAATATCTTCAGTCGGACGAATATCTGCAAGAGTCATTGCTAAAAATTCCGATTGAGAATAGCCGTAGTGAGCGATCGCGGCTTGATTTACTGCTAAAAAAGCGAGGGTTTCGGGATCAAAAATCCACATTGGGTTGGGATTGCGTTCAAATAACAATCGATATTGTGATTCAGACTGGGCTAGCCTTTGTTCAGCTAGTTTGCGATCGCTAATATCCATCAGGGAACCAACATAACCAATTAGGGAACCAGTGGAATCGGTTTCGGGAAGCATTAGACAGTAGAACCAAAGGATGCTATGGTCTGGACGTAAAATCCTGGCTTCGAGGCGGTAGGGTTGTTCTGGTTGCTGATTGTCAAATAATTGATTCCAAACGAGAATTGTTTGCTGGCGATCATCGGGGTGTACGGTGTCCAACCATCCCATTCCCATTGCGGCTGCTGTTGGTCTACCCGTCATCTCGCCCCAGCAATCGTTGACATAGGTGCAATTACCTGATGCATCAAGCCAGAAAATTGCTACAGGAGCGGCTTCGGTTAGGGTTGCGTAGCGACGTTCACTTTCCCGCAGTGCGGCTTCAACTAGTTTACACTCTGCAAATGCGGCTTTGCGATCGCTGATATCTCGGAGAATTGATAAATGATGATGGGGTAAAAAGTTAGATGTTGCCTTAAATTCCACCTCTCTGATTGTCCCATCAGGTCGATGGAGTTGAAACTCACCAGATAAATGTCCCTGTTCCTGGAAACTCTGCCAAGCTTGGCTAAAATCAAACCCTGGTGCGGCAAAGTCAGCAATCCTCAAGCCCAGTAACTTTTGTTTTGGAAGACCAAACAGTTCGCAAGCGGCAGGGTTGACATCAATATATCTACCATCATCATCGGCGATGGCGATCGCATCTAGGGCGCTATCAAATAATGCCTGAAATGGGCAATCACTTAGTTCCGCAAAAGGTTTTTCGGGAGAGTTGCAAGTTTGGGCTGTGATAATTGTTGGTAATTGATCAGTTTCTAACTGATGTTGGTTGCGATCGCGAGTAATGGCAAAATTAATTGCGGTTCGTAAAGTTTCTGTAGTCATGTTGTCCTTACTTATATAGTCGCAGGCTCCAGTGGCGATTGCGCTTGCGGCGATCGTTTCATTTCCCTTTTCTATCAACATCAAGACAGGTACTTCAGCCGTACCCCTGACAGCCTTTAACTGCTTTAAAACTTCCAGCCCATCCATATCTGGCAACAGATAATCCAATAAAATTACGTCTGGAAATTCCTGCCGACACAATAATAGTGCCTCTTCTCCAGTCTTTGCTTCGACAATGTTGTAGTTATGTTGCTGATCCTGTAATAAGTAATGGTGAGAGTTTTTTTGGTCTTCCAGGTTATCATCAACAATTAGAATTTGAGTTGTTACAAAGTTCATTTACTCCCCCCTGGATTTTGACCCAGAAAACCAAGAAATTAAACTAGCGATCGCGAATCACTTGGTAGGCATGAAAGCAAGATTGAAAACAAATTAGTCAACTAAATACACCCAATATGCAAACTTAATTTAACTTAATTTTACTTAGTTGATTCTTTTTAGTAGAAGACTGAAGTTTACTTTGCCACTATGATTTTTTAGTCTTTCATTAAAATATCAATAAAAGTATATTTTAAGTTGAAAGATTTCAAAATAATTCATATAAGTTTATTGTTATTCAAATAGCAAGATTAGTCTCATTAATTTTCCTCTGTGTACCCCTGTAAGTATTCGTGTAAAAATAAATTGAACCAGTAGTGTGGAGAGGAGTTTCTGGGGAGATGTTCTTCACGGAAAACTCCGGGGCATCTTGCCCACCTTTGGGAAATAGCAAGCGAGACGCTTGCACTACTTATTCACCTTGGGGAAATAGCAAGCGAGACGCTTGCACTACTTATTCACCTTTGGGAAATAGTAAGCGAGACGCTTGTACTACTTATCTTTACATGATTCCTAATCACATCTTTGCGCCAATTGTATGGTAAACTTAGGTAAGCTTTATGATGATATTTTCGCCAACACTTCAACTTGTGCAGGATATTATGTCACGATGATTCGCTGTCATTATATTCGCGAAGCTTTTCCCGTTAGGTGACAACTGAACGCAACCCTAACAATGACATTCGATAAATAATTGTAAACTAATTGTAAACTGGCGATCGCGATTTTTCCTGAGTAATAAATTTGCAGTTGCTTGAGCATTGCTCAATCTCTGTTTTCCTACAACCAGTCAAAAATTTGCTCTAATTGTCTTAAAGTAATGAGTCCATACTGCCAAAGAATCATTGGTAATGAATTCAGGGTTTGTTCAGGATGTCGTAATGCCAGTTGCAAATCGGTAGTTGGAATTGCTAAGTCTTGTTGTAAAAAACAGAGAAATTCAGTCATTCTACTGGTTTCCATCTTCACTGTCCCCTCATGAATGCTGCATTGTTAGCCTATGCTAAAAACTTGAGGAAATTGTGAGGAGACAAAAACTATACAGGTAAACTTTCGATTAATGCTTGCCAGGTTTCTTGATTGACAACGCCATCACTTAACAAACCATGATCATTTTGAAAATTCTTGACAGCTATATTGGTTTTGGAACCATAATAACCATTTAAAGAATCGCTGGTTAAATAACCAAAATAAAGTAACATTTTTTGTAGTAAGACAACAGTATCCCCTTGGGAATTAATCTGTAAATTTGGCATTTCATTTGTCTCGCTATCAACTATATTGCGTAACTTTTTTATCGAATATCGCATAGTTACCACCTCCTAACTACAACAATTAAATTTTATTTAGTATATATTAATATTTAGTATTTATTTGTTTGTGTTTATATTACTATTTATAATTAGCCATTAGAACTTGAGTATTTTTTTGAGTATCTTTAGGAAAACTGTGAATAGATATCGAGAGGCGCAATATATTGCGCCTCTGCAATATTTAGCCACTACACCACTCATCACATTCTTTTCTTGTCAATATTTCTGGAAACTCTTCACAAAATTCCTCAAAGGCTGTTTTCTCAATGCGTTTGGCTTCTTGATGGGCAATTTCTGCTTGTAGCTCATCAACTACATCCCAAGCGGCAGCACATTCTTCCGAACGTGGGGAGGTTCTAGCGCAGATATCATGGGATTTTTTAATAGCTTCTTGGAGTTCTTGTTCCAGGAGAATTGTCCGAGGTAACTCGACAAATTTGCTTTTACCAATAATATCAGAAGCCGAGACAATACCCATTAATTCACCTTGAATTACAGGAGCTTGTAATAAATGATGATCTGCAAATAAACGTGCCACATATTCCACTCCCAAATCTGGATTTACCACGATACATGGCTTAGTCATAATTTCATAAACACGCACTTTAGAAGGGTCTTTACCATAAGCAATTACTTTACCCATAATATCAGCATCGGTGATAATTCCATATGCATCTTGAGGATGGCGACGTTCGACAATTAGCGCCCTCCAATCACGTGCTTTCATCAATTTTACCGCTTCGGTAACAGTTGCCGAACTGCGAATTGTGGCAACATCTTTTGTCATTACATCTACTGCTTTTAACATATTAACCTCCCCCAATGATGATTCCGAAAAAGTCTAGTGAATTTGCTTTTGTGATGATTTGAGCAAACAAACTAAAGCAGTACCCGTAATTCCTCCAATTACCGCACCCATTGCTGTACCCGTCACTGCTGTCACTAAAGCTGTTTGGAGACTAAAATTTTCTTGCACCATCCCCACTCCAACATAGGCTATAAATAAACCTACAGCCCAAGCGATCGCATTTGCAACTATCCACAAAATCGAAAAGCGGATTTGATTTTTAATTACCAACCATTGACAAAACCCCAGCATTGTACCCAAGCCAGCACCCAGCAGGAATAATCCTTTGATAAAGGCTTGATTTTTAGTGATATCTGACACACCTGCATAGGCAATTGCCATCAAAGCACTAATAGTTAGTCCCGTAAACCAAGCAAATAATGCACCAATGACTGTAGCAATTATCCAGCGTGTCGAGTGTTTAATATAGCGTCGGAGAACCAGCCATTGAGCAAAGCCTAAAACTATTCCTTCTAAAGTCCCCACTAAGATAAATGTTCCTTGGATATAACCAAAGTGAGTCACAACCAGACTCACAACCGCGACAATCGCCAAACCAATGACTTCGGCAATGGATGTTGCTAATATCCACCTTTCCCAGAGTCCCCAACTATTCCATTGGCTAGGTTTGTGTCGCTTCATGATATCTCCTTATGGGTCTCAATTTTGGTTATAGGGCAATAATTTGAGGATTTTGTGAGGATGGGGGAAAGTATATATTTTTTAATTTTTTAATAATTCTGTTAAGAAGAGAGACTTTTTGATAAATTAATCATGATGGTGGGTAAAATTAAGCTAAATATCAACCCTCACAAGTTCCTCAAAATCTCGAATTATAACTACAAGTGGAAGCGAAGGCATTGGCTGTAATTGGGGGAATCAATTGTGTTATCACAATGGCATGGTTTTAAATCTGGGAAATGGATGAAAGAAATTAATCTCCGTGATTTCATCCAAACTAATTACAATCCTTATACTGGTGACGAATCTTTCTTAACGGATGCCAGTCAACGCACGCAAACACTATGGCATCAAGTCCAGGATTTGATGGCGGTTGAGCGGGAAAAAGGTATTTTAGATACTGATACTGAAGTTGTTTCTACTATTACTTCCCATCATCCTGGTTATATTCATCGCGAACTTGAACAAATCGTCGGCTTGCAAACGGAAAAACCTCTGAAACGGGCAATTATGCCTTTGGGAGGTATTCGTGTAGTTAAAGACTCGTTACAAGCTTATGGTTATGACATCAATCCCCAAACCGCAGAGATATTTACTAAATATCGCAAAACCCACAACGACGGTGTGTTTGATGCCTATACTCGCGAAATGCGTTTAGCACGGCATTCGGGAATCATTACGGGATTGCCTGATGCCTATGGGCGTGGCAGAATTATTGGTGATTACCGACGGGTAACTTTGTATGGTGTTGATGCTCTGATTGAAGATAAAAAAGCGCAACTGGAATCTTTAGAATTGGATGTCATTGACGAAGATATCATTCGTCTGCGCGAGGAGATTTCCGAACAAATTAAAGCACTATTTGAACTCAAGGAAATGGCTGCCAGCTATGGGTGTGATATTAGTCATCCCGCAGCTAATGCCAAGGAAGCATTGCAGTGGTTATATTTTGCCTACTTAGGAGCCGTGAAAGAACAAAACGGTGCAGCAATGTCCATCGGCAGAATTTCCACTTTCCTCGACATCTATTTTGAACGCGACTTACAACAAGGTAAAATCAGCGAATCGGAATTGCAAGAACTCATCGACCATTTTGTGATGAAGTTACGGATGGTACGATTCTTGAGAACTCCAGATTACAATGAATTGTTCTCCGGCGACCCGACTTGGGTGACAGAATGTGTAGGTGGGATGGGTGAAGATGGTAGAACTTTGGTGACAAAGACTAGTTTCCGCATTCTACATACTTTGTATAACTTAGGTGCAGCACCAGAGCCAAATTTAACCGTACTGTGGTCAGAACGCTTGCCAGATAGCTTTAAACGTTTTTGTGCCCAAGTCTCAATTAAAACTAGCTCAATTCAGTATGAAAGTGATGATCTGATGCGTCCCTACTGGGGTGATGATTATGCGATCGCCTGTTGTGTGTCGGCAATGCGAATCGGTAAACAAATGCAATTCTTTGGCGCAAGGGTAAACTTAGCCAAGTGCTTGTTGTATGCAATTAATGGTGGCAAAGATGAAAAATCCGGCGAACAAATCGCACCAGAGATTGCACCGATTACATCCGAATACTTAGATTACCAGGAGGTTTGGAGTAAGTTCGAGCGGATGATGGCTTGGTTGGCAAAAAATTATATTAATACTTTGAATGTCATCCACTACATGCATGATAAATACTGCTACGAGCGCTTAGAAATGGCACTACACGATCGCGATATCCTCCGCACTATGGCTTGTGGAATTGCCGGGTTGTCGGTGGTTGCGGATGCTCTCTCAGCCATTAAATATGCCCAGGTGAAAGTGTTGCGGAATTCCGCCGGATTAGCGATCGATTATCAAATTGCAGGAGATTTCCCCAAATACGGCAACAATGATGAGCGAGTTGATGAGATAGCGGTGCATTTAGTCACCAGATTCATGAAGGAATTACGGAAACACAAAACCTATCGTCAGGCAACACCCACACAATCGGTATTAACAATTACCTCGAATGTCGTCTACGGCAAGAAAACCGGGAATACACCCGACGGACGCAAAGCTGGAGAACCCTTTGCACCAGGGGCAAACCCCATGCATGGACGGGATAGTAAAGGTGCGATCGCATCCCTGGCATCGGTAGCAAAAATACCTTATGACTACGCACAAGATGGGATTTCTAATACTTTCTCCGTTGTCCCTTCAGCTTTAGGTAAGGTTGAAGATGATCAAATTCGCAACCTGGTGGGTATGTTGGATGGTTATTTCCATGATGGAGGGCACCATCTGAATGTGAACGTGATGAACCGGGAAACCTTGATGGATGCGATGGAACATCCGGAGCTATACCCACAGTTGACGATACGGGTTTCGGGCTATGCGGTGAATTTTATTAAGTTAACACGAGAACAGCAGCTTGATGTGGTTAAGCGGACTTTCCACGAACGATTTTAGTAGTGTGGGCATCTTGCCCACCTTTGGAAAAAAGCAAGTGAGA
>NZ_JAYGHN010000021.1:82210-109710 GCF_034931845.1 Calothrix sp. UHCC 0171
TGCTTGCCCACCTTTGGAAAAAAGCAAGTGAGATGCTTGCACTGCTTGGGGAAAAGCAAGCGAGACGCTTGCACTACTGATTTCTACATAATTCCTAAATACTTGCAACATACTTTGCACAGCTATGGAAAAGGAGAGACAACATGAAAACAGATTATTTGATTGTTGGTAGCGGCTTGTCGGCGTTGGTGTTTGGGGCACTCATGGCAAAATCTGGGAAGAAAGTGCAGATATTAGAAGCACATGAATATCCGGGGGGTTTTGGGCACACGTTTACACTGGCAAAAAAATATAAGTTTAATGCTCAACTTCATTATGTTTGGGATTGTGGTGAAGGATATACGGTAAATCGGGTTCTCAAACAATTGGGTTTGGATAAGGAAGTGACATTTGAGCGGTATAATCCTGATGGGTTTGATCATATGAGAATGCCCGGTTATTCCCTCGATATTCCTTCGGAACCGGAAAAGTTAATTCAGAGACTTTCTACTCTTTTTCCTGAACATACTGATAATATTCACAGGTTTATTTCCGAAGTTCAAAAGGTAAGTCAGGGATTAAAAATATTATCACCACCAATTATTTCCACTGAATTATTCAAGCATTTTGGAGTCGCTTTAAAGACTTTGAGGTATCTAAATAGTACACTTCAGGATGTTTTTGATAAATTTAAGTTGCCGCAAGCTGCACAAACACTGTTAGCTCTGCAATGGGTTGATTTTTTACTACCTCCAAATCAACTTTCTTTCTATGCTTGGGTAATTTTATTTACTGGATATCAACAAGGGGCTTTTTACCCAACAAAGCATTTTGAACATGTGATTAATTCTTTGGTGAAAGTCATTACCGAAAATAATGGAGAACTGCTTCTTAATCATGAAGTAACTAATTTTATTGTGGCAGGAAAAACTGTTAATGGAGTTATTGCTACCGATAAAATCACACATCAAAGTCATGAATTTACAGGTGACACAATTATCTGTAATATTGACCCGAAAAAAGCGGCGCAGATGATAGGTATAGAAAAGTTTTCGCGCACAGTTAGAAATAAGCTGAACTACGATTACTCTCCTTCCAACTACATGGCTTATTGTGTTGTCAAGGATATTGATTTACGCGATTACGGGTTTGGTAAATGGAATACTTTTCATATCGAAAATCAAGATTTAAATCAAACATTTGCACAAATGTATGAAAAAAATGATTTTTCTCATCCCAGTTTTGCAATCACAACACCAACTTTACTGACATCAGAGGAACGGGATTGTCCAGAAGATTGCCAAATTATTGAGTTTTTGACTGTTGCTAACTATAACTACTTCAATAATTTACAACAGCGTGATAAGAAGGCTTATAGGCAGAAAAAAGATGAGATTTTTGATCGCATTATTGACATAGTGGAAAAATACTATATTCCCAACTTTAGAAAACATCTTGTTTTCAAAGTTACCGGAAGTCCCACCACTAATGAAAGATTTTGTTGGTGCCCCAATGGTAATTCCTATGGCTCTAATTTGACACCTCAAAATATGGGCATTGGCAGATTGAATCATCAAACTTCTTTAAATCATTTTTACTTTTGCAATGCCTCATCAGGCTATCCAGGATTTGCTCCGACATTTTGGACAGGAGCGAATTTGTATCAGAAATTATCGGGAGATATGCTTTTAGCAAAGGGCTAGTATTACGTAAATGGGAATTAGATATGAAACTAGCAATTATTGGCAGTGGAGCAAGTGGGATGGTGACAGCATACCTACTCAATAAAAATGGTCATCATGTCACTGTTTTTGAAAAACAATCCATCTTAGGTGGACATATTCGCACATTAAATCAAAATGTTAAGCCTAATCACTCGAACTGTGAGGAGATTTTAGAAAATGGCGTGTTGGAATTCCCCGTAAAATTCCATAATTTTTTGCATTTGATGGCAGAATTAGGAGTGGAATTAGAACCAGTGAATATTGGCTCTGGACTATTTTTAAAAGATGGTAGTCATTTTCTTTCTGGTGTCGCCATCCAAAAAAACTTCACAGGAATTCCGCATTGGCTTGAATATCTACGTCTTGATACTCTTTACGCTCGTTCTGCGGGACTCTGGCTACAAGCGAAATTTTCGCGAATGCAAGATTTCTACAATCAGCCGATGTCAGCATATTTAAAAGGAGAATGTATCCGCAATTGTTGGTTAAAGTTATCGACAATGTATAGCTACTCAATGGCATTTGAACTCATTGATAATTTTCCCGCAGAATTAGCAATTCCGGCTCTCAAAGATTATGTATTTACGAGTTGGGTAAGAATTAAAGGTGGAGTGTATTCCTATATTGAAAAAATCTTGGAACGCTTCCAAGGTGATATTGTGCTGAATGCTGAAATTACCAAGATTTCGCGTAGTGGAGAGCAAGTAAAAATTAGCCTTTTAGAGGGTACAACATCTGTATTTGACAAAGTAGTTTTTGCAACACCACCAGACCAAGTAATCAAATTATTATCTGATCCAACAGATGCAGAAATCAAGCGATTTTCGGGATGGAAAGAAAACCATATCAACACTTTTTTGCATACCGATACATCTATGTATACAAGATATGGAATTAAAAAATTTTCAGAATTCGATTTTTTTCAAACCCAGAATGGATGGGGATACAATGCCTATCTCAACCAGCTTTGTGGAGTCGCATCACCTCCCGAATATAGTTTGGCATTTAACTTAGAAAGTTTGATTGCCAAAGATAAAATTCTCCACATTCAGCAACATCATACCCCCCTATATACTGTGGAGTCATTTCGATACAGAGATGAAATCGTGGCTACAAATGGTGAGAATAACACTTACCATGCAGGAGCTTATCTTGGGGATGGTTTACATGAAGGGGCGATTACTTCCGCAATTCGGGTTGCTCAATTGATTGGTTAAAGCTAACCGCTAATAGCCATTTTTGTTTAACTTCTCAAGCTGTACCTCAATCAGAGTTGGTATTGCTCACAAAATCCTCACATTTTTTAATTACCTTCAAAGATGGGATTGAATAATAACGCCAGCACTCAGGAATAATAACTATGATTCCTCGCAGTAACATTCGCAATATTGGCATTTCCGCACATATTGATGCCGGAAAAACCACCCTTTCCGAACGCATTTTGTACTACACAGGGAAAATCCACAAAATCGCAGAGGTAGGTAGTGATGGCGATGGTGCAACGATGGATTATATGGAGTTGGAACGCGAAAAGGGTATTACCATCACCTCGGCGGCTGTCACCTGTTTTTGGGATGGTACACAAATTAACTTAATTGATACACCCGGACATGTGGATTTTACGATAGAAGTTGAGCGATCGCTACGAATTCTTGATGGTGCAATTATGGTTTTATGTGGTGTGGCAGGTGTGCAGTCACAATCTATCACCGTGGATAGGCAAATGAAACGCTATCAAGTACCACGTATCGCTTTTATCAATAAACTCGACCGTGTGGGGGCAAATCCTTTTCGTGTAGTTGATGCCTTGCGGGAGAAACTGGGTTTAAATCCGGTGGTGTTGCAATACCCAATTGGCTTGGAAGATGGGTTTGAGGGTGTGATTGATTTGATTGAGATGACAGCCCATTACTTTGAAGGTGAAAATGGCGAAAATTGGCTGAAGAAACCAATTCCTGAAGCTTTACAAGCAGCAGCACAAGTTGCCAGGGACAAACTTCTTGATCAAATTTCCATCCATTCGGAAGTGATGATGGCGAAGTTGATTGCTGGGGAAGAAATACCGCCCCAACTAATTTGGGATGCCATTCGTCAGGGAACCCTGTGTTTAGAGTTTACACCTGTGTTGATGGGTTCGGCATTCAAAAATAAAGCTGTGCAGAATTTACTGGATGCAATTGCCCTATATTTACCTTCTCCTGTAGAACGAAGTGCGATTACAGCGATAGATGTAGCGACAAATCAGCCAGTGCAAATTTATCCTGAACCAGATAACCCCGTAGTTGCGATCGCCTTTAAACTAATAGATGATGAGTTTGGTCAGCTAACCTATACTCGTCTCTATTCAGGAATACTACATCAAGGGGACAAGCTTTACAACAGCCGCACACAAAAGCAAGTGCGTGTGCATCGATTAGTTAGAATTGAGGTTGATAAGCGCCAAGAACTGGAATTTGCCACGGCTGGAGAGATTGTGGGTTTAGTCGGTGTTAATTGTGCATCGGGTGATACTCTGTGTTCTCCAGGTACAAATCTATCCCTAGAAGGTATATTTGTTCCGGAACCTGTAATGACAATTGCGATTACTCCTAAAAGTCAGGTAGATGTTGACCGAATTTCCAAGGCTTTACATCGCTTTTCGGCGGAAGACCCAACTTTACATATTAGCATTGATCCCGAATCCCATAAAACCCTCATATCGGGAATGGGTGAATTACATCTGGAAATATACTTAGAACGGATGAAAAGAGAATACCATGCCGAAGTGTATGTGAGTGCGCCTGCGGTTGCTTATCGGGAAACAATTACCCAAACAGCAAACTTTGATTTCACCTTGAAAAAACAAACCGGAGGTGCTGGGCAATACGCCCATATCAAAGGACGTTTGCAACCCTGTGAAGATTCATTTATATTTGAAAATCAAGTTGTTGGTGGTGTAATTCCCAAGCAATTTATTGCAGCTTGCGAGCAAGGCTTTAAAGATGCACTCAAAACTGGATGGCTTAAGGGTTATCCAATTATGGGGGTGAAGGTAATTCTTGAAGGTGGTTCATACCATCCCATTGACTCTTCGGAAATGGCTTTTCGATTCGCCGCCAAACAGGGTTTTGAAGCCGCATTTGCCAAAGCCAAACCAACTATTTTAGAACCGATGATGTTGCTCGAAGTGGAGACACCCAGCCAATTTTTAGGACGTATCCAAGGTAAACTACTATCCCGACGTGCCTTATTACTCGGTTCGGAAACACGCAACAACGACGTAGTAATTCGCGCTGAAGTCCCACTAGCAGAGATGTTTGGATATTCTACCGAAGTGCGATCGCTTTCTCAAGGTATGGCAACCTTTTCCATGGAGTTTGCGGAATATCGCCAGTTACCGGACAATTTGCTGACAGCAATTAAATAAAACTTGATAACTTAACTTTATGTTCCATCAAACACCCCAAGTCACTACATCAACAACCACATTCGGTTACATCCACTCAGTCGAAACCTGTGGCACAGTCGATGGTCCCGGCATCCGCTTTGTAATTTTTGCTACAGGCTGTCCATTACGTTGTTTGTATTGTAGTAATCCCGATTGTCGCTATCTGGAAAATGGTAAAAAGGTAAGTGTTGATGAATTAATCGCAGAAATTCAAAAATATACTTCTTACATGAAAGCTTCCGGTGGGGGTGTGACAATTAGCGGTGGCGAACCTTTATATCAACCGGAATTTATCCGAGAAATTTTTCGGCGTTGTCAGGAATTAGGTATACATACAGCTTTAGATACCTCTGGATTTTGTAATTTAGAGATAGCAAAGCCAGTTTTCGAGTTTGTAGATTTAGTTTTATTAGATATCAAATCTTTTGACTCCGCAACTTACACAAAAGTCACAGGTGTTGATATTGAACCGACACTCATAATTGCCAAATATTTGAGTGAAATTAAGAAACCAACCTGGATTAGATTTGTTTTAGTCCCTGGGTTAACGAATGAAGTAGAAAATATTCAAGGGTTAGCAGATTTTGTTGCCAAACTGGATAATGTTGAGAGACTTGATGTTTTACCATTTCATAAAATGGGTGAATATAAATGGGAAGAATTAGGCTACGAATATAAACTTAAAGAAACCCCAACGCCGACTCCAGAAGAAGTGGAACAAGCATTAGCTATCTTCCGCAACAAGGGAATTCCTACATTTTAAATTTTCACAAAACCAAATTACTCACTGGAAATCGCTACTCAATATTCAAATGATGATTTTCATGGAAACAATTTATAGAATTTAATGCTCTATTCTTGTTGACATAATAAAACAATTTCCTAAGCTAATAAAACCGTTTGTATATTATTTCCAAAATTTGTAACTGTTCTTGGTTATTCATCTTCAATATCAAGCCAATAAGTCCTCTTTCAACATCAGTCAACTCGCTATCTACTAGCTTCATGTACTTGTATTGCATAAGTAATTTCTGAATAGTTTGATCAAGTTCAACCTTGTCATTTAAATATTTAATTTCATTTGCTAACTTATTCTTTTTCTGTTCGAGGTCTCTAATCTCTTTTGCCCTCTTTAGTTCTTTTATCCTATCAGATTCTTCTTGCCATTGACTTTCTAATATTTCTTCAACAGTAGAATTCCAGCCATATTTAAATCCTAAAACCTTCGCAAGAGAATGTAATTCATCAGATGTAAGCTCAAATTCATTGTTAAGGCATCCATAAACATAACCATCTTTATAGTTAAAGATTTTTCTTTCTTTTAATAAATTTTTTAACTTTTGCATAACTTCATGACGCATAGCAAATCCTCAATTGCTAAAAAATATTGGTTAAATTTTAGACAAACTTAATTATATTACATGTTTTAAATTTTACAATAGTAGTAAACAATTGCAGTTTGGGTGAAGCGGAATAAATCTCAATAAATATTTATAGTTTCAATTGACCCGAAATATCTAAATTTTGATTACTATACAAACTCAATATTTATCAAAAATTGATACATGTCCATCCAACTTACTGCACTACTGGATGGTAAGCTGCGACGCATCTAATTTGTATATAAGACGCGAGCAAGATGCCCCGGAGTTTTCCGTGAAGAACATCTCCCCGGAAACTCCTCTCCGTACTACAATTATTTTGGGTTTTTGACTTATATAATTTAACGTGAGTTCGACGGATTTCAAACGCTATAACTCTTGTGAATCAGAGGTTTTGGAAGCTACGGTTCAAAGTTATCTCAATGATTAGTTGAGAACAAAGTCAATAATCGATAAATTCAAGGGTTACTGATTTTATTCTCAATAAGCTCAGAGTTGTTTAGAAGCTCTTGATTCTCGTAAGCATTACAGTATAAGAGTTTTAGGCTTCATAACTCATCGAACTCACGTTAATTTAGCTGCACATCAGCTTATCTCGACTGTAGTTCCATAACTCAATATTATTCTTTGCCGACAATGCCAATTCGATAACTCAACGCATCCAAAAACTCAATTAAAGCCAAAATTTCCTTACCACCGGTTTCCGCAAGCATATTATCCAACTTCTGAAAACACTGTTGTCCAACTTCCGAAAAATCACCCAATTGCTTCCTTGCTTCCACAACTTCTGCTAGTACCGATCGCAGTATATCAGAATCATATCCTTCTTCGTCTAATTCCAACATGACAGCAATATAAGCAGCAGCATGTTCAGAATCCTTCAACGATTCAATTAGGTGTTCGCGATAACTTCTACTTGTTGGTATTTTCACGTCTTTCATAATCTCTCCAATATTCTTTGGCTGTTTCGATATCTTCGTCTTGAGTTCTTTTGATACCACCACACAGAAGAAGTATTATTTTTGTCCCAATCTGTCCAAAATAAACCCGATACCCACCAGCAAAATTAATTCTGAGTTCGTAAACACCGTCACCAACTGATTTATAATCTCCTAAATTTCCGCTTCTGACTCTTTCCAGTCTTTTCTCAATTTTGACTCTAGCTTGCAAATCTCGCAATGATTCCAGCCATTCTGCAAAGGGAATTTTACTTTCTGTTGTTTGATATTCCTGAATTTCCCTTGGCTGTACTTCCATAACTCAATTTTATTCTTTGCCGACAATGCCAATTCGATAACCCAAGGCATCAAGAAACTCAATTAAAGCCAAAATTTCCTTACCACCAGTTTCCGCAAGCATATTATCCAACTTCTGAAAACATTGTTGTCCAACTTCCGAAAAATCGCCCAATTGTTTTCTTGCTTCCACAACTTCTGCTAATGCCGATCGCAGTATATCAGAATCATATCCTTCTTCGTCTAATTCCAACATGACAGCAATATAACCAGCAGCACGTTCTGGATTTTTCAAGGATTCGATTAAATATTCTTGATACCTTCTACTTCTTTGGATTTCGACTTCGTTCATAATCTCTCCAATATTCTTTCGCTTTCTCGATATCTTCGTCCTGAGTGCTTTTATCTCCACCACAGAGCAGAAGCACAATTATAGTTCCTACTTGTCCGAAATATACACGATAACCGGAACCATATTGAATTCTGAATTCACAAACACCCTCGCCAACTGATTTATAATCTCCTAAATTGCCTAATTGCACCCGTTTAAGTCTTTTTTCTATTTTATCTATTGCCCGAATATCTCGTAGAGCATCCAGCCATTCTGCAAAAGGTTCTTTTCCTTGTGCAGTTATATAGTTTTGAATTTCCCGTGGTTGTACTTCCATACCTCACTTGATGCACCAATTATCCGCCAATTCCCAGTATTGTATTCCTCATAACCTGGCAATTTTGGTTATCTTTAATGAAAATCAAAACATTTGTCTGTAAATTTCAGCTAAAAATAAGTTCAGTAACAACACGCGATCGCAATTATAATTATGTCCGAGTCCACGATAGAATCAATCCTTCAGGAAAACCGTTTATTCCCACCCAGTGAGGAGTTTGCCCAAAAGGCACAAGTAAAAAGCCTGGCAGACTACGAAACACTCTACAACAAAGCTAAAGCAAACCCCGAAGCATTTTGGGCTGAATTGGCGGAAACCGAATTACACTGGTTCCAAAAGTGGGATACTACCCTCGATTGGACAAATCCTCCCTTTGCCAAGTGGTTTGTCAACGGCAAGATTAATATTTCTTACAACTGTATTGACAGACATCTCACCACATGGCGGAAAAATAAAGCCGCAATTATTTGGGAAGGGGAACCGGGAGACTCCCGCACCATCACCTACGCCCAACTCCACCGGGAAGTTTCTCAGTTTGCCAATGTCTTGAAAAATCTCGGTGTCAAAAAAGGTGATACCGTCGGCGTTTATATGCCGATGATACCAGAAGCTGCGATCGCAATGCTCGCCTGTGCCCGGATTGGTGCAGTACACAGCGTTGTCTTCGGTGGTTTCAGCGCCGAAGCCTTACGAGATAGGCTCAACGACGGTAAAGCGAAACTAGTCATCACAGCCGATGGGGGTTGGCGCAAAGATGCAATTGTCCCCCTCAAACCCCAAGTTGATAAAGCTTTGGCTGATGGAGCTTGTCCCAGTGTCACCAATGTTTTGGTTGTCAAACGTACTGCCCAAGATGTGACAATGGAGACAGAACGTGACTATTGGTGGCATGAATTGCAGGCGAAAGCTAGCCCAGACTGTCCCCCAGAGCCAATGGACAGCGAAGATATGCTGTTTATCCTTTACACTTCGGGAAGTACGGGCAAACCGAAGGGAGTTGTTCACACCACTGGTGGTTATAACTTGTATTCCCACATGACAACCAAGTGGATTTTTGATTTGCAGGATACAGATGTATATTGGTGTACCGCCGATGTCGGTTGGATTACTGGGCATAGCTACATTGTTTATGGTCCCCTA
Source organism: Calothrix sp. UHCC 0171 (assembly GCF_034931845.1). Classification (NCBI taxonomy): domain Bacteria; kingdom Bacillati; phylum Cyanobacteriota; class Cyanophyceae; order Nostocales; family Calotrichaceae; genus Calothrix; species Calothrix sp. UHCC 0171. The sequence continues at coordinate 91,766 of NZ_JAYGHN010000021.1, forward strand.
TCCAATGGAGCAACGACAGTAATGTATGAAGGTGCGCCCCGTGCATCGAATCCTGGCTGTTTTTGGGATGTAATTGAAAAATATGGGGTCAATATTTTTTATACTGCACCCACAGCAATACGTGCTTTCATTAAAATGGGTGATCAACATCCAAATGCTCGTAATTTATCATCTCTGCGGTTATTGGGTACTGTCGGTGAACCCATTAATCCGGAAGCTTGGATGTGGTATCACAAGGTGATTGGTGGGGAAAAATGCCCGATTGTTGATACTTGGTGGCAAACAGAAACCGGGGGAATTATGATTACTCCGCTTCCTGGGGCTATCCCCACCAAACCCGGTTCGGCAACTCGTCCTTTCCCCGGTATCCTTGCAGATATCGTCGATTTGGATGGAAATTCTGTCCCTGAAAATCAAGGTGGTTATTTAGCAGTAAAATATCCCTGGCCAGGAATGATGCGGACTGTGTACGGGGATGCTGAGAGATTTCGCCGTACTTATTGGGAACATATTCCCCCCAAAGATGGGAAATACACCTATTTTGCCGGGGATGGTGCGCGAAAAGATGAAGATGGTTATTTCTGGGTTATGGGTCGCGTTGATGATGTATTAAATGTATCCGGGCATAGACTGGGGACAATGGAAGTTGAATCGGCGTTAGTTTCCCATCCTGCGGTAGCTGAAGCGGCTGTTGTTGGCAAGCCAGATGATTTAAAGGGCGAAGAGGTTGTTGCTTTTGTGACTTTAGAAGGTACGTATACAGGGAGTGACGAACTTAGTAAAGAACTGAAGCAACATGTAGTCAAAGAAATCGGCGCGATCGCTCGACCCGGTGAAATCCGTTTTACCGATGCACTACCTAAAACTCGCTCTGGAAAGATTATGCGACGGCTGTTACGGAATTTGGCAGCAGGAGAAGAGGTGTCAGGAGATACTTCAACTTTGGAAGATAGAACTGTCTTGGATAAGTTACGCGAAGGTGCGTAGGGGTTGAGATTTCAGGATGTCAAAAAATTGGTGGGGGATGTTAATTCTCTCACCAATTTCGTAATTTTGTTTGATTTTGCTACTCATTTTCTGTATTGCCACTCGACAACATTGGGATTAAAGAATGTGAATTAAATAAAGTGCAAAAGTAGGGTGCTGTGAGCGCAGCGTAACGCACCATTTCATATTTCTTCAGGATAATCATGCGTTACGGATTTCATCCTAACGCATCCTACAATACTTCATTTTTTTCATAAATCAAACCGGATTCCTATAGTTTCTTTTTCTTTTTAAATATTGTGTATGTATTCTGAATTCGGCTGTAGATAAATCAATATTGTTAGTTTAATAATTAAAATTGGGAAATTGTTTGCAAGTTAAATAATATTGCTGTATTATCTTGGGTTAATATTTCCGGGTTAAGTATTTTGCTTACCTTTCGAGAATAGGCTACTTTACTTTTAATTTATTATGACCGCACAAACTATTTACGATGAAATCTTAGGTGAATTAGCTTGGGATGATGATGATGAATGTTGGTCAAGTCAAGTTCAATTCACTTTAGAACATATAGTTAATATAACTATAGACCCAGAGGATGCAGAAACGGGTGCGGTAATCATGATGTCACGCCAATCTTTTGCGAAACTCCAGGAACATGAGTTGAATATACGTCGTCTAATTTCTGACCAAATGCTGAAGAGTTATCATGATAGTTGGAGCAATGGTCAAATTATTGATGTGCAAGATTTTATTGATAGTATAAAGTTAGAAGATATTGTTTTTTATGCTAGCGGCAATATCCAGCTTTTTTATAATGATGGATATTTATTTGCAGGTCATGGAATTATGGTTACTATTGATGAATATGGAAATTATCAAGAAGCTGTTTTATTTGGTTAAATATTGAATTTTCTCTAATTAATCTGATTAATAAATTAAGGACTCAAAGCGACAGGAAGAAATACTTAACTTGAATGGAGTAGGTGAACTCTATGTTGAATCCTATGCGGAAGCAAAACTTTTCACTTGTATCATGTTCATTATTGCTAGTTGTAGGCACACTAACCAACAACTACTTTTCACCAAGAGTATTAGCGAAAAATCCATCTTTTGATGGTGATAATGTCGAACATTGGCAAGTAAACCAAAATAGACTTAGAAATTTGAATTTACAAGAATTACAAAGAAACCAAAATCAACAGGAACATCAATGGCAAGAATTTAATCGCAAATTACAAGAACAACGCGATCGCCAATGGCAAAATAATAAACGTCAATGGCAAGAGTATAATCGGAAATTGCAACAGCGCGATCGCACAACCCCAAATCCAGAATACCAATGGCAAGATCAAAATCCTCAATGGGAAAATTATCATCAATAAGCAATTCGCTACTCACGAATATACAAATTGCCATTTGCTTAACATCTATCTTGAGATAGAGTTAGAGAAATCAGGGATTGAAAGAGGCAAACTCCCTATTTAACTAGATGCGATCGCTCACACAAATTGCAATTCCAAATAATCCCGATCACGTATGTTTAAGTTCACCATCAAACTCATGTTGTGGTAAGGCTTTAGCTATTTTTGAAAATGTCTCTTGTTCCTCAAATCATTAACTTTTAGGAACAGCAGCACAGGTTAATGCTTGTTGCGTATTACTGGAAGCTTTATCTGCAACTAATTCAATTTTTCCTTGGGCATTGCGATGCCAAGAAGTAGCTTGGACAAGGGTTTCTGGGGTAGTGGGAATTTTCGCTTGTACTGGTTCTATTTTCCGATATGCAGTGAGATTACGAATATCTGACCAGGTGCGAGCGCTCCTGACTTCCTGTGTGGGATTTTGGGGTATTCCACCTCTTCCTGTGGCGATAAAACTATTATTGCTGGTGTCTGCACAACCTGCGGCAATTTGTTGTGATGGGTCTGTTAGATTTGTGGGTAATTCAACTAAACCTGAATTAGGATCAACACCGATATTATTAATTTGGACTGTGCCACTAACTCCAAATTCGGAACTGGCGGTAATGTCACTTTCGGGGGTGAGTTGGTCGCGGAACTCTAGCCCAAATAGTCCTTGAGTGCTGATGTTGATGTTACCGCCATTACCTTGGACGGCATTGGCGATGATGTCGCTGTTTTCTAAGCCGATGATGACGGGGGAAGCAATAGAGATGTTACCACCACTGGCAGTTCCAGTGGCATTGGTGGTAATGGTGCTACCGTTACGCAATAGCAGTAAGTTACTATCTATGGTAATGTTCCCTTGGTCGCCCCCTGCAACTTGTGCCTGGAGACTAGCGCCATTAGTCAGGGAAATGCGATCGCCTACCAAATTCAGGTTTCCTGCACCACCAGCACCAGCTCCATTTACCTCGATAACACCACCATCAGCTACCACAATAGATGGGGCTTGAATTTTTACCGAACCTGCCGCAGCATCAGACAAAGATGTAGCTGAAATCCGACTGGGATGATTGGTTAAGTAGCTAAAGAGGGGAGCAGGTAAGTTACCAATGCCCCTAACTTCTAGCAATTCATTGGCAATAACTGTCACATCTCCTGCCTTACCTGTCCCAGAAGCTGTCCCTGCACTCACAAATCCACCATCAAGAATCCGGATGCGATCGCCCATCACTGTGATACTACCACCTTCCCCGCTACTACCAGGAAAAGCACCTGCACCAATATAACTGGGGTTGGGAATTAGCCCGAAACCAGAAACTTCAGCAAATGCGACTCCAGTAATTTCAATATCTCTTGCTTGGACAAATAAGTCACCAGCTTTACCCGAACCCCCTGTAATTACCGATAGATTGGAAGCTCCAGACAAAGACAGGCGATCGCTCGTTAAATTCAATGCCCCTCCCGTAGCTGTGCCTTGGGCATTGGTGGAAATTGTGCTATTTTGCTCCAGAAGTGTTGTTCCTGCGGCAATGTTAATATTTCCCCCCTGTCCGGCTGCTTGGGCATTGGCAAGGATTTGTCCTTGGTTGTTCAGTTTCAATGTATCGCCAATTTGCAGTTGAATGTCGCCCCCTTGACCGATTTGGGTAGAAGCGTTAATTTCTCCACGATTGCTGATGCTTAACGTATCTGCTTGAATATTTACTGAACCCGCAGCAAAGCTAGTGGTTGAAGATGCCGTGATGCGACTAGGTAAAATCTGACCGTTGTTTAAAGTTTGAGAGATACCTTCCACATCAATGTTCTTTACCTGTAAGTTAATATTCCCCGCCGCACCATTGCCATCTGTGGATGAGGCAATTTGTCCACCATTGAAGACGCGCAAGTTATCGGCTATTAGGTTAATGTTGCCCCCTTTACCACTAGCATTCAGTCCGACTGCCACAGTAATCCCACTAGGGTACTGATTGTAAGGGTCAATCACCGGCTCACTAACTTGTACATTGGTGGCTTGAATAGTGATATTTCCAGCTGCACCTTGACCTGCATTAGTAGCAATTGGATTCCCTGCGATCGCACTGGAGATAGTCCCACCCTTAGCCAAGGAAAGTTGCCCAGCAGTTATCTGGATATCTCCCGCCTCTCCAACCGCTAAGGCTTGAATTGAACTAATGATTGCACTGCTAAACAGTTCGGGACTTGTCCCCCGAATCTCTAGACTTTCTCTCGCCGTCACGGAAATATTGCCAGCATTGCCGAAGGTAGGTGTGAAAGGAGGAAAGATAGGCCCAAGCACATCGGTGCTGAAGCGCGCCCCGTCTAGTAACCGTACCCGTTCAGCATCAACAGTAATTGCACCACTGTTATTGTTTTGTCCCCCAGTTACTAAAGTTGCGATCGCACTCACAAAATAGCTACCCAAAAAGTTGGGCGTGGGATTATACCCCTGTACCTCTACATCAGTGGCACGGACTCTAATTTGCCCTGTGTTGGAATTTATGACTGGAGTACCAGTATTCGAGTCCATAGAGGTTAAAGAAGATATCCATGCCCCCGTGAGCAGGCGTAACCTCTGAGTATCAATCTGAATATTTCCGGCAGTCGCTCCGCTACCAGTTACATTTGTGGTGAGACCTGGTAAGAAATAATTCTCTGGATGGGAGACACCCAACAAATCCACAAATTCTGTCGTCTGAACATTAATACCCTGCCCTTGCCCATTCGCCCCTGTGGATGATTCTATATGTGAGCCATCTTCCAAGGTTAAACCACGACCCCGAATATTAATTGCACCGCCAATCGCGCCACTGGTGTTGATATTGGCAGACTGACGCAGGGTAATATTGCCCCAGGTTGGCGCTAAAGATGAACTCGCCAATTGCCAGTTACCAGAGGTGGGTATATTTACTGTGCCATTTTGCATCGCCCATAGTTCCACACGACTATCTGGTGCCAAGATGTTGGCACTATTGATATCGACTTGTCCTCCAACCAGCGCCAGGGTTTGATTTGGTGACATTGACAATGTTGGCATCCGCAAGGCGAAATTATTGGCGGGTGTACCTTGGACTGTAATTGCTCCTGCATTACTTCCCATCTGCAAACCCACAGGGACACTCATGGTTAACAACGGTGCTTCATTAGAATTTACCGCCCTAAATTCTGTGCCATCGGCAAATTTAATACTATTCGCTGTCGTCCCCACAAAGGAACCACCAATATTCAAACTGGCATTTTCCCCAAATACAATTCCATTGGGATTCATTAAAAACAAACTCACGGGATTATTTGCGTTGAGAGTTTGAATTAATCCATCAATCTGAGAAACATTTCCCCCTGTAACCCGACTGAATATAGTTGTAATATTGGGCGTATTGACTAAATCAAAGTTGGCAGAACCACCAGTGGGTACAGATAAATTACTGAAGCTATGGAATAAATTATTACCTTTTTCTATACCGTTGATAATCGTAAAATTGTTATTAATTGCATTGACAACAGTGTTGGTAGTGCCATCCGATGTGACCTGAGCCATTGCCGGCAGTATCAGGGTAGAACTGAAAAACCCAATTGTGAATGCTCCCAGATTGGCGATCGCTCTCATGATCTTAAATAACCTCTTCGTATATAGTATTAGGGTTCCCAATCAAGGCATTATTTTTAACTTGTGAAGAATTTTAATGGGATACTATTAATTATTGGCAACAGCAGCACAGGTTAAAGATGGTTGTACTTGAGTAGAAGAGTTATCTGCAACTAATTCAATTTTTCCTTGGGCATTGCGATGCCAAGAAGTAGCTTGGACAAGGGTTTCTGGGGTAGTGGGAATTTTCGCTTGTACTGGTTCTATTTTCCGATATGCAGTGAGATTACGAATATCTGACCAGGTGCGAGCGCTCCTGACTTCCTGTGTGGGATTTTGGGGTATTCCACCCCTTCCTGTAGCGATAAAACTACTGCCTTGATTATCAGTACATCCTGTCGCAATTTGCTGGGATGGGTCGTTGACAGTGGCAGGTAATTCGACTAAACCTGAATTGGGGTCAACACCAACATTATTAATTTCCACATTGCCGTTGAGATTGGATTGGGAACTGGCGGTAATGTCATTGGTGAGGTCTTCCCTGGGAGTGAGAATATCACGGAATTCTAGACCAATAATACCTTGAGTAGTAATGTCGATATTGCCACCATTTCCTTGCACTGCATTGGCAATGATATCGCTATTTTCTAAACCCAAAATGATAGGAGAATTGATATCAATGTTACCACCATTGCCATTACCTTTAGCCTCTGTCGAAATGAAACTATTGTTTCGTAAAATCAAGTCAGATTTGAGATTTAAGTTGATGTTACCACCTTCCCCAGAAGCCGTATTAGCAATTACTTGACCCTTGTTATCGAGTCGTAAGGAATTTGCATTTATAGTTAAAATTCCCCCATTTCCCAATCCTTCATTATTGACAGTAACCAATCCTCCATTATCTATTTGCAATGTAGGAGTATTAATGGTTAAACTACCAGCATTTCCACTAGGGCGATCAGGAAGTCCAAATGCTTGACGCAAAGTTGTCGGTAAAATTGGAGCTGCTGCGCTAATACTGCCATCCCTGAGTTCTATTGATTCAGAAGCATTAATGGTGAGTTTGCCACCAGCACCACTATTGACAGTTGCAGTAGCAACATTCCCGCCAGTCTCTAAAATCAGCCTGGATGTATTTATATTTAAATAACCACCATTACCTTTGCCAAATACAGTTGAACTAATATTAGCAGGAGCTAAAGTTATTGGATATATACCCTTAATTTCTATAGCTCCGGAAACATTCACATTTACATTTCCGCTATCCCCTTTTCCAAAATTGTTAGAAATAATTAAGCCGCCATCTGTAATTGTTAGGTTCGATGCAGTGATATTCATATTGCCCGATTTCCCAGAGCCAAAGCTAGGTGTAGCAATTCCACTAGTAGCAATCGGATCTAGCGGTGTTACACGATTAATTTGAATATCTCTGGCAATATTTACATTAATATTACCCCCAGAGTCGAAACCATAAGTTCTTGCCACGACAATACCCCCATCATTTAGGCGTAAGTTTCCGGCAGAAACATCGATATTAGCACCTTTCCCTAGACCCAGATTTTCAGTCATCAAGCGACTAGAAATAACTCCCCTCACAATTCCTACATCCGGTGCTGTTCTCACATCTCCAGAAAGGTCTAAAGAACCTGTTGCACGAACACGAATACTATTAGGAGCTTGGCTTCCCACAGTTTGAATCAAAGCAGCAGAACCATCTTTAAGACTAATATTTTGCCCTTGCAATTGAATTCCACGACTAGTTAACCCACTTGCATCGACTAAAGATTGATTTACAAGTTGGATATCTCCAAAACTTTCAATATTTGCATAATCTAATTGAAAATCTGAGGATGTAGAATTAATATTAACTGTGCCTGCTTTGACTGCACCTACTTCAACTCTGCCATTTTCAGCAGTTAAAACCCCACCTGACAAAGTGACATTTTGCCCAACTAATGCGATCGCGTTTCCGGAATTCACCTCTAAGGTTGATTGTGTATTATCCCGAATTACAGGGGTAAATGCTCCTCCTGTCAATTGATGTCCACTTCCCTGTACTTGAATATCTCCCGAATTTTGCCCCATTTGTAGTCCGATGGGTACGCTCATGGTTAACAACGGGTTAGCAGTGGGATTAACAGCACTAAATTCTGTGCCATCAGCAAATTTAATACTATTGGCTGTCGTTCCCACAAATGAACCACCAATATTTAAGCTGGCATTTTGTCCAAATACAATTCCACTGGGGTTGAGCAAGAATAAATTGGCATTACCGTTAGCTTTAATTAAACCATCGATATTTGAGATAGTGCCACCTGTCACACGACTAAAAATATTTTGAATATCTGAAGCGTTGTTGAAGAATGCAGAACCTTGACTGGGAATAGAAAACTGACTGAAACTATGAAATAAATTATTGCCAACGCGATCGCCATTAGTGATGGTGAAATTATTACCACTTTGGGAAACGGTAGTTTTGAGGGTTCCATCGGGAGCCACTTGAGCGTTAACCGAAGTGCTGTAAATTGCACATGCTAACATTCCACTGATTAAACCGAACCCTACAAAAGTGACTTTCATCAACCAATCTCCGTTTTACCTATATATATAGGTTTCCCATAAAAGTATTTTTTGTAACATCTCTATGGATTGTAATTAACTTTTGGGAATAGCAGCACAGGTTAATGTTTGTTGCACTTGAGTGGGAGATTTATCTGCAATTAACTCAATTTTTCCTTGGGCATTGCGATGCCAAGAAGTTGCCTGAACAAGGTTTTCTGGGGTGGTGGAGATTTTCGCTTGTACTGGCTGAGTTTGGCGGAATGCAGAGATATCACGAATATCAGACCAGGTGCGTAGGCGTAGCCCGTCGTAGACATCGCTCCTGACTTCCTGTGTGGGATTTTGGGGTATTCCTCCTCTTCCTGTAGCGATAAAACTACTACCACTGTTATCTGCACAACCTGCGGCAATTTGTTGGGATGGGTCTGTTAGATTTACGGGTAATTCGACTAAACCTGAATTAGGATCAACACCAAAATTGTTAATATCAACCGTACCGTTGACACCAAATTCAGAACTAGCGGTAATGTCGCTTTCATTGGTTAACTGGTCACGGTATTTTAACCCAAATATACCTTGAGTTGTAATATCAATATTGCCACCAGCCCCTTCAATCGCATTTGCTGTAATATCGCTATTTTCTAAACCAATAATAATCGGTGCATTAATCCTGATATTGCCGCCTGTGGCTGTACCTGTGGCATTGGTGTTAATTTTACTGCCATAACGCATCAATAGAACATCAGTATTGAGAGTAATGTTACCGCGATCGCCTGCGGAAACTTCCGAAATCAGACTACCTCCTTGCTCCAGCTTGATTTGGTTGGCATTAACTAGCAAGTTTCCAGAATAGCCACCACCTGTATTACTGACAGAAATTTGCCCATTATCCAGGATATTGAGCCGATTCGCTACTAGACTAACTGAACCAGCATCAGAGGTGGTAGTAGAAGCCGCCGTAATGGTACTTGGGAAAATGCGACCATCCGTTAAGGGTTGGGAATTACCCTCTACGGTTATATTATTGACTTGCAGATTAACGTTGCCTGCCGCACCATTACCATCTGTGGAGGAGCTAATTTGTCCACCATTGAAGACCCGCAAACTATCTGCTGTCAGGTGAATATTGCCTCCCTTAGCGGTGGAATTCTGCCCTATTGCTACAGTGATACCACTGGTAGCCTGGGTATAAACATCAATCAAAGAATCGCTGACTTGTACATCGGTAGATTGAATAGTGATATTCCCAGCTGTTCCTCTACCTGCGATCGCCGGATTCTCATTTCCAGCGATTTGACTGGAGATAGTCCCACCAGCAGCAAGGTTGAGTTGACCTGCCTGAATCGTAATATTGCCACCCTGACCATCCGCCAAGTTGAGAATTGAACTAACGATCGCACTGTTAAAACTGTTGGCTGTTGTCCCACAAATCTCCAGGCTCTCAGTTGCTTTCACAGAAATATCTCCAGCTTTCCCAGTCACAGGAGATAAAGCCGCAAACAAATCAGTGCTAATGCGTCCCCCATCCAGTAGTCGTATCCGTTCAGCCTCCACCGTAATTGTACCACTGTTATTCTGTTGTCCTCCCGAAACTAACGTTGTAATTGCTCCTGAGACATAGACCCCTGTAAACGGATTCGGAAATGGTGTGTAACCACTGATTTCTACATCTGTGGCCCGAACCGTAATATTGCCTGTTTTGGCATTATTAATCGGCGCGAAGGTAAAAAAGTTAGCACCATAGTTAAGGGAGTTGATCCATGCACTATTAGCAAGGCGTAGTCGTTGAGTCTCCACCGTGATATTTCCAGCAGTTGCTCCACTGCCAGTTACACTGGTCATTAAGCCGGAAGGGATATAATTGGCGGGGTTAGAGATACCCAGTAAATCCACAAATTCTGTAGTCTGGAGATTGATACCCTGTCCTTGGGCATTCGCCCCAGTAGAGGATTCTATCTGTGAGCCATCTTGCAAGGTTAAACCACGACCTCGAATATTGATTGCGCCTCCTATTGCCCCACTGGTGTTGATATAGGAGGACTGACGGAGCGTAACATTACCCCACATCGGCGATGGAGATGAACTCGCCAATTGCCAGTTGCCAGAGGTGGGTATATTCACCGTACCATTTTGCATCGCCCACAACTCCACATGACCATCCGGCGCAAAAATGTTGGCACTATTGATATCCACTTGTCCCCCAATCAGTGCCAGAGTTTGATTCGGTGCCATTGACAATGTTGGCATCCGAAAGAAGAAATTGTCGGCAGGTGTACCTTGGACTGTGATTGGGCTTGCATTACTTCCTATTTGCAATCCCACAGGGACACTCATCGTCAATAATGGTGGTTCAATTGGATTTACAGCACTAAATTCTGTGCCATCGGCAAATTTAATACTACTCGCTGTCGTCCCCACAAATGAGCCACCAATATTTAAACTGGCATTTTCTCCAAATACAATCCCGTTAGGATTCATTAAAAACAAACTCACGGGATTATTCGCGTTGAGAGTTTGAATTAATCCATCAATATTGGAAACATTTCCACCAGTGACCCGACTGAATATAGTTGTAATATTTGGCGTATTTGTTAAATCAAAAGTCGCTGCGCTACCTGTGGGTACAGAGAAATTACTGAAGCTATGAAATAAATTATTACCTTTATCTATGCCATTAAGAATAGTAAAATTATTACCAATAGAGTTGACAATAGTGTTGGTCGTTCCATCCGATATCACCTGAGCCGTTGCTGGTAACGACATTCCACCAGCTAAAATACCACAGGCTACACCCAAGCACACTGAAGTTACCTTCATCCCCCATCTCCATTACAACTGTATACTTAGGATTCCCATAATATTTTGTTGCCTAACACGCACAGGTTAATGGTTGTTGCACCTGAGTAGAAGGTTTATCTGCAATTAACTCAATTTTTCCGCTGGCATGGAGTTGCCAACCAGTAGCTTGTTCCTGCGGTTTGCGTCCGCTTGTCTGCCTTTCATAGTTTACAAGAACTGTTAACTCTTGGGAGTTAACTTTTAGTGACAGCAGCACAGGTTAATGCTTGTTGCACCTGAATGGGAGATTTATCTGCAACTAATTCAATTTTTCCTTGGGCATTGCGATGCCAAGAAGTTGCCTGAACAAGGTTTTCTGGGGTGGTGGGGATTTTCGCGGTGACGGAGCTATGTTTACGGAATGCAGCGAGATTACGAATATCTGACCAGGTGCGCTCGCTCCTGACTTCCTGTGTGGGATTTTGGGGTATTCCTCCTCTTCCTGTAGCGATAAAACTACTACCACTGTTATCTGCACAACCTGCGGCAATTTGTTGGGATGGGTCTGTTAGATTTGTGGGTAATTCGACTAAACCTGAATTAGGATCAACACCAAAATTGTTAATATCAACCGTACCGTTGACACCAAATTCAGAACTAGCCGTAATGTCGCTTTCATTGGTGAGATGATCGCGGAATTTTAGACCAAATAAACCCTGCGTGTTAATGGCGATATTGCCACCTGCTCCTTGTACAGCGTTAGCAATGATGTCACTGTTTTCTGAAGAAACAGCTACAATCACGGGAGAATTAATCGTAAGGTTCCCGCCATTCCCACTACCCGCAGCAGTGGCGGAAATCAAGCTATTGTGACGCATCAGCAGATTATCTTGTAGGTTTAAGCGAATATCTCCTCCGTTTCCCGAGGCGGTAGAGGCAACAATGCTGCTTTTGTTGTCTAAAACCAGAGTGTTGGCATTAATCTGTACATTCCCTGCAAACCCTGGACCATCATTTTTGACGCTTACAGCCGCCCCATCAGCAATACGTAATGATGGGGTATGAATGGTGAGAGAACCTGAATTACCAGTAGGAATAGCAGGTAGTCCAAAAGCAGCTTGAATTTCTGGACTAAGAAGTTCAGCGTTTGAGAAGATGCGAGAGATTACTCCAGCCCCATTACCCTCAGTACCATACCCTTGGATATCGATGGACTCTGAAGCTTTAATTTCCACGCTACCTGCTGAACCAGTAGCAACGGTAGAAGATCCAACAGATGCCCCCCCTTGAAGCACTAATCTAGAGGTGTTGATAACTGTACTATTCGCATTACCAGAACCCTGAGTAAAGGTAGATATCGTACTTTCTGAAAATGACAGAGGGTTGAAACCAACAATTTCGATTTGCTCTGTTGCATTCACTTGGATTGTGCCAGTGTCTCCAGAGCGTAAGGCTACAGAAATAATTGCACCAGAATCCAGAGCCTTGAGATTTTCAGTGGATACTGTGATGTTGCCTGCATTACCATCACTTGCTGAAAATGTGACGAACGCAGTGTAAATGGATGGGTTAGCAGGGTTAAAGCCAGTGATCTCGGTTGTGCCGCTCACATTCGCGGTAATATTCCCACCTGCTGTTGGTGTCCGGGTTCTAGTTACAATTCTGGCTCCATCTTCGAGGGATAACTGGGCAGCAGAGAGGGCAATATCTCCTATCTTACTTGTGCTTAAGTTGGTGAGTTCAATGAAACTTCCCAAGTCACCGTTGGCTGTATTCCCTGCCAAGTTGAGGGAGCCTGTGGCATTGACCGTAATTCCCCCAGACGATTGTGTTCCCAAGTTTTGGAGTAACAAAGCCGACCCCTCAGTCAAGCTAATGTTTTTTCCTTGCAATTGGATTGAGCCATTGCTACCACTGGCATCCAACAGCGATTGTTGTGCCAGATGAATATCGTTAAATTGCGGCACAGCCGAATAATCGCCAACCCAACCCGTAGGAGTAGGCTTGAGTCCCACTTGCCCAGCCTTGACACTGCCCAGTTCTAGATGTCCGCCGCCATATGTGGTAACAACGCCACCACTGAAGTTGACGATCCCACCAATCAACGCCAGCGTATTATTTGCTTTGACTTGTAATCCGGGAGGGGTATTGATGGTACTGGGTGCACCAAAGCCAGTAAAATCGAACAACTGGTTTCCCTGTCCTTGCACATTAATCGCCCCTGGATTTTGCCCCATCTGTAAACCAATGGGTACACTCATCGTCAACAATGGTGTCGCAGTTGGATTTACAGCACTAAATTCTGTGCCATCGGCAAATTTAATACTACTCGCTGTCGTCCCCACAAATGAGCCACCAATATTTAAACTGGCATTTTCTCCAAATACAATCCCGTTAGGATTCATTAAAAACAAACTCACGGGATTATTCGCGTTGAGAGTTTGAATCAAGCCATCAATATTGGAAACATTTCCACCAGTGACCCGACTGAATATAGTTGTAATATTTGGTGTATTAGTTAAATCGAAGCTGGCAGAACCACCTGTGGGTACAGAGAAATTACTGAAGCTATGAAATAAATTATTACCTTTATCTATGCCATTAAGAATAGTAAAATTATTACCAATAGAGTTGACAGTGGTGTTGGTAGTGCCATCTGATGTGACTTGAGAATAAGCTGGTGACAATATCCCAGCAGTGAAGATTCCACTCACCAAACCCAAGCACAAAGAAGTTGCTTTCATCACCTTATCTCCATTTCAACTTTAGATTGTAGGGTTCGTAAACATACTGCCACTTGGCTATTGATCGTGATTTCACAAAAGTTTGAAACTTTATTATTCAGAAATTCTGCTGATGTTTGCATGGGGATTCTAGTCACATTTAATTACTTCTGCCAAGTCAGTTAAGCTGTTGAATCTGTAATCTAAAATGGCGAATAGCTGAGTGAGAAATATAAACCATTTTCTTGGAGACTACTTCTTTCTCCTTCGACAGATGTTAAAGGAATACCCCAATCTAAACGAGCTGAAAAACTATTATTTTGCTGCCAAAGTAAACCTAAACCAGTCCCAACTAATGTGTTAGTTGCCGGATTTTTACCATTATGATTCCAGCCTTTGCCAATTTCTAAAAATGGTGTAACTTGCAATACTCCCCCTAACTTGGGAATTCGAGCAACAGGTAGGCGAAATTCCGCCGACAATAACATACCACTATCAGTCAGTAGTGCATCTTGACGATAACCACGCACGGTGGCTTGTCCACCTAGTCCCATTTGTTCTAAGGGTACTAGGGAATCAGCCGCGATTTGCATATCGTTCTTAACGATAAATAGGGTATCTGGAGCTAATTTTCGTAACCATTGGGCTTGTCCACGCCAAGCGAAAAAGCGACTGTCAGGGGCATTATTATTAACATTGGCTCCAAACCAATCGACCCCTAGACTAAATTGCGATCGCGCGGCGAAAACTTCTTTGGTGTTGCGTTGGGCATATTCTTGGGTAAAGCGGAAGGCGGAAATTTTGGTTTTTCCCTCAGGATCAGCACCGGGTGAGAGGGGAAATCCGCCAATATTATCAATACCTAATTCTGTTTGGCTGAATTGACGGGAAAAAGATAAACCCATGGCGATTTCTTTGCTGGGTTTTTGGAGTAAGGGTTGACGTATTCCCAATTCATAGGTACGGGTTTTCGATTGAATATCCAGGACACTGAAGGGTTTTTCAATGACTTCATTTCTTCCCTGACTGTAGGAAAAGGAAATTGTCCCGTTGCGAGCATTGATGGGTAGGGTGTAATTGGTATTCAGGGTATTACTACCGTTGGTATTACTGTAACCGACGCTGAGGGAATCACCAAAACCGAGTAAATTTGCTTGCTGTAATTCTGCTCCGCGACGAAAACTACCAACTGAAGGCGATCGCCCATTATCTAATGTTGTGCTGACTCTGAATGTGTCTGCTTCTTTGACTTGGAGTTGTAGTGAATTCGTACCTGGGCGTACTCCTGTTTGCAATTCTGCTGACAGGTTTTTGATTTTGGGGTCAAGTTTGAGCATTTGCAAGTCATCTAGCAAACGCGGTACATTCAGAGGTTTCTGACTTGCAAGTCGAAGGCGTGAGCGAATATATTCACTTCGTAAGCGGTTATTACCAGTAATTTTGATATCTTGCAAACTACCTTCAACTACCTGAATTTTCACAACTCCAGATTCTAGGGTTTGGGGAGTAATTAAGGCTCCGGTGGTGACATAACCTTTATCGGTGTAGAGTTTGGTGATTGCATCTTTGACTTGCAGTAATTCTGCAAATGTCACTTCCCGCCCCACAAAGCCAGATGTAATCGGAGTAAAATCTTCAGATTTAAAGACTGTACTACCAACTACTTCAATGCGATCGATTTGAAATTTAGCGTCAGGGGAATTTTGGTCTGGTGTTGATGGTGCTAGTGTTTTGCTGGTAGGGATTAACTGCTCTTGTGTTAAAGCTGGGGGGAGAAAATCAGATTGGAGGGGAGTTGGGGAATTATCTTGGAGACGATTTGGTGGTACAGCAGCAGGATTCGGTATTTGGGCAAATGTTTGCTGATAGTCTAACAGTGATATGGCAGATATAAATACAAAGGTAAGGGGTTTTGTCACAGTAATAATATTTTGTTTTAGTTTATTGTGAGAATTTTTGATTAAAAACAATGAGTTAACAATAGAGTTATTCATAAAATCTTGCCTCATTTGACACCCTTCTCCTTTGCTTATATCTGATACACAGCAGTAAGTTTTCATCTCATGCAAACAACAGTTCAATCTTCTACATAGCCACAGGAGAGGGGAGATTGCCCTCTATTTGCCATCAAATTTTCCTGAATTTGTTCTAATGGTTATGTAAAATTAATCAATAAGTTGCTTGGTTTGTGTATATTTATTGTTTTACCTATCCGCGTTTATTTAGTTAATTGCGACTACTGGAATTAGCAGATAAGCTGTCGCGTATTTAATTTGTATATGAGACGCAGGCAAGATGCCCCGGAGTTTTCCGTGAAGAACATCTCCCCGGAAACTCCTCTCTGCACTACAGTAATTTGACGTTTTCGTCTTATACAAGTTAGCTACACATCAGCTTATTAAATAAAAAATAACTACAAACAAAATTATAGTGGCAGTATTTTTTACAAATGCCACTAGAGTAAATACTGGTTTATGTGGTTACGGAGAGCATGACCATTTCCGTATCACGTAGCTTTCCGGTAATTGGTTTAGATAAGCTTCAAAAACAAAATGATTCAGTGCTAATCAGCGCTAATAAACGCAATCCTTAACAAAAGTAAATATCTTTTCTCCAAAATCTGGCAACACATAAAATAAATCTCCGTGTCCCTCCATCTCCCCGTCCCCGCGTCACCATCTGTTACTTTCTTTTGGAGAATTAGTATAACCTGTGCTGCGTTTCCTAGTAGTCAAAACGCCCACTTTTTCAAAAATTTGGGATATCGTATCCCATCAACTGATATATCGAACCATAAGTTGGGCAATATAAGTTTACTGATTCTTTAAGCACTTGTGCTGCGATCGCTTGTGAAAAAGCTTTTATGAATATTGGTTAATTACTTATGGCTTTCCGAATAAGACAAACTCGTTGGCTGTATGTCAGCTTGAGTATTTTCAGTTTGTGTCTGGCATTTACCATGACATCTGTTAAAGCATCTTCCCCAATAACACCTTCTGTGATTTCTGTTTCTGAATCTACTAATTGGCTGGAGGAAGGAAGAAAGCTTTATAGTTTGGGACGGTTTCACGAAGCAGCAACAGCTTGGCAGTCCGCAGTACAAAAGTACCAAAATAAAGGCGATCGCCTGAATCAATCTCTCAGTTTAAGTCACCTGTCCCTAGCACAACAGGAACTCAACCAGTGGGAAGCAGCCCAAAAATCAATCGAACAAAGTATAAAACTTTTGCAAACGACTAAACCCTCGGCTGATGCGATTATCTGGGCGCAAATACTGAACACCCAAGCCAACTTACAACTGCATATGGGGAAGGCAGAAACTGCGATCGCCATTTGGCAACAAGCCCAAAAATATTATGAACAAGCAGGGGATACTACAGGAAGTCTGGGAACTCAAATTAACCAAGCACAGGCTTTACAGAGTTTAGGATTTTACCGACGTTCTCGGCAGCAATTAGAAGAATTAAGCCGAAAAATAACAACAATGTCAGATTCGGAAGTCAAAGTCAGTGGATTGCGAGCGCTGGGTTTAGCTTTACATGCGATCGGTGATACCCAAAGTCAGCAAGTATTAGAACAGAGCCTGACAACGGCAAATAAAATTCAAGCTAAAACTCAGTTAAGTTCGATTCTCTCTAGTTTAGGGAAAGTCGCAGCAGATTCCCAAGACCCAGAAGCGGCACTAAACTATTTTGAAGATGCGGAAAAAGCGACAAATAACCCGAATGAAGCCCTGCAAGCACGTTTAGCTCGATTCAAATTGTTGGTGGATTACGACAAACTCGAATATGCAATCCCCCTCGCACCCCAGCTCAAACAACAGCTTGCAGAACTACCTCCTAGTCATACTTCCCTATATGCGGCAATTAATTTTGTGGCTACCCTGAATAGATTAGAAAACCC
>NZ_JAYGHN010000022.1:0-108212 GCF_034931845.1 Calothrix sp. UHCC 0171
CGTCGCTTGGTACGTGAAGCTCTGTCTTCATCATTTACAAAACCTCCAAAGCAAGTATAGTTTGGTCGTCTTCTTGAGTATCTGCATCTGCTTGAATGCGAGCGAGTAAATTATCGAGACATAAAGGTAGTTGTTGCTCTTGTAATAGTTTCCACAAACCATCTTGCTTGAGCATGGTGCTATCAACGATCGCCTCTGTAATTCCATCACTCGCAAGTAGTAGTGTGTCTCCAGAGGAGAGAAACACCTGACCTGATTCTGCTTGCCATTTTGGTAAAATTCCTAAGGGAACACCACGTGTTTCTAAGTATTTGGGTTCTTGGGTGTTGCTGATATCACTAGACCACAACAGGGGATAGATATGACCAGCATTTGCATACACTAGTTCTTTAGTCTTGGGGGTGTAACGTGCCAATACCAAAGTAATAAAGCAGTTATTGCTGATTAAATCATCACATAGAGCATGATTGAGGTTTTGCATGATTACATTTGGCATTGCGGGCGTTTCTTGGGAAAGTTCGCGACGCAAAACTGAGATGGCACTAGCCATAAATAAAGCTGCGGGAACACCTTTACCAGAAACATCTCCGACTGCCACCCACAAATCACCTTTAGGGTGGACAAATACCTCAAAAAAGTCGCCTCCGACTTCCCGTGCTGGTAAGCAACTGGCTTGGATTTTGGCGCTTTTGATTTCGGGTAATTCTTGTCTGAGTAGATTGTTTTGAATTTGGCGGGCAACTTCCAATTCCAGGTGAATTTGCTCTTGTTTTTCCTGTAGTCTTTGATAGAGTTTGGCTTGTGACAGTGCCAGTGCAGCTTGCTCAGAAACATCTGCGATTAGTTGGATATCCTCTTCTTTCCAGGGGCGATCGCGCCGATATTGGCATAAAGTCAATATGGCAAGTAATTGCTTTTGGTAGATAAGCGGAATTACGAGTTGATAGCCAGGATAGCTTTCGTCCCAAGTTTCGCTAAGTTGGTAATGTCTTGTTTCCAAAACTTTGTCTATTAAAGCTTCAGAATTTATGGGCACAAAAACATCAGTCGATTTTGTATCTTGGTAAAAAAATTCATCGACTGTGAGGCGATCGCTTTCCACCGGACGCAAAAAGCAATAGGTCGCATCAAAACTCTGTCCCAGTGTGGCAACAATTTTTTGTAGCATACTGAGATAATCAAGTGACTCACGAATCGCCATAGTCACAGCATTAAAAAGTGACTCGCGCCGCAAAGCCCGCCGTAATTCCTGAGTACGTTTTTTGACAACGCGATAGGTATCCGCCGCCTGTTCAACCACAGCTTTGAGACGGTCAGGTTTCCAAGGTTTGGTAATATACTTGAATACCTGACCCGAATTAATCGCGTCAACCAAGTCTTCGACATCGGTAAAACCAGTCAGCAAAATTCTAATCGTATCGGGGAAACGTTCAACCGTGAGGCTGAGAAACTCTGTACCATTCATCTCAGGCATTCTTTGGTCTGAGATAATTACAGCCATTTCGCCTTCTTTTTCCAGGATATCGATCGCACTTAGGGCATTGCTGGCTTTAAAAACTTGAAAATCTCGTCGAAAAGTACGGTAGAGTAATTCTAGGTTATCCGGTTCATCATCTACCACCATCAACTTCAATTTTTCTAACCCTGTATCAGTCATATTTGACTTTAAATGTCGTGCTGGTTTGCAGACGAATTAGTCTCAGATATATAATCTCAGACCGATGCGCCCAGTGTGTAAAGAATAATAAATTACATCCTTATTTACAGAATACCCAGTTTCAACACTATAATTCACAACAAATTAACATTTTTAGTTGATGGTTTATATGTATATAGATATACATAGTAATCTTAACCAACTAAACCAGAACGTAAGGCACGGACAGCAGCTTGAGTGCGGTCATCGGCACATAATTTGTTTAAAATGTTACGGACATGAGTTTTGACAGTACCGACTGTAATGTAAAGTCGATCAGCAATGACAGCATTACTACAACCTTCAACAATCAACTGCAAAACTTCCAATTCGCGTTCGGTGAGGGTGTAGGGATCAATTATTTCTTCTGATGACACTGAAGAGGTTGGTAATCGCTGTCCTGACTTGGTTTCCAAATTTGCAGAGTCAAGCTTGGGAGGATTTTGCTGTGCTTGTTGAAGTACAATTCGGGCGATCGCAGGGTCAATCCAGGCATTGCCGTTATAGGTGACGCGGACAGCTTCAATTAAATTATCGTACTTCGTATCCTTCATGCAGTATGAGTCAGCACCAGCCGCGAAAGCCGCTAGTACAGCTTCCTTATTGTCACGAAGAGTTAGAATTAATACTTTAGTTTTGCCTAACTCATCAGTTCCCACTGCCGATTTTACTTCTCTTGTGAGTTCAATACCATCTTTGTCAGGTAAACCAATATCGACAATTGCTACATCAGGATGTAGAGTATTTAACAATTTTAGTCCATCCGCAGCATTGGCAGCCTCTCCCACAATTTCAATCTCGTCTTTTTGCTGTAAAGCAGTACGGATACCCACACGGGTAAGGTCATGATCTTCAATTAGAGCAACACGCATTTTACTCATGGTTGATTTCCGCCCGTCTCACTGTTGACTGTAAAATTGAGTTTACGAATAAAGTTTCACCAGATGTAGTTTCAAACATCTTTCACAAAGCTAAAATATTAAGTTTTGTCAATCAAGCCAGCAGTAGCAGGAAACTTCTGCTTAATGAGTTTTTGCATCCGATACCAGCTTCATATCTCAAACTTTAAGCCAAGCTTTAAGCCAAACTTCAAGAAAGGATTATTTTAACCCTTAAAACAGCACCTACTATATAAATTAATCTAATTCTGTTGTTATCTGTTCAGAGACTTTGTTGGCGATAGTTTTTTCGACCTTGTTGAGCAGCAAAAATATTTTACCTACCTTGGCTTTAGAGATGGATATATGTTTACTTCCCTTGCCTGATGTAGATAATAAATTCGGGTTCCAGACCTGATTTTTCACAATGCAAATAATTAGATTTTCAGCAATAGTAACCACAAACAAAAATCTGTCATAAATAAGACACATGACATTAGGAACAAATTTGATAAACTAGCTTCGTTAAGGTATGGTGTGAGGCTAATTAACAATAGGCTATGTTTAATCCGCCTAAATCTGTTTCGACTCAATCCTGTTCGGTATTAGGGCTACCAGTTCACGTAATGCCAAACTACCCCGACTGGTTACTAGAATGTTTACAATTAGGTCAAGGGGCGCATGTAGTCACCCTCAATGCGGAAATGACCATGCAAGCCGAGCAAAATAAACTCCTTGCCGATGTGATTCGCAATGCAGAGCTAGTAATTCCTGATGGCGCAGGGGTAGTTTTGTATTTGCGACTGCTATTACAGCAAAAAGTTCAGCGTGCCCCCGGTATTGAACTGGCAGAAAACCTGCTATTCTCCTTAGAGCGATCGCATTCCGATGCCAAGGTTTTTTTCTATGGTGGAGCTCCGGGAGTTGCCCAACAAGCCGCAGAATATTGGCAGCAGCAAACACCAGAATTAGCGATCGCCGGAACCCATTCAGGTTATCATTCAAAAGAAGAAGAACAACTACTAAAAGAAAACCTGGCTCAGACGCAGCCTCAAGTAATTTTGGTTGGGCTGGGAGTACCACGTCAAGAGATGTGGATTGCTAAAAATCGCCATTTATGCCCACAAGCAATTTGGATTGGTGTAGGTGGTAGTTTTGATATTTGGTCTGGAACTAAAACCCGTGCCCCTTCTTGGCTAGGTAATAATAACTTAGAGTGGTTATATCGTCTTTATCAAGAGCCTTGGCGCTGGCGACGAATGTTAGCTTTACCGGAATTTGCCTGGAAAGCAATAGTATATTCGCTAACAGGTAAAGGTGCAGTTGCTCATTAAACCTGATTTATCTTGATGTATTTATATACTTAGTCGCGAGCCGCATATGGGGGAAGTGTGTAAAAACACTTGTTTTATTTTTACCTTTCCCCTTTTTGCCTAAGTATATTGTGCAATGGTCAATTAAATTTACACAAACTTGATATTTTTTGGCTTTGCGTGGGAATCCTGAATTTGTGAGCAATTTGTAATCTCATTACCCAAAATCAGCAATGCCAGTTTTAACCAATCAAGTCACAAACGAACTCAAAAATAAAGTAATTTCTTATCAATCCGTTATTGAGCAGGAAAAACCAGCGCCGGAACCAAAGAGTGAGACTGCGGCAATGGTACAGTTACGTGATGTCACCAAAACGTATAAAAATGGGCGCGATGCCTTAATTGATGTCAATTTAGAGGTGAAGAAGGGAGAATTTTTGTTTATTACCGGAGCCAGTGGTTCGGGAAAATCTACCCTTTTAAAATTGCTGTATGGTGAAGAGTCACCGACATTTGGAGAGGTATTGGTAGATGATTGTTATGTCCCCAATTTACAGGGGAATAGACTATCCTTGCTGCGACGACGTATAGGTATTGTTTTTCAAGACTACAAATTAATTCCCCAACGGACAGTAGCAGAAAACATCGCCGTAGTTCTGCAAGCACAGGGCTATACTCGTAAAGAAATCCAGAGACGTTTACAACCAACTTTAAAACTTGTGGGGCTACTACCAAAAATGGATTGTTTTCCCAGTCAGCTTTCTGGTGGTGAACAACAAAGGGTGAGTATTGCCCGTGCGATTGTGAGTACACCACCAATAATTTTAGCTGATGAACCCACCGGAAATCTTGATCCGGATAATTCTTGGCAGATAATACAAATATTGAGAAAGCTAAATTCTTTTGGTGCCACAGTAATTATCACGACTCACGATGAACAATTAGTGCGTCGCTGTAACCATAGAGTCGTTCAGGTAAGAGATGGAAAAGTTTTGAGTGTTGGGTAAACTGCTGGTTCAATAAGTTACTTATAACTTAGGGTGAGTAGTACCCAATTCTACATCTCATAAACTTGTTTTTTGACTCTAATTTTTAGAGGTTTTAAAGGAGTTGGTTTTTGGTTAGCTGTGTCAAGTATTTGCAAACTTTCAAACGTTGCATCTCGGATTAATGTTTCTTTTTCTTGAGTGAGTAAGAGTTGTAAACATTCTGTAATGTTTTGTTGCTCAGATATATTAATCCTCGAACTTGTTGCTAACTTTGTCAGTTGACGCACGGCGATGAGACGTTTGAGAGGGTCTGATTCAGTGAGATTTCTTAGTAGTTTGTCTATTTGATTTTGGTCTTTATTATCTTGACTATTAATAATTATTCCGATTAATAAAATCAGAGTGATGAGAGTACCAATACCTTGTAAAATAGCACCTGTGGCAATCCAGGGATTTTTGGAACCCATCCAAACTGCGATCGCCATATAGGTACTCAAAGCAGCTATCCCACCACTCAATACTGCTACAGTCAAACGGCGATTGGGACTGTGAAGCAATTTACTCAACTCAAACCAGTATTTTTGCCAATTCCACTTTTGCATCGAATAAGCTAATGTCATTGCCCCAATACCAATGCTACTAGCAAGCAACAACTTCCAGTCCCACACCAACATTGCAACAACAACAGTTAAGATTCCTAGCGCTTTTCCTGGCTCCCGAAATCGCTTCACATATAGCTGTTTTGCGGCTCCTGTCTTAGATGCTGGAAGCGCCCAGTTGGGTATCTGGTTAATTATTTGCTGCCACGAAGACGAAGCTTGTGCCACTGTATTTACCTACTTGATCGACAGATTTATAATATATGGCTTTTGGATGTAAAGTGGGGCAATTACCGAACAATCACATATTTTTATCTCAACATCTACCTCAAAATGACTAGCAAAGTCTGAGAATATGCTCATTGGGGATATTTTTTCGGAATTTGTGGTTAAAACTAGTCAAAACAAAAGTGAAATTCATCAATGGTAAATTGACCATCGAAGGCATATAGGCTGATACTACAAATTTCCTGTGCTTTTAATGATAGTAAAGCATTCGGAGGAATTATGGAGTCGGTATTTGCTAAATTTGCCCCAGGGAGTATATCATGGGCAATCACTTGACGATCGCGATTATAAGCTGACATAATAAGCCTTTGGGAACTAGTCACCCGGAGATTAACCACATTTACCGGACGCACAAAAGAGGCTTCTAAAAAACCACTTTTTGGCGCTCCCATTAATACAGTCACTCCCCGCTCGGTGGGGAATGCTGGATTAGAAGGCTGTATGGCAATACAATTACTAAAAACTACCCCCAATTCTTCATACTGAAGTTCCACGGATTCAAAACATTGCAATGTGTCCAAGTCTAAACTGATACAATTGTCAACATCTTCTTCAACTCCTGCATTAGTATCCTCAAAGTCATAAGCTCTAAGAATAGGATTTAATCGCGTCACCGGGTTGATTAGTTTTTGTGCTTTTGAGCTACTTACCTTCCGGGATGTAACTCGCTCCAGTACAACTCCTTCCAGATGACTACTTGTTTTGGTTACTGTTGTGATGTTATTGATCTTGTTGGGAAAAGTTTCTGCAATTGAGTAACCAAACTGGAGCGAACTACTACTTTCCTCCAGAATCAGGGATATATCTGATTTGCGACTACCCTGTTTTATCATGAGACCCTCACTGTAACATTGCCGAGAAAATAATTAATTAATTTGCTAATTTAGATACAATCCTGATGTAGAATTTCCTGTAAAAGATGAGTGTATTTTCTGGTAATTCATGTAAAAATTACATGGTTTAATGACAAACACATATATATCTACTTAAGAAGTAAAGCGTACCTAGAGTATTTTCATGCTCGTCGCTATCAGTGATGTTTCTGATACATTAGCACAAAAATTAGTATGGCAAATAATCCATAAGTAGTACCTAATATTAGGTATAGCTATTCAAACTACAGTATTTCGCATCAGGGATGAAACAATATAGTGAAGCGAAAATCACCAAATCTTTACAAGTCACCTGGTGAATTTACATTTGCTTTACCTGCAAGTAATCAAGTACGCTCAAGCTGTACTATCATGTAAGTACATGTTGTACATAGATATGGTTTTACTTTTTCCCTTTTGGCGTATCCCCATTATTTGACTGTTGGGGAATTTTGAATAACGCTATGTATGTCTCAGAATCTTCTGGCAATTGGTGCACAACAAATTCTGGTTTGGTAAGAAAAATATCTTTAGCGGTTTTACCGGGAAAATGATAGAAAATTACTTGCTTCACACCAATGTTGTATTTACTATGAAAGATTTGCGATAATTTTGACAATTTTAGCCATTGATTGCCAGTACGAGACTCTTCATCTCGCATAATATCTTTAATTTGAGTGATAAATTGGTCAATACTGGGTAAAACTACGTGCTGCCAAGTTTTACTACTTTGGTTTTCCAACACTTTGAGATTGCAACCCTGTTTGGTGACGCGGTATACAGTTAAACCATGTTGCTGAAGGTGATTGCACAGGTTTGTCATCACATTGTCTGATGAACAAACTAAAACTTCTTTGGCATTTGGGAAGCGATCGCAGATGGATGAACCATAGGCTATCATTTTACCATCAGCATTATCTTTGCCGGAAGGAACGTGAATAAGATCGTAGCCACGCTGATGTAACTCTGCGTCCAGTTTACCTTTACGTGACCAATTTGCAAATGCAACTTTGACTTGAATTGGTGAATGACAAACTGTGGTTAAAAATTTTTCTGTTTCTGGATTCAGTTGCAGATTTTCTGCATCTAATAATAAGACTGTAATTCCTGTTAATGTGGTGGTTGCTGGGATTTTATCTGCTTCTTTTTCTACTTTTTGGCTATTTTCGGCGCTAATCGCGATTTTTTCTGGATTTTTTTCGATTTGTAGTGATTCTAAGTTTTGCGGTTGCCGAGTTTTAGTTGTTGTGACTGGCTGAAAATTTTCGCTATTGGGAGGATTAACTGGTTGCTGTGGCGCAACGACACCATTATTTCTGATATTTGAATTTAAATTTAAATTTGAATTGGTATTTGAATTTATATTTAACGAACAGAGTTGAACCACTTTTGCGATTAAGTCAATTACTATCTGCGATGCAAACGATTCAGGGGAAAGTAGGGCTTTGAGAAATTTTTGCAGTCGTTGCTGGATATTAGCTGCATCTTTAGCTGTGCCGAGAACTTCCGTTAGCTTACTTTTTAAACCAGCTTGATGGCGATCGCTCGACCAAGGTATATTTCTATACTTTTCTAGGAGTAGATGTGGTTGCTGTTCTTGAATGGTAACTATGGCTTGACAGACATCGGAGCCAATTTGATTCAATAAAACAGAAGTGTCAGCAGTCAAAACAGCCATAACTCAATCTATGCAGTAGAACATCCTGTCTGAGAATCTTTATCCAAGATTTATCAAAGACCATCTTTAATCAAGTTATATCTGGCTGTTTAAGCGGATGAAATCAGTAAATTTGCTGACAAAGAGCAAACCCTGGATAATTCCCCTCCGAAAATAGATTCCCAGCCTTATGACTGGGAACTAGGAAAATCCAGAACTTAATCTGAATTGCAAGGCTTATTTTTTCGTCATGATTGCCAAACTTCAGTCCAATCCTGAATCTAGATGATAGTCACAGAACTCAGTTTGACATCCTTGAGCGTTGCTAGTAAGTCACTACCTGAACTAATCAAGGTATCGTTACCACTAATACTCACCGATAAAGTGCTGTTAGTATTCAGGGTACTACCTAAACTGATTTGGTCGTTGCTGCCATAATTAAAGATAGTTGTGGAACCAACACCTGTATCCAAGATAAATCTGTCACTTCCGCTACCAGAATACACGGTATTATTACCAGTGCCCGCAGAAATAACATTATTACCTTCGTTGGCGTAGATCAGGTCATCACCCACACCAGAATAAATGACATCAGCTTGAGAACCGCCGTAAATTAAGTCATTACCAGAGCCAGTGGTAATTTTATTAATTCCTTCATTGGCATAAATCAGATTATTTCCATTCCCAAAGAAAAAGACATCATTACCAGAACCACCATAGGCAATGTTATTTCCATTACCAGCAATGAAGATATTTTGACCTTCGTTACCGTAAATGGTATTGTTGCCTGCCCCAGCAGCAAATAGTTCGTCTTTGTCGCTACCATAAAGGACATCATCGCCTTCTGTTCCTTGAATTTGCATCGCTGGCAGATTTTGACCGGCAATTCCCACACGAGGATCGAGATTTAGGGGTTTATCCAACTCTAGAATGATGATTTCATTATTATCGATCGCCGGAGGACGACCAACTGAGAAGGGGTAGTTGTTATCGTTTGCCACGAGGATGGTTTTCTCGTCGATAACTAGGACATCTTCAATTGTTTGGAAGGGCATTTTGAAAGTGCTGCTACCATCTTTGTCTAAATCCTGGGGGTCTTGGATATTCAGTAAATCAGCAACTTCTTGTTTAGCGACAAAACCGTTGAGGTCTTTTTGAGAAAAGTCAACTTTGTAGATTTTTTTGAATTTAGCTGCATCCCCTTGATTATTATCGCGTTCGATGACGAGATATTCATTCCCATTAATCACAGCGATATCACCGATCGCATGGTTGGGATTTTCCATTTGGTAATATCCCACTAAACCTTGATATTGCTGGGAGGCGATATCAAAATCATAGATGCGGAGAGAACCTGGCGCATCCCCAACAACCGTACCTTCCAGTAGCGGATATAACTTGGTTTTATCTGGGTTAATTCCTAACCCTTCAAATCCCCTAGAACCACCCAGGTTTGAGACCGCAGATGTACCGACATAAAGGTCACGGATAGTATCACCTGTACCAGGGAAGTCAGTGAAGAAACCGTCAACACCTAGCTCAATAAACTGCTTGTATTCTTGAATTGGGTCACCGTTATAGTCGGGAGCCAAAAATACGCCCTCATTACGTAAAGTATAAAGATGTACAAGTAATCCGGCGCTGTGGGCATCTTCAACTAGTGTAGTGGGAGCAAGCAATTTACCATCGCTACCAGCCGGCACAATTAACCGTTTGTTGGGACCAATACCTGCCGCATAGTTGGCAATCTCAGCTAATTCTGCGGGCTTTGTCAGGTCGCCGTAGGTACGTTGATCACCTGTGACTCTAAAATCGTAGGGGCGATCGCTGGCTCCACCAAATAGCTGTACCAAAGGCAAATCGATTTTTGCCTGGGGCATGATGTCATTGTTGAGTTCCTGGAGATTGCCAACTTCAAAGGATTGAATAAATACCCGTTTGGGATCGGTAAAGTTTTTGGCAACTAGGGTATCAACTAGTTTTTGTCCCAGGTTGATATTAATGGCAGTGCCATCAATGCGTTTTCCTTCGCTGGCAAAGTAGGTGGGATGTTTGGTTTCTGGATAGATGCCTATTTTGCGTCCGGTTTCCTGCTCAACTTGCTGGACTAAATCAATAATTTCCGCCAAGGTGGGAACTTGGAGTTTATCGTTATTAAACTTAGTGCCCCGTAAAGCTGGTAAACGCTCGATCGCATTTAGGGTTTTGAGTTCAGCCAGGGTAAAATCTTCGCTAAACCAACCCTTCACGTTGCGTCCATCAATGACTTTGGTGGTGAGGCGATTGGCAAACTCTGGACGCAGGTATACGTCGGTACTGGTATCGGTATTATTCAGACTACCGTCAGCATTGATGACAGCTAAAGCATTTTCGTGGCGAGCAATCAAAATACCATCTTTGGTGGCAACTAAATCAGGTTCAATAAAATCCGCACCTTGAGCGATCGCGAGTTTGTAGGCTGCTAAGGTATGTTCAGGACGTTCCCCACTAGCACCACGATGCCCAATGACAATGGGAGGATTTTTGTCAAGGGTTTTGAACTCATTCGTTTTCAGGATATCTGGATTTTGGGGCGATCGCACAAATGGCGATAAAATTTGCTCACGTACCAAGTCACCTGTACCCGGAAAGTCGGTGAAATAAGCGTCCACACCCAAGTTAATAAACTGTTTATATTCGGCTTCGGGGTTGCCATTGTAGTCTGCTGCTAAATACCGTTCCTCGTTGCGGAAAGTGTAGGGATGTACCTGCAAGCCAACTGCATGGGCATCTTGGATTAAATTTGTTGGGGGTAAAGTGGTTTTATCGGCATCGTTGACAGCCCCATCCCCATTAATATCATCGGCTTTGCCATCAGCATTCGCATCCACACCCTTGACAGAAACAATCATCCGCTTCCAAGGACCAATGCCATCAGCATAGGTGGCGATTTCCTCTAGTCCCGCAGGTGTGCGTAAATCTGCGTAGGTGCGGGAGTCACCACTCACCACGAAATCGTAGGGTTTAACCTCAATTAGAGAGCCATCTACACGGACATCTGCGGCATCTAATAACTGCACCAAAGGTAAGTCGATACCCGCTTTGGGCATGATGACATTATTCAGTTCCTTGAGATTACTAGTTTCAAATGACTGAATAAATACACGCTTGGGGTCAGTAAATCCAGTTTTTACCAACGTGTCAATTAGTTTTTCCTCCAGGGATAAACCCAGGTCATCATGGTAAGTTGGATGTTTTGTTTCCGGGTAAATACCAATTTTGCGTCCTGTTAGGGTTTCTTCCTGCTGCACCAAGTTGATAATTTCATCCAAGGTGGGAATTTCCAATACCCCATTGAAGGCTTGGGTGCGGAAATCTTGAGGCATTTTTGCCCGGAGCGTCTTCAGTTCCGCCAAAGTAAAATCGGAGACAAAGAAGCCTTCCTCCGCGACTCCATCAACAATTTTTGTGGTTTTGCGATTCGCAAACTCTGGGCGATCGCTCACATCGGTAGTATTAATAATATTTGGTTCATGGCGAGCAACTAATACTCCATCCTTAGTAGAAACCAGGTCAGGCTCGATAAAATCAGCACCTCGGTCAATTGCTAATTTATAGGCTGCTAAAGTGTGTTCGGGCAGTTCACCACTTGCACCCCGGTGTCCAACGACTAAAGGAGCTTCTCCAGTCACAGTATTCAGTTTGAAAGAATTTGGTGTGGTGACAGGAGCTGAGAGTAACTTCCCAGTGGCATCAAAATGGAGCAAATAGGGACCAAATTCATCACCAATCCAAATCGTTCCATCTTTAGCTAAAACAAACGATTCAATATCAAAATCAGCCCCAGTTAGCGATCGCTCGGTTGTGCCTTCGTTAACAATTGGAAAGGGAATTTTTTGATCGGGATCAGCTAGCTGAATAAAGTTGCCAACTTGAACGCTACCATCTCCGTTTTCAATCCCTCGAAAATTGGGATCAACTTGATAAATTCGCAATAAAAAATCTGAACTATTATTCTTGGCACCATAACCATTGTCTGCCATAAACCAGAACTTATCAGAGCCAGCAAACTGGACACCACTAAATCCCTGCACGGGTTGTCCCGAAAAAGGTCCTGTGCGACCATTTGCAGAGATACCTTTACCTGATGGAGTTCCATCTGCAAATGTATCGGCAGGAAGAGAAGCGAAACCTTTGAGTTTGGTAGTTGCCATAATTGATATTTTTGGTAGTATGGATTCCCGAATGAAAGCTCGCAGTAGGTGAAGCACATACCACAAGCCAATACAAAGTGAGTTGCGAGGAAAAAATTAAACGAAGCTTACAGAACTGAGTTGCACATCCTTGAGGGTTGCTAATAAATCGCTACCAACACTAATCAAGGTGTCATTACCGCTAATAGTTGTGGACAAAATGCTGTTAGCTGCAAGAGTGCTACCACGGCTAATTTGGTCATTGCTGCCGAAATTAAAGATGCTCACGAAACCTTCACCCGCATCCAAAATAAACTTATCTGCACCACTACCAGCGTAAACAATATCATTTCCAGTACCAGCCGAAATGACATTGTCACCTTCATTGGCATAGATAATGTCATTTCCAGCACCAGAATAGATATAGTCAGCTTGGGAACCACCGTAGATAGTATCATTACCGGAACCAGTAACGATATTATTGATACCTTCATTGGCAAAAATTAGATTATTCCCATTCCCAAAACTGAAAATATCATCACCTGAACCGCCATAAGCAATATTATTGCCATTGCCAGCAATGAAGATATTATCGCCTTCATTACCATACATGACGTTATTACCTTCTCCACCATAGATGCGATCGCGTCCGGAACCACCATAAAGCCGGTCATTACCATCGCCACCAATTAAGGTGTTATCGCCTTCGTTACCAAAAATGATATCGTCGCCAGCGAGACCGTTAATGTTATCGTTCCCATCATCTCCGTAAAGAGTGTCGTTGCTAGCAGTCCCAAACTCCACCGCCGGATTACCAGTAACAGCCTCATACATTGTCTGGTAAATATTCACTTGGTCAGCTAACCCAGGAATCCCGGCAATATCGTAACCATAGCTGTTGTAACCTTGACTGATTTGACTGGTGAGAACTTCAGAACCAGCGCCTTGGTAGTAAACGGGGACTGGACGATTGGTGTGACTTCCCCAGCCATATTTACCATCTTTTTCCGGGTTAGAACCCCAGAAATGACCAACTTCCTGGTAATTATCAATCTCGGTTAATGCTTCTGCACCCTTTGCTGCTAATTCAGCCGGGAAATTAGGATTCAAAGTTAAATAATGGTCGTGATCTGCTGTCACAATCAATAGATTTTCTTCCCAACCACCATTGTTCTCAATCCAAGCGAGGGTACTCCCAACAGCCTTATCAAAGTCATTCATGGTTCCGATCAGGTTGTCTAGACTGTTGTCATGGGCAGACCAGTCGATGTCGCCACCTTCAACCATCAACCAGAAACCATCTTTGTCTTTTTCTAATACCTTTAATGCCGCTTGAGTCAAGTCATCAAGGGTTGGGTTTTCATTAACTTCTCTAGCGATGAAGCTAGCATCAGTTTCTCCAGGTAACAAAGGGCGAGTAACATCTTGCTTTAATCCTTTGCTACTGAAAACGCTGAACATATCCAAACCAGTGGTGCTGTAGTCACCATTGGCGGAACTGACTGGTAAATTCCCATTTTGTCCGCGTGCGCCATATAAACCCAGAAGTCTTTCACCTTTTTCGGGATCAATTTGACTAGCTGTGTCTGCTAACACTTTTGCCGCATCTGTACCCCTTTCTAAAAAGGTGTAACCATAGAGGTTATTGGTGGGTTTATTACTCAGTTCTGTATAAGTAGATTCACTAACAAATTCAGTGCTTCTATTCGGTTCCACTCCCTCTGGTAATAAGTCTCCTGGTGCAGAGAGTGGATGACCACCACCAAGTAGGACTGTTGGCTGATAGATTCGGAGTTCCTGTTGGAGAATATTGTCTAATCCAGGATACTCACCATCATATTTATTCCGACGGTTAACATTAGCAGCCGCAGCACCGGGGGTTGCATGATCGATGGGAACTGAACTTACCAACCCTGTGGATTTACCAAGACCATTGGCAGTGCTGAGAATAGTTTTCAGAGGTCTCTCGAAAATATCAACGCCAATGGCATTGTTATAGCTTTTGACTCCGGTGTAGAGAGTGGTAGCGGTATTTGCAGAGTCAGGATAGCTGTATTTAATATATTCTGGGTCATTCCCATCTGTCCAAGGATTAACACCACCGCGCGCGGGATCATAACCAACCAAGTTACCAACCGCTTTCCCATCAGTGTTAGTAGCACCACCAGATGCCGTAGTACCGGGATTAAAGGCAGGATTAAAAGTAAAACCTGGAAGTAAAGGACTATCACCAGTGGCGGAAATCGAGCTATCTAGAGCCGGATTAGTGGTACTGAATAAACCATTAGGGCGCGCGATCGTTGTCCCATAGGTGGTTACTAAGCCGTAGTTTTCTAGTTTTTGAAAGTTAAGCCCTGTCCCCTTGCCTTCTGTATAAAAATCACTCAGTGTAGCGCCAGTCTTACCTTCGTTAATTTGCTTGGCGATCGCCGCAGTACGAGCCATTTCCCAGCCCATACCATCGCCAATCATAATAATTATGTTCTTAGCCATTTTGGAGTTTTCGCCTGGTTTGGTTAAATGTTTAGAAATTGATGAGTAACAGTGAATGTTTTACTGTACTGGTAGCAATTCACTTATTAGACATTCAATCGATCAAGTACAAATACTTCTGGAGTTGGTAATATCAAAAATGCTCATGTGTGTATTGCCGGCTTAACTTTAACGCCATCCTCAGAAGTCAAGAAACATCAAATTTGAGTTCAAAATCTCGTGCGATCGTTAATAGTGGGTGTTATGCTTAAATACCTAGAAGGGTTAATAACACAAATAAGAATCTGTCAAATACCCTAAGTTGAGATAGCAAAATTCACCGATGAGAGTTTTGTTGAGTTGAAAATTTACTTAATTCCTAGAAGAAAGTTATACTTGCAATTCCAATTTGACACGTAAAAGTTAAGGGGAAGAAAAACTCAGATTAAGGTATCAGTGAATTTTGTGAGCAATTTATAGCTTTGGTTTCCCCTATCTGTGACATGTTACGCAGATAGAAGCTTTTTTCTACTCAGGAACGAAAATTTAATAACTTGCATATAATAAAATGGTGCGTAACGCTGCGCTAAGGGCACCCTTCTTTTGTAATTTATTTAATGTAATTTATTTAATCCACATTCCTAACCCAAGGTTTTGAGCGGATTTCCCCCCAAACTATTCGCCAATCGTATCCTGTTAGAGAAGGTGTTGGGTTTAATTTCTATCTAAACTCCTCAGAAAATTTTTCGTCACATAACTTGTTACAAAATCGAAACATTAGTAAAAATTCAGAAATAAACGTCAATAAATCAACGCAAATATTACATAATTATTACGCAAATATTTATATAAAAACTTTTTTCCAAATTTAATGACTATAATTACCTTCATAATCAATCTTGAGAATATTAATGTTGAGAATTCTTGTGAAGAATTACGACAACAAGAGATATAAAACACCACACATAATGTTATTTTGAATCAAAGTCTATACAAGTTATTGTTTTTCGTTCGGTGTCTTTTGAAGTTTGGGGAAATCGGTTAAATAAGTAAGGAGAATTAGGGGATGAAGGTTGGTATCCCAAAGGAAATTTATCAAAATGAATATCGCGTTGCCGCGACACCAGATACAGCCAAGCAATTAATGAAGCTTGGTTTTGATGTCCTAATAGAGTCTGGTGCTGGAAATGGGGCAAATTTTGCCGATGATGCCTATGCAGAAGTTAATTGCCAAGTTGTTGCCGATGCCCCAACATTATGGTCGGAAGCTGATATTGTATTGAAGGTTCGTCCACCACAGATGCATTCAGAATTGGGTAAGCATGAAGTTGAATTGCTATCTGAGGGTAAGTCATTAATTAGTTTTATCTATTCGGCTCAAAATCCAGAGTTACTTAATGAATTGAGCAAGCGCAAGGCTAATGTTGTGGCGATGGAAGCGATACCCCGCATTAGTCGCGCCCAAAAGTTGGATGCCCTCTCATCGATGGCAAATCTCGCTGGCTATCGGGCTGTTATTGAAGCTGCAAATAATTTTGGACGTTTTTTTAATGGACAAATTACAGCCGCAGGTAAAGTCCCACCCGCTAAGGTATTGGTAATTGGTGCTGGGGTGGCTGGCTTGGCTGCGATTGGAACTGCGAAAGGATTAGGGGCAATTGTGCGTGCCTTTGATACGCGACTGGTGGTGAAGGAACAAATCGAAAGCTTAGGGGCGGAGTTTCTGGAACTCCAATTTGCCGAAGATGGTACTGGTGAAGGTGGTTATGCGAAAGTGATGAGCGATGAGTTCATCAAAGCGGAAATGGAATTATTCGCCGCCCAAGCAAAGGAAGTAGATATCATTATCACCACTGCCTTGATTCCAGGTAGGAAAGCACCCATACTCATCACCCAAGAAATGGTGGAGAGTATGAAGGATGGTTCGGTAATCGTAGACTTGGCAGCAGAGCAGGGTGGTAACTGCGCTTGTACTCGCGCGGGTGAAGCCTATCGCTACAAGGGAGTGACAATAGTCGGATTCACAGACTTACCGAGTCGGATGGCACAACAGGCAAGTCAACTATATGGAACTAATCTTTGTCATCTTCTCCAAGAGATGGGTGGCGGCGATAATTTCCACATTAATCTTGATGATGATGTGATTCGTGGTGCATTAGTGCTTCATGGGGGTGAAGTTCCCGTACTCCCGGCGAAGATTGAGAAGGTGGTTGAGAAGAAAGTTGAGGTAGTGAGTGATGCGGGGAGCCAAAAACAGAATCACACGCAGACAATTGTCACCGCCTCCGCCCCTGTCACCGCATCATCTGCCAAAGGTAGTAATGACTTACTTTGGGTATTTGTCGCTGCATTTGCCTTGATTGGCATTGGCATTAGTGCCCCGGCTTCCTTTTTGTCCCACTTTACGGTATTCGTCTTAGCTTGCTTTGTGGGTTGGCAAATAATTTGGAACGTCAAACCAGCTTTACACACACCTTTAATGAGCGTCACCAATGCAATTAGCGGCATTATTATCATTGGTGGGATGCTGCAACTATCAGGAAATACTAGTTCCGCCACAACTATTTTAGGCGCGATCGCAATTTTTATCGGCATGATTAATATTTCCGGTGGTTTCCTTGTCACTCAACGGATGCTGAAAATGTTCCAAAGGTAAAAAAAGAATCTAGTGATACAGGGACGCGGTAAATACAGAGGTATCAAATATTTTTCTTCTCCGCGTTTCTACTTACCCCAACTTAATTAAAAAAATAATTCACTAATTCCAGAATCAACATGACAAATAATCTCCTAACAGTCGCGTATATTGTCGCGAGTGCTTTATTTATCCTGAGTTTGGGAGGACTCTCCAACCAGGAGACAGCCCGCAAAGGGAATATTTTCGGTATCTGTGGGATGGCGATCGCATTTGTTGCTACCGCATTTTCCCTCTCTAGTCATTCCTACGTAATTTTAGTGTCTGTAGTTATACCAGGGGGAGTAATTGGGGCGATCGTAGCTTCCCGTGTCGCCATGACTTCCATGCCGGAATTGGTAGCAATTTTACATAGTTTTGTTGGTGCCGCAGCTGTTTTAGTTGGTATTGCTAATTACCTCCAAGAGCCAGCACTACTTACACCAGTTGAAGCGACAATTCACGAAATCGAAATCTTCATTGGTGTATTTATCGGTGCTATCACCCTTTCCGGTTCAGTAATTGCCTTTGGTAAACTTCGGGGAATCATCAGCAGCAAACCTTTACTTTTGCCAGGTAGACATTTACTCAATCTGGCAATGCTTGGAGCTTGTGTGTGGTTCGGTATTCAATTTATGGGCACAGCCCACCCAGAAGGACTGCAACCATTACTATTAATGTCTGCGATCGGTTATATTTTAGGTATTCATTTGGTATTGGCAATTGGCGGTGCTGATATGCCAGTTGTGATTTCCATGCTCAATAGCTATTCTGGTTGGGCGGCGGCGGCGGCGGGATTCATGCTGTCGAATGATTTGCTCATTATTACAGGTGCATTAGTCGGAAGTAGCGGTGCCATCCTCAGCTACATTATGTGTAAAGCTATGAATCGCTCCTTTATCAGCGTGATTTTGGGAGGTTTTGGGGCAGATACCAATACAACATCTTCAACAGCATCTGCATTACCTACAGGGGATGCACTGACAGCCAACGTCGAGGAAACAGCCGAATTTCTACGCAATGCCAAAAGCGTTGTCATCGTACCTGGTTACGGAATGGCGGTAGCTCAAGCACAACATGCCGTCTCGGAAATTGTCAAATTATTGCGGAGTAGTGGCATTCAAGTGCGTTTTGGTATCCATCCCGTAGCTGGAAGAATGCCGGGACACATGAACGTACTTTTGGCAGAAGCACATGTCCCCTACGACATAGTTTTGGAAATGGATGAAATCAACGAAGATTTTACCAAAACAGATGTGGTGTTAGTAATTGGTGCCAATGATACTGTTAATCCTAGCGCATTAGAAGACCCAAATAGTGCGATCGCGGGAATGCCAGTTATGGAAGTTTGGAAGGCAAAAACCGTCGTGGTAATGAAGCGAAGTATGGCAAGTGGTTATGCAGGAGTTGAAAATCCTCTGTTTTACAAAGAAAATACACGGATGCTATTTGGTGATGCCAAGAAAAATGTGGATGGAATTGTTGCTAAGTTGAATCAAGTCAATGAGGAAAAACCAGATGTATTGTTAACCAGACAATTTGCTTTGTCTAACAATATGTAAGTTAGGAAATATTCCCCAAATTTTCAGAATTTGGGGATATTTCATTTTCCAAAACATTCCCACAAAATTAAAAGAATACCCAACCCTTTTCCAGAGAAGAGATAGTAGCTTCACTACTTAATTGCAAATCATTTAAGAACCATAATTTATTTTCGCCAGTTTGAAAATTGCGCCAAAATAAATCAGATTTGCCATCACCATTGTAGTCGCCAATATTAAAATCCCAATTTAAGTCTGTAATTGACTGAATAAATTTTGCATCGTCTATTTTCCCCTCTCCTAAGTTGCTTCCACTAACTCGTGCAGCACTAATTCGCCAAACAGCATTTTCTCCAGTTTGATAATTACGCCAAACTAAATCAGTCTTCCCATCCCCATTAGTATCAGCAATACTAAAATCCCAATTCAAGTCATCTACTTTGTCTAGAAAAGCCCCGTAGTCATACTCTAAGCCATCATCTTTAAAAAACCAGACTGCATTCTCACCAGTTTTATAATTTCGCCATACCAAATCAGTTTTTCCATCCCCATTTGTGTCGGCAATTTTGAACTTCCAATTTAAATCTTCAACCTTAAACAGAAAGTCTGCTTTTTGCAATGTAAAACCATCCATTATCCAAACTGCATTTTCTCCACTTTGAGAATTCCGCCAAATTAAATCAGCTTTGCCATCACCATTGGTATCACCAACTTTAAAATCCCATTTAATATCATCAACCTTGGTAATAAATTCAGCTTGCTGATAATTCAAACCATTCATTTGCCAAATAGCATTTTCACCTGTTTTATAATTACGCCAAATTAAATCTTGTTTTCCATCACCATTAGTATCACCTAGTTTAAAAGACCAACTTAAATCATCAACTTTTGTTAAAAATGCACTTGCTTTAATTTCATAATTATTTAATAACCAAACAGCATTTTCACCTGTTGTGAAATTGCGCCAAACTAAATCCTTTTTACCATCACCATCAACATCACCTACTTGATAACTCCAATCTGAATCTGTACGAAACAAATCACTTTCTTTGCTGATTGTTGCACCATCCATCAACCACAAGCGGTTTTCACCAGTTTGAGTATTATGCCAAAAAAAGTCTGTTTTCCCGTCACCATTAGAATCTGGATGTACCCACCAAGTCTTACTAAATAAAGGATTTGGATTAGATGAAGGAGAAGCACCCAGAGGTTGTGCTAGGAATTCTTCACGCAATCCTAGGGAAGATTTAATTTGTAAGGGTAAGCTGACATCTAAAGGGGTGGAAGGATTAGTAAACCGAGAATTATCAAAATTTGAAGAAACGGTAGAACTATTATCTGACGCAAACATAAAAATAAAGTATATATAATTACTTCCAATCTTCTAACTATTTTTTCTGATTACGTCAAGCTTTATACGTGCTATCACTGAGAATAATTCAAAAGCCTTTTTGATATAGAATTTATATTGTTATTTTTACGAGCTTCAAAATTAACGATTTAGATTTTTTAAGTGTAAATACTGAGAGTAAACTGATAGACTAATTGGCAAAGTGCGATTTTAAAGAAAGTATCGTGCAAAATCTATATTTAATTCTGAATCCTGACTTTTGATTCTTGATTTCTAACTCCTCGATATATTTTAAATTTTGCGGCAGGAATCTCTACTAAATAATAGGTAATAGCAGCTAAGAATGACGATAGAATCAATGCTATGCTAATTCTGAATGTAAAAGCTTCTAATGGAATATCTGAAGTAAAGATGGGTGTAATTTTTTGAATAATTGGCATATGCCATACATATATACCATAAGATAAATGTCCCATAATTTCTAATATTCTCATCGGATTTTTTAATATATTTGTGAATGATAGTTTTTCATTCTCAGCATATGATTCATATTTTCTTAATTCAAAAGCAAAGATGAAAAAACATGTAATTATTGATGTTATTGGTTGAAGAACAAATATTGTTGTCGATGTTCTAAACCCACCAGTGCGAGTTGATAATCCCCATAGTTCTTGATGATAAAAGTGATGTGATGTGAATAGATAAAGTAGAATAATTAATAAAAACGCAACAAGCTTTATACTAATAAAAGAAAATAAATTAAATTGAAATAAATGTTTTAGAATTGTGTTTTTTGTATGATTGACATCTCCTTTTATCTGTTTATAGTGATGAATAAGTGGATTAATCAAAAATCCGCATATAAACAAATCAAGATTATTTATTAATGGAGCATACCAACGTCTAAAAGCATAAGAAAAATTTTCTATAATTTGTTGTTGAAAACCAGATAAAGTTATAAATTTGATTAAAAAAATTGCTAATATAGCTAGAAAAAAGACGATAATAAAACGCCTAATACTTATAATTAAAGGAGCTAATATACTATAAATAAAAGGAACTAGTAAATAGAATTGAACTTCAGTTGATAGCGACCAAAGAGCATCATTAAAAGGTAAAGTATGTGAATGAAAATATGGTTGATATGTAAATGTTAATAACCGTAATAGATAACCCCAGTTGGTCATTTTTAAGATATCTGTGTAAACGAAAATCGATAAGATAAGTAAATTAAAATAGTACAGGGGAACAATTCGTATAGCGCGATTGTACCAAAAATTAAAAATTCCTTTAGTATCAACAGTATAACGACCAGAATAAAATGCTTTACCCATTAAATATCCAGATAAGCAAAATAAAATCCAGACAGCAACTAATCCATTACTGAATATGATCCAACTAAAGTCATAACCTAAATAATGCATTGAATTTCGGGGAGGGGAGCAATGGATAGTTACCACCATCAAACAGGCAATTCCACGTAAAACTAATAGCTCATCTAGATGATTTGTGCTGTTGCCTATACTTTGCTGAGATGATAATTTCAAATCTATATTATTCATAGATTATTTTAGGTAAAAGTAAATAATAAAGCTAAGGAATATAAAGTAAGGATAGAGAATTTCCAATAGTGTGAAGTCGTCACAATTATTTTTACGTCCTCTTAGATGTATAATCCTGATGAATTTTGATTTAGTCGATCGCAAGATGAAAAAATATACTTTTCTAGTTATCAAGAATACTAAAAGATTTGTTTATGTCAGAATCGGAGTGACAGAAGTTAAAATACATCGATAGAGAAAAATAAGTACATATCTTACCTTATCCACACATGCATAAAGAATATCAGCAGCGTCGATCGCAATTAATGGCAAAAATTGGTAACGGGACAGCGATTTTTCGTAGTGCGCCAATGGCAGTCATGCATAATGATGTTGAGTATAATTATCGACAGGACAGTGATTTTTTCTATTTAACAGGTTTTAACGAAGCCCAAGCTGTGGCTGTTTTAGCGCCCCACCACCCCGAACATCAATTTATCCTGTTTGTTCAGCCAAAGGACAGAGAACAGGAAGTATGGAGCGGTTATCGCTGTGGTGTTGAAGCGGCAAAAGAAATTTATGGTGCAGATGCAGCTTACCCAATCAGCGAACTTGACGAGAAATTGCCACAATACTTAGAAAAAGCCGATCGCATTTATTATCACCTGGGACGCGATCGCAATTTCAATGATAAGGTTCTCAGACATTGGCAAATGTTGATGCGGACTTATCCTAAACGCGGTACTGGACCAATTGCGATCGAAGATACTGCACCAGTTTTGCATGGTTTGCGGTTAATTAAAAGCGAAATGGAACTGGGATTAATGCGAAAAGCCGCAGATATTGCTGTGGAAGCACACAACCACGCGATGGAATTTACCCAACCTGGGCATTATGAATACGAAGTTCAAGCGGAAATTGAACATATTTTTCGCCTGCGGGGTGCCATGGGTGTCGCATATCCATCAATTGTGGCATCGGGGAAAAATGCTTGTGTGTTACATTACATTGAAAATAATCGCCAAATGCAAGATGGCGAATTACTACTAATTGATGCGGGTTGTGCTTACGGTTACTACAATTCCGACATTACCCGTACTTTCCCTGTTAGTGGCAAATTTACACCAGAACAGAAAATACTGTACGAAATTGTCCTGGAAGCCCAGAAAAAAGCCATAGCCCAAGTTCAACCCGGAAATCCCTACAACCTCGCCCACGATGTCGCAGTGCGTACGCTCACGGAAGGTTTAGTCGAGATTGGTTTACTCAAAGGTGAAATTGATCAACTCATCGAAGAGGAAAAATATAAAGCTTTTTACATGCATCGCACTGGACATTGGTTAGGTTTAGATGTGCATGATGTGGGTGTATATCAATACGGAGATGATAAACCACAAATTTTACAAGCAGGTCAAGTGCTGACGGTGGAACCAGGACTTTATATAGTGCCGGATACGCAGCCAGCCGAGGGACAACCGGAGATTGACGAACGCTGGGTGGGAATTGGTATCCGTATAGAAGATGACGTTTTAGTCACATCGACAGGGCATGATATCTTAACTGCTGGAGTTCCCAAGGAAGTTAGGGAAGTGGAAAGAATTTAGCTATTATTTATATCGTTTCTCCAAAATCTGGCAACACATCAACTATATCTCCGTGTCTCTCCATCTCCGCGTCCCCTTGTCTCCCTATCTCCAGGTTTTGGTGACGCGGTGATAATTTTTAGTTAACAGTTACAAATAACAGTCACAAAATCATCCCACGATTTGAAATTTGGTTAAACTTCATTTCCAAATACTAAGCGTACTCCCCAGAATAAACCTAAAATTGCGATCGCCACCCAATCTCGACGCTGCAATTTCAAATCATGCCACTGGACTCTATGTTTGTTGGGGCTAGTAAAACCCCTGACTGTCATTGCACTTGCCATTTGTTCGGCACGCAATAGCAGGTTTTCTAATAGCCTATTAATCACAACTAACCAAATTTTCACGGCACTTTTAAATCCCAGTTTTTTCCAATTGATTGCCCTTGTCATGATGGCACGCATGAGGTTTTGGATTTCTTCTAAAACTAAAGGTATAAAGCGTAACGATAAAGTTAAGGTTAAAGTAATTTCTGTAATTGGTAATTTCAATTTATTTAAAGGCTGCATCAAACTCTCAATTGCGGCTGTAATTTCCTCTGGCGCAGTCGTAATCAAGTATAAATTTGTACTATACAAAACTGTAAAGAGAATTGTACTGAGTCGCAAAGCTAAATCAAAGGAACGGCGAGTGACTTTCAGCCAAGCTATTTCCAACAAAGTATAGCTGTAGGTTTTTCCTTGGGGTTGTTTGGTTTGGGCAATTTGCGGAGTGGCAGGGGATACAGATACAGTTGGATTGGCTATGGCAGGGGCGGCAACGACTTGATGAGCAGGTAAGCGGGGGTGATAGTGTAAACCCAACCCATCCGGGGTAATACAACCAATCGCAAATACAAAAAAAGCCAGCAATAGTAATCCTGTCATTTGTTGGGGTTGCTGCCAAATTCTGCGGGGAATTCCCGAAATCAATGTTGTCAAAACTAGAAGCACTACCAACAATATTCGCCATTGGTTATTAGCGAAAGTATAGGTAGTTAAAAAACTCATCAACCAAATAAACTTGACGCGGGGATCAATTTTATGTAACCAAGTTTGTGGTTGTTCGAGGTAAAGTCCAAGTGGTAAGGAACGAAGTAAATCCATTTGAATAGTTAAAAGTTAATAGCTAGGAGTCATAGTTATCGTTTCTTGATGAAGATGCCTGTAATTAGGAGCCGTGTAAAAATAAGTTGAACAATTTAATATTTGGTAGTGCGAGCATCTTGCTCGCACTACTTATTTTTACTTGATACCTTAATGTTGATGTCATTCCAGACGTTATTATTTATAACCTAACTCCTAACTCCTAACTCTTTTACACGCGAGTTGCCCGATTACTATTGATACTTTCCATATCACGAACTTTCTTACTACGCCACAATAAGCGTATGGGCGTACCTTGGAATCCTAGCTGCTGACGGAACTGGCGCTCAATATAACGACGATAATTATCGTTAAAA
Source organism: Calothrix sp. UHCC 0171 (assembly GCF_034931845.1). Lineage (NCBI taxonomy): Bacteria > Bacillati > Cyanobacteriota > Cyanophyceae > Nostocales > Calotrichaceae > Calothrix > Calothrix sp. UHCC 0171. The sequence goes on from NZ_JAYGHN010000022.1 coordinate 25,131, forward strand.
CGCTTGGCTTCGTTGACAAATAATGCGATCGTTGGTGGTGCTGTTGTCACCTGTGTGCCGTAGTAAATTTTACCCTGTTTGCCGCTACGACTAACTGGGGGAGAATGCCAACGTACTGCTTCTTCTAAGACTTCGTTAATCACCGATGTACTGACGCGACGCTTATGTTCTTGAGCCGCATTCACAACCGAAGCTAAAATTTTCTCGACGCGCTGCCCTGTCACCGCACTGACAAAGACTGTATCAGCCCATTCGGTAAAATGCAGCCTTTCCTCTAAATCTTTCTCGTATTGATAAATAGTATGGGAATCTTTTTCAATAGCATCCCACTTATTGACGACAATAATACAAGCACGTCCTTCTTCCAGAATACGTCCAGCTAGTTTTTGATCTTGTTCGGTAACGCCGTCCAGCGCATCAATCACCATCAATACCACATCAGCACGGCGAATCGCTTTAAACGCCCGGTTAATGCTAAAAAACTCAGTTCCGTATTCAATATGTTTCTTTTTGCGGATACCTGCTGTATCGATGATGCGGTATTTTTGCCCATCGCGTTCGATTTGAGTATCAATTGCATCGCGAGTTGTACCAGAAATCGGACTGACAATTGCCCGTTCTTCGCCGACAAATGCATTTAAAAGGCTTGATTTACCGACATTAGGACGACCAACGATCGCAACTTTAATTTCGTCATTTTCCGGTACATCTATGGTCATTGGGAGGTGATTAATTAACTCATCGAGTAATTCACCAGTACCACTGCCGTGAATTGCGGAAATTGGGAAGGGTTCACCCAAACCCAACGACCAAAAGTCGGCGGCTTGAATTGCTCCTTGTTCGGGAGATTCGCATTTATTCACAGCCAGTAACGCAGGGACTTTTTGCACCCGTAACCATTCGGCGATTTCTTCATCAGCAGATGTGATTCCATGCTTCCCATCGACAACAAAAATAGCCGCAGTTGCATCTGCAAGGGCTGCCATAGCTTGTTGGCGAATCAGGGGTAAGAATTCGGTATCATCATTGAAGATGAGACCACCAGTGTCAACCACAGTAAATTCCCGATCACACCAAAAAGCCGGTAAATAAGTGCGATCGCGTGTCACTCCTGGTTCATCATGGACTATAGCAGTTTGGACACCAGCAAGACGATTGACAAAGGTCGATTTGCCCACGTTTGGGCGACCGATAATAGCAACAATAGGTAAACTCATAAAAAGGCGCTAAATGCTCCAAATAGTTATTCTAGCGAGTTTAGGTAAGGTTAGTTAGGATTGGTTAATGATTATTGGTTATTTTGACAAAGCTAAAAGGTATTAATTACATCACTAACTAAACGAATTTCGGAATGAAAAAACTCAAAAAAACACGTAAATCTAAATATCTACCAGTGAAACTGGGTTTATTGATAATAAGCTTGTGCGTATTGTTTTATGCTTACTTTATTGAACCTAACTGGATTGAAGTTAACTCATTACAACTAACTTTACCGCATCTGGCAAGAGAATTTGATGAATATAAAATTGTACAAATAAGTGATATTCATGTCAACAAATGGATGGCTCAAGCTCGACTGCATCGAATTTTCCGCTTAGTCAACCAACAAAAACCAGATTTAATCGCCATTACAGGTGATTTTATTACCCGTCATCAAGAGAGATTTATCCCCAATCTGGAAGCGACAATGGGGGAACTCAAAGCCAAGGATGGGAAATTTGGAGTTTTAGGAAATCATGACTATTGGGCAGATGCAAGTTTAGTCTCTCAGGCAATGGCACAAACAAACGTTGTCAATCTCGCTAATTCTTTCCAAACAATACAGCGAGGTGACGGGAAATTATACATTGCTGGTGTTGATGATATTTATGTGGGCAAAGACCGCTTGGATTTAGTATTGCAAAGTTTACCTGAAGATGACAATGCAACGATTTTACTTGCCCACGAACCCGACTTTGCCGACATTACTGCCACAAAAAACCGCTTTGACTTGCAACTATCGGGACATTCTCACTCCGGGCAAATTCGTATACCTTTTCTGCCGCCGTTATATCTCCCCCAATTGGGTAAAAAATATTATGCAGGTATGTATCAGTTGGAGTCGATGTTGCTGTACACAAATCGCGGTATTGGCATGACTGGACTACATTTGCGATTTAATTGTCGCCCAGAGATTACTGTAATTACACTGAATGTGAAGAAATAATGTGTGGAGGTGCGTTGACTATCTCAGCGTTCCTATACTAATTCGGGAGATAGATTTTGATAAGAAATAAGGAAATAAAATTAGCAGACACAAAGTCAATGGTTATCTGGATAAGATGATTGATGTTCCAGGTTAAGAGCAGCAAATACTAGGGCAGATTGAAAAAAATAACAGAGAAATATATTTTTAACGAGAGAAATATTCAGAAATACGAATATTTGGCAGCTATTAATTTACTTTTAAGTAAATATTCGCAATCTACAATCCCAAATTCACCTTGTCAAGGATACAGGCGAGACTAAGAACTAGCAGCAACGGCTTGGGGATGCATCATACACATTAAATCTTGAATCCCTTTTTGCAGATATCGCGTCACTGTCATTGGGCTAGTACCGATTTTTTTCGCTGCATCTTTACGTGAAAGTTCCTTCAAGAAAACCATTTCCACTGCCATACGGGGCTTATCTTCAAGTTGATTAATCGCACCTTGGAGTTGCTGACGTTCTTCTTCTTCTTGTTGCATTGAAGAGGAACGAGGACAGGGAAGTGCTTCACCTAAAGTAATTTGGCAATCAACGTAGTGAACTACAGTTGCATCTAAACTTAAAGGCATTCTATTTTGAGCAGCTAGTTTGGTTTCTTGCCATTCTTGAACAGATACGCAAAGAATTTCCGCAATCTCGCAATCTTTCGCCGGACGACCTAAAGATTCTGATAATTCTTTACGAACTTTTTGTCCTTCATTGTATAATTCCTGCCAACGACGGGGAATCTTTAGTAGTGTACTGCGATCGCGTAAGAAATGCAGCATTTCACCGCGAATATAAGGTACAGCGAACGAACTAAAAGCATATCCCTGGCTAGGATCAAAACGTTCAATTGCACGAATTAAGCCAAAGTAACCAATTTGTTCCAAATCTTCATAAGGTTCGTTACATTGATGGCTAAATTTATGTGCCATTTTCCGAACTAAGCCAGTATGTAACTGTACCAATTGATTCCGAAGTTTAATAGTGGGATTCTGGTGATATAGAAGCAAGAGTTCCATACTATCAGAAGGCAATGCATTGCGAGAACTTCCCCCGTTGTAGCAACTGCCATAACGCATACACGACTGATTCGCTGCCATACAAATATCCTTATTTAGTAACCCCAATACTGACTTAATGGAGTTGCGTCAATTTTTTTCAAACTGTAATTATTTTCCTTAGGAAGCCTTTTAGACACCATTCGTTGTTCTACTGAACTTAGGAGGGGTCATACCCAACAATCCAGTATTTTTACGGATAGTTTTTTCGGTGTTTTCTGTTTTAGATAGGATTTTGAGGCTGTTAGAAGTAGCTTTTTACTGTGGTTGTGGCGGTGAATAATCTAAATAAAATGCACTTCTATCCCTTATCCCTTAAGTGTTTTAACTGTTAGCTTCTTTTCTCCAAAAGTATCAAGCTATGTTCTTATTCTTGTTGTACCCAAAACCGATGGCAATATTGCGATCGCAGTGATTTTTTTTCGGTTCAATCTCGGTCAAGACTAAAAGTTAGTCCCAAATTCAGAAAAATACAAGCGATCGTATCTCACATTACAAAATCTTCATGCAATTTCTGATTGTGTTTTTCCTTCCATGTTGAAGCGAGCTTGTAAAATTTAAGCTAACTTTACGTAACCTAGTACAGCACGGCGTAAATAGCGCAAAGTTGGCAGTGTCGGTTTCCGTCCCCGAAGTTTGCTCAACGGGGGGAACCCCCGCACGCAACTTCTCTTCGCCAAACTTTGTAAGAGAGCCAACCATTTAAAATAAGCGAAAAGCCTGTTTTATCGGCTTTATTCCTTCTGCCTCCTGCCTTCTTACTTCTGCCTTCATGTACTAGTAGACAATTAAGTGTTTAGTAGTTTTACTCCTGTTGCTTCCGAAAAACTCAGCTAAAAAGAGATAATCATGCTGTGGGGTTAGGAATGAGTGAGCAAATTCTGCACAATCGCTACGGAATTAAACGACAGTTGGGGAAAAAAGCCGGAAGAAGAACTTTATTGGCTAGCGATCAAATTTCGCAAAAACTTGTAATTATTAAGTTACTAACTTTCAGCAGTGATTTTGCTTGGGAAAATTTAAAGTTATTTGAGCGGGAAGCCGAAACTCTCAAAACCCTCAATCACCCAGCAATCCCTAAGTATATTGACTATTTTGAATTAGATGGTGCTGCTCAAGGTTATGCTCTTGTCCAGAGCTATGTAGAAGGTAAATCCCTGGAAGAATATATTCAAACTGGAAGGCTTTTTACTGAGAAAGAAGTCAAAATTATTGCCTTGCAATTATTGAAAATACTAATTTATCTGCATTCCCAACATCCCCCAGTCATTCATCGTGATCTTAAACCCAGTAATATTATTTTGCTGGAAAATGGCGAGCAAATCCTTGGTCAAATTTATTTAGTCGATTTTGGTTCTGTACAAACTTTAGTCAGCAAAGCCGGAAAAACTGTCACTGTTGTTGGCACTTACGGATATATGCCACCCGAACAGTTTGGAGGTTACGCAACAGGAGCATCCGATTTATATAGTTTGGGTGCTACGCTGATTGCCCTGGCAACGGGGATTCATCCTGCTGACTTACCACAAAAGGAGATGCGAATTGCTTTTGCAGATTTGGTTGATTTCAGTCCTGGTTTAGTGGATTGGTTGCAATGGTTAACAGAACCGAGTGTAGAACGACGATTAAATTCGGCAACGGAAGCATTAGCAACTTTAGAAAAGTTGGACACTCAATTTTGTCGAGTTCATCAGCAAGCACTGATTAAACCAGTAAACACTGTCTCTTTGTTTGTCAATGCCCTATTACGTAGCACCTTTGTTGGCGGCGGAATGATAACCCTATGTGCAGCACTCTACAGCAGTATTGTTCTTCCTATTTTGGGAACTATTTTGGGTGGAGTTAGCGCTGCTATGGTTGCTTTTCCTCTGGGTTTGGCGAATGGAGTTTTGATTGGGTTAATTACTAGGTTATTTTTTTATCCTTTAAACAATGCCCATCGTCATCGACTGGTTTTGAGTATGACTAGTACTATTATTGGGACTGTAACAGGTCTAATTTATTTTGGATCATTAGGTTTGGGTGGTGCTGGTCATCAGATTGGTATTTCTTCTGAATTCCAGCAGTCATTATTTTTTGCGATCGCACCATCTCTAATTACTGGATTGAGTATGGGCACTGTTAGTAAATCTTTTGCTCAGTGGTACGAAAAAGAAAATCGAAGAAGAAAATATTTAAAGAGATAAATTACTAAGTTAATCATTATTTGTAATTACTCACTAAAACAATTATGAATACAAATACATCAAATCAAGTATTAAACCACCGATATCAAATTATTCGCGAACTGAGTAGACAGACAGGTAGACGCACACTACTAGCTTTAGATTTAGAAACTCAAAGGCAAGTAGTTGTGAAAATTTTATATTTAGGTCAAGATTTCGATTGGCAAGATTTAAAGTTATTTGAACGCGAATCTATAATATTGAAGAATCTCCATCATCCCCAAATTCCTAATTATTTAGATTATTTTGAATTTGATGCCACCAATGATAAAGGATTTGGATTAGTACAAACCTATATCGAAGCACAATCATTAGAAGCACAATTACAAGCGGGACGAAGATTTAGTGAAGACGAGGTAAAAGAGTTAGCAAAATCTTTATTAGTAATTTTAGATTATTTACACGAGCAAGAACCACCTATAATTCATCGTGATATTAAACCAAGTAATATTTTACTTACCAATCGTTCGGGTAATAGCGTTGGTGAAGTATATTTGGTGGACTTTGGTTCGGTACAAAATATTGCGGCTCAAGAAGGCGGAACAATTACAGTCGTCGGAACCTATGGATATATGCCACCCGAACAATTTGGCGGTAGAACCAAACCAGCATCAGATTTATATAGTTTGGGTGCTACTTTGATTTATATTATGACTGGGTTACATCCTACAGAGTTACCGCAACAAGATTTACATATACAATTTTGTCAAGCTATTGATGCAAGTCAAGAGTTCGCTAGTTGGTTGGAATGGATGGTAGAACCAAGTTTAGAAAAGCGTTTTACATCTGCCAAAATTGCCTTAGCCGCGATTGAAAATCCACCAGCAAGAACAAACCTTGTCAAAGACTCAAACCAACCCTTAAATAAGCCATTAGAAACTAAGATTCGTTTAATTAAAACTCCAGAAAAATTAGAAATTATTTTACCTCCAACGGGTTTTGGGATTGGTTTAATTACATTGATTTCCTGTCTCACTCCCATTGCAATTGGGAGTCCTTTTTTTAGTCAAATGCTTGCCCAAACTCACGCTTTCATTGCTTTTATTGTGTGGCTATTACAAATAAGTGCGATCGCTTTTGTGGGATTCTTAATTTTATCTGCTATTGATAAGCGCACTCGGCTACAATTACAATCTAACCAAATGAATATAGTTAACGAAATCTTTGGCTTTACATGGCAGAGTTATGAAACTATTACCATTTATGATATAGCTCAAATTACAGTGGTTTATGATACGTACGAAACTAGATTAAAAGAGAATTTATTCATCTTTAATCAGAATAAACTTGTGTTTGATTTTGATACATACAGTAATTTAACGACTTTGGAGCGTGAATGGCTAGCAGCAGAAATTAGTAATTGGCTAAAGCTGCAAATGTCGTAACCAATTACTTAATTTCATTGGTAATATATAGCAGCCCGAAATCATGATTTAGATATATTTGCCGACAAATTGCCAACATACTTTCCGAAAATCATCACCACGTACTTCAAAGTTGGGATATTGATCAAAACTTGCACATGCAGGCGAAAGTAATACCACTGCTGCATCATGTTTCTGGGCTAATGCTGCGGCTCTGGGAACTGCTTTTTCTATTGTCCCCACATTTTCAAAGTGAGTATAGCCAACTTGCTCTAGGCGTTGAGAAAATAAGGGGGCAGCATTACCAATTAAGACAACAGCAGCAGCTTGACTCTTGATTTTTGCCAACCAAGCAGTATCATCACCCTCTTTGGCTTCACCGCCAGCAATCAAAATCACGGGACTTTTAACTGATTCTAAACCAACTTCCGCAGCATCATAATTTGTGGCTTTGCTGTCGTTAATAAAATCAATACCTTCCCATGTGCAAATATATTCCAAACGATGTTCAACCCCTGGAAACTCGCGAACTCCACGGAGAATAGCTTCAGGTTCAATTCCTGCTAATCTGGCAGCAGCGACAGATAAAAGTAAATTCTGTAAATTATGCGCTCCCACCATTCGCAAAGCAGAGGCTGGTAAAATGCGTGATGGTACTGAATTTGCAGTTATTTTTTCGACTACCCAACCATCTTCAATATAAAAACCTTTTTCCCCTAACAGTCCTTCTTTACCGTTGACGCTTGTCCAGTAAGCACCAGCCCATTCGCTAGTTCCAATCTTACGTAAGTATGCATCATCACCATTGAATACTTGAAGTTCGGCACGATGCAGTAATTGCGCTTTGATATTGTAATAGTTTTCGAGTGTTTGATGACGCGCTAAATGATCCGGGGTAAAAGTAGTCCAAATACCGATACGTGGCGAAAACGTTGAAGAAGACTCGATTTGGTAGCTACTAACTTCACCAATTATCCAATCTAGGGATTTAGCAGTGGGGGGAGATGATTTCCCAAATTCCCAAGCAACTTCAGTGGCAGCATAGCCAATATTCCCGCAAGCAGGGGCATGTAAACCTGCGGCTTGGAAAATGGCAGCAGTTAATGCAGTAGTGGTTGTTTTACCATTAGTTCCAGTAATTCCAATCCAGGGTACCGTATTTAAATTACGCCATGCTAATTCCATCTCACCGATGGTTTCTATACCGAATTTTCGCGCTTTGACTAATAGTGGAATATCCCAAGGGACACCAGGACTAACTACTATTAATTGAGGTAATTGAGCTAAATCTGCACCCTCTAATTCTAGGGTATAGCCAAGTTTGACTGTGATATTTTCGGCTGCAAGCTCCTGTTGTTGTATGAGGAGGCTTGGGGAGGTGTTTTTGTCACCAATTTCTACCTCCCAACCTTCTCGTCTCAACAATCTTGCCGCAGCAACACCGGACTTTCCTAATCCAATTACATGAGCTTTGGACATAGACTGTAGCAGTTTCCCTGGTTAAGCCTCCCTATAGTAGCGTTTATTTGTTACACGCGCACAGCTTTTTTTTACAATCGTTACTAATTTTTGACGATACAGCCAAAGTCAGCTAAAACACGGGCATGATTTCGCAGTAAACCTAGTAAATATAGGCGGTTGCGCTTGATTTCTGGGTTTTCATCCATCACTAAAACGCTTTCGGAGCCATCAAAAAAGTTGCTCACTGTCGGTGCAATTTGCTGTAATGCTGATACAAGCTGTTGGTAGTCGCGTGACTTTTGTGCTGCTTGAGTTTGCGGCAGTAAATTCACGAGGGCGCGATAAAATGCTGCCTCAGAGGGTTTTTGGAATAATTTTTCTTGTATTAATGGTGTTGGTTCTAATTGTTGGGTATCTAAATCACCTTGTGCCGCCAGACGGGTAGAGCGGTTGACGGTTTCGTAAATTTCGCCAAGTCTGCCATCTTTACGGATTTCTTGGAGGAATGTGGCACGGTTTCTCGCGTCAATTAAGTCTTGTAATGCTTTTTCAGTATATTCGCGATATGCCTCCGGCATTAAGCCCTGTTTATCGCTTTCTCCTAAGACTGCATTGACTAAGTCGTAATCAATGCCTTTTTCTTCCTGTAATAATGTGCGAACTCGTTGTAAGAAGAAGTCTTTGAGTAGGGTAATTAATTGATGGGCATCTTTGTTATATTCGGCAGCAAAATTACTAGCGACTTGCTCTAATAAAGTCTGTAGATTAATTTGTAAATTTCCTACCCAAGTAATATTCACAATGGCATTTGCTGCTCGTCGTAAAGCAAAGGGATCGGAGGAGCCTGAAGGTATCATTCCCAAGCCAAATATACTCACCAAGGTATCGAGGCGATCTGCTAAACCGACAACTTGTCCAGTTAAAGTTTGGGGAAGAATATCATCAGCATTTCTGGGTAAATAATGTTCAAAAATTGCTTTGGATACGGCTTCATTTTCTCCACTTTTCGCTGCATATTTCTCCCCCATAATTCCTTGCAATTCAGGAAATTCATATACCATATTGCTAACTAAATCGGCTTTGCAGAGTAATGCCGCCCGTTGAATATTTTTCCGGTCATTTTCATCGAGATTTAACTGTGCGGAAATTAAGTCAGCAATTTGGCAAATTCTCTCTACCTTACGTCGCAACGAACCTAAATCCTCTTGGAAAGTAACTGTTTCCAGCTTAGTTAACAAGCTTTCTAAGGGCTTTTCTAAATCTTTCTCATAGAAATATCTGCCGTCAGCTAATCTGGCTCTAATTACTTTGGCATTCCCATCAGCAATAATTTGTGATTTTTTTGGATCACCATTAGAAATCGTGATGAAATTAGGTAATAACTCTTGGCTATTTAAATTTTTAAAAATCGGAAAATATCTTTGATGCGTAACCATCACCGTAGTTGTCACTTCCGTTGGTAACTCTAAAAATGCCTCTTCAAAATTACCCACAACTACCGAAGGATATTCGACTAAATTAACAACTTCTTCCAACAAATCGGGATAAATTTCTGTTGTCCCATTTTTACTTGTGGCAGCTGCATTCACTTGCTCTTTAATCGTCTTCTGACGCTCATCAGTATCGACAACAATATAAGCTTGACGCAACGTTTCTACATAATCATTTGCATGGGCAATCCTAATATTATCAGGATGTAAAACCCGATGTCCGCGAGAAATGCGATCGCTCTTAACTACTTCCGAGCCATTATCCAATGTCAATGGCAACACCGCATCATCTAATAGTGTTACTAACCAGCGAATCGGACGGGAAAACCGCGTATCCCCATCACCCCAACGCATCAACCGCTTACCTTCCAAACTAAAAATCCATTGCGGTATGAGTTCCGTAAGTATATCTGCTACCGGGCGACCAGGAATTATTTTTTTGACAAAAATAAAATCACCTTTCTCAGTTGGACGTACCTCAAATGCAGATATTTCCACACCTTGCTTTTTCGCAAATCCTTCTCCTGCGGCTGTGGGTGTACCATCCGGCTTAAATGCAGCCTTCGCTGGTGGTCCCTTGATTTCCTCTTCTCTATCGGGTTGCTGTACTGGTAAACCTTGAATAAACACCGCTAAACGTCGTGGAGTCCCATAAATTTTCACCCCATCGCTCACAAGACTATTTTCATCTAGAGATTTGGGAATGCGCTGCTTCCATTGAGCAATGGCACCACTCAAAAAACTTGCAGGTAGTTCTTCTGTACCAACTTCTAATAAAAAACTAGGCATAGGATTTTCTTTGAATCAGTCAATTTCATCAGTTTACCTTGCCTTTCTACGCTTGTGAGAGTTGAGAGATGCGGGGAATTGAGGAACTATGGGAAAGTTTTTAACATTGAATCAGGTAGAAAGAGTTAAAATTTACATCAATTAACTAGAATGAAATTATTATCTATTGCAGCTAGCAGCTTAATATTATGTACAGTTAGCAACTTTTCATTTGCGAGTATTCCTTCACCGTTAAATGTAATTGTTGATACGCCGACAAACAACATCTTCACAGTAAAAACTCTATCAGGACATACTGCACCTGTACGCGCGATCGCACTTTTTGCCAATGAAAAAATTTTAGCAAGTGGCGGTGACGATACAACCATCAAACTCTGGAATCCACCAACGGGTGTATTGCTGCGTAGCGGTCATATCATGTCCGGTTGAATACTTATTATTAAGACTGACACGGAGACTTAGAGACGCGGGGACACGGAGAATTTTTAACTGTAAGTGATTAGCCGAACATGATATCAGCCCAAATACTGTTTAATTTCCAGAACTTGCTATTTGACTAACACATCATCAAAAATTAAATTTTGGCTTCTATTTATTATTTTATTATTTATCGGCATCAAAGCGATCGTATCATCTTTGCTCACCCAAAATTTCCGTGTTTATGCCGTTAGAGATATCTAAAATGACTTTTGTGTGATTACTTGTATTTTCAGTTATTTGTGAGCATAAATCGTATCTGGAAACTCAACCGTAAAAATACTGAAAACATTGTGAATTTTCTTAAAAAGATTACTCTTTACTTAGACAGATAATTCTCAGTAAAAACATTTAGATAAAACTGCTTCCATGAAAGTTAGATAAAGCTAGTATTTCTCTCTTGCAACTCAATCATTAGCGAAAGTTAGAATCAATTCAAAAACCACCATAGACACAAAAATAAACAGATAAAATAAAAGGTGAAATAATGAGTAGCATTGAAGTTGTTTTTAGCTTTGACACCACAGGCAGTATGTATCCTTGTTTAACTCAGGTGCGCCGGAAAATCAAGGAAACAGTACAACGCTTAATTAACGAAATTCCCTTAATTAAAATTGGGATTATTGCCCACGGTGATTACTGTGATGAAGGCTCAACTTACGTTACCAAACATTTTGATTTATCCGCCGATATTGAGGAAATTTGCAATTTTGTCATGAATGTTGAAGCTACAGGCGGTGGTGATGCACCTGAATGTTATGAACTAGTATTGCATGAAGCGCAATCATTTTCTTGGTCAAAATCTGCATCAAAATCACTCGTATTAATTGGGGATGATATTCCCCATGCACCTGCACATAACCCGAAAAAATTAAATTGGCGACAAGAAATTAAGAAATTAGCAGAGCAGGAAATTATGGTTTATGGTGTACAAGCTTTAAATCGTCCTCATGCAACGCCATTTTATCAAGAATTAGCTGAACAATCAGGTGGTTTTCACGTCAATCTTGAACAATTCTCTTATATTACAGACTTATTTTTAGCAGTTTGTTATCAACAATCATCAAACGAGCAACTTCAAGAATACGAAAAAGAAATTATTAGCGAAGGGCGGATGAGTCGTGGGTTAAGTCGCATCTTTAACTCGATGATGAAACGCGAAGGAACATCACTTTACGAAGCTGCTGATTTACGGGCTGTTTCTCCAGGAAGATTTCAAATTCTGGAAGTTGATAATGATATCTCGATTAAAGCTTTTGTGTTAGAAAATGGTTTAACGTTTAAAGTTGGACGAGGATTTTACGAATTTACCAAAACTGAAACCATCCAAGGACATAAAGAAATCATTTTAATGGACAGAAAAACCGGTGATTTATTTGAAGGGGAAGCCGCAAGGGAAATGTTAGGTTTACCTGAAGGTTCGACAGTGCGGATTAAACCTAATAATATCGAAAAATATATCGTTTTTGTGCAAAGTACCTCAGCGAATCGGAAGTTAATTGCTGATACCAAGTTCCTTTATGAAGTAGAAGATTGGGCAAAATAGGACAAAATGGCAATAAAGGGAGACAGAAGGCAAATTTCTATCTTGTTTCCCTCATTCCTCTATCTCCTCACTCTTCCTATTTATCACTGTTTCTCATTACTATAATTATCCTGCTGAAACTAGAATCTGCTGGAACTAATCAATGCTGGATATCAAAACGCGAATTGAAGAACTACGAAAGCTTATCCAAAAAGCTAGTTATGAATATTATGTACTCGATCGCCCCACTTTAGAGGATACTGTTTATGATCGCCTTTATCGTGAATTACAGGAACTCGAAAATAATCATCCTGAATTAATTACAACCGATAGTCCGACGCAACGAGTCGGGGAAAAACCTGCCACGCAATTCAACTCAGTACGTCATCACATCCCCTTGTATAGCTTGGAAAATGCTTTCAATGTTGATGAGTTGAAAGCTTGGGATAATCGCTGGAGAAGAAATTTACCGCCCTCTAACACCGAAGAAAGAACTGCTGATGTTGAATATGTCTGCGAATTAAAAATTGACGGCAATGCTCTAGCATTAACCTACGAAGAGGGAATTTTGACAAGAGGCGCAACTAGGGGTGATGGCTTGATGGGTGAAGAAATTACCCAAAACATCCGCACTATTCGTTCCATACCCTTGCGCTTGCATCCAGAAGCTTTTGGTGGCAAAATTCCGGCACGGGTAGAGGTGCGGGGAGAGACATTTTTACCACTTGATGTATTTACACAAATTAACGAAGAACGGCTTCAGAATCATGAAACTCCATTTGCCAACCCCCGGAATGCAACTGCGGGAACCCTGCGGCAATTAGATTCTCGGATTGTAGATAAGCGCAAATTAGACTTTTTTGCTTACACTTTGCATATTCCCGGAGAAGATGATGCCAGTATTACAAATACTCAGTGGGAAGCCTTAGAACTATTGCAAAACATGGGTTTTAAAGTCAACCCGAAGATGAAATTGTGCCATTCTTTACCAGAGGTTGCGAAATATTATGAAGATTGGGATACAGAAAGATTAAACTTACCCTACATGACTGATGGGGTAGTAGTAAAAATCAATGCTTTTAAACTGCAAGAACAATTAGGTTTTACGCAGAAGTTTCCTCGATGGGCTGTAGCCTTGAAATATGCAGCAGAAGAAGCGCCCACGGTTGTCGAAAATATTTCCGTGAATGTCGGACGTACAGGAGCTTTAACACCACTGGCAGAAATGCGCCCGGTACAACTAGCAGGTACAACCGTATCTAGAGCTACTTTACACAATGGCGATCGCATTAATCAACTCGATATCCGCATCGGCGATACTGTAATTGTCCGCAAAGCTGGGGAAATTATCCCGGAAGTGTTGCGTGTGCTAACGGAATTACGCCCTTCCGGTACAGAACCCTTTGTCATGCCTACCCATTGTCCCGTATGTGGGCAACCTGTGGTGCGGGAAAAAGATGAAGCAGTTACTAGGTGTGTGAATGCATCTTGCCCGGCAATTTTAAAGGGTTCAATCGAACATTGGGTAAGTCGGGATGCATTAGATATTCGCGGGATGGGTGAGAAGTTGGTGCATCAATTAGTAGATAAGGAAGTTGTACATTCAGTTGCCGATTTATATGAATTAACACCTGAAAAATTATGCGAATTAGAGCGGATGGGGAAAAAATCGGCTGAGAAAATAGTCGATGCAATTTCTAAGTCGAAAAATCAACCTTGGAGTCGAGTGCTTTATGGTTTAGGTATTCGTCATGTAGGTAGCGTGACGGCTCAATTGTTGGCGGAAAAATTCCCCTGTGTTGAAGAATTAGCTAATGCTTCCAGGGCGAAGATAGAAGGGATTTATGGGATTGGGGGAGAAATTGCAGATAGTATTTATCAATGGTTTCGCATCCCTTCTAATCAAACATTAATCGAACGTTTAATAATAGCAGAATTGCAATTCACAACTACATTCACAGAAGTTGCAAATAATAGAGACAGCAATCAAAAGTTAGCTGGCAAAACCTTTGTGATTACAGGGACATTGCCAACACTAAAACGCGACGAAGCCAAAGGTTTAATTCAAACAGCAGGAGGTAAAGTTACAGATTCAGTTAGTAAGAAAACAGATTTTTTGGTAGTCGGAGCAGAAGCTGGTTCTAAATTAACAAAAGCTGAAAATTTGGGAATTGCAATCTTGAGTGAAGCCCAATTATTGGAAATGTTAGCGGAATAAAAACTTATTTGAGGTGAGCATTGCCTGCTTGATTTCAGTTATGACTGGGCAATGCCCCAATTATGTTACAGTTGCAAATAATTATAAATGAATTACAAAGTGCGATCGCCTGAAAATTGAAACATGTTGTATTGTTCAACTGTGCAGAGGGGCATCTTGTGCAGTCTAAACAAAACTCAGTTAATGTCCGACGGAATACCGGGAGTCGCTGAGAATCCCACACTTAAAGCTTGCTGAAGCGTGGGAGTATGTCACAGAAAATAATGTTTTTTGTGGCGAAAGCTAGTTAAACTGAGACAGCATCAATATCTGAAAATCCAGGGTAATTTTATGCTTGTTTTCGCAACAAACACTTTTTTGACTTCTCCAAAATGCAAAATATGACGGTGGAGACTCAGGTGAACAGTATTGAAAATGACATTTATGCATTTTCAGGAGCCGTTACAATTCCTCAGGCTCCTCCTGATTTTCGTTCTGGTTTTATCGGCATTATCGGTCGCCCAAATGTCGGTAAATCTACTTTGATGAATCAACTAGTAGGACAAAAAATTGCCATCACTTCACCCGTAGCCCAAACGACTCGAAACCGTTTGCGGGGAATATTAACCACACCCACAGCACAGTTAATATTTGTTGACACACCAGGAATCCACAAACCACATCACCAGTTAGGTGAAGTCCTGGTAAAAAATGCCAAAATCGCCATTGAATCGGTTGACGTTGTCTTGTTTGTTGTTGATGCATCGGTAAATTGTGGTTCCGGTGATAAGTATATTGCCGACTTAGTGACTCGCAGTCAAACACCTGTTGTTCTGGGTTTGAATAAAATTGACGAACAAGCAGCAAGTTCGAGAGATGCGATCGATGCAAGTTATACTCAGCTTGCAGAAGAATATAACTGGCAAACTGTAAAGTTTTCAGCCAAAAATAGTGATGGATTACCGCAACTACAAGATTTATTAATTTCGCAGCTAGCGCCGGGACCATATTATTATCCACCCGATTTAGTCACAGACCAACCGGAACGCTTTATTATGGGTGAATTAATTCGCGAGCAAATTTTGCTGCTAACCCGCGAAGAAGTCCCCCATTCTGTTGCCGTAGCGATTGATAAAGTCGAAGAAACACCTGCAATTACCCGTGTTCTCGCTACAATCAATGTTGAACGTGACTCTCAAAAAGGTATCTTGATTGGCAAAGGTGGAATTATGTTGAAATCCATCGGTAGCGCCGCCCGTGAACAAATTCAAAAATTGATTGCCGGCAAAGTATACCTCGAATTGTTCGTTAAAGTACAACCAAAATGGCGACAATCACGTACTCGTCTGGCTGAATTGGGATACCGTGTTGAAGAATAGATGAAATCTGTTGAACTTGGTTGATGCTGTTTTGGAATTTATGTAACAAAATTCAAACACTACAATTTACAAGAACAAAAATACTGGTTCCTAGATTTCTCCAGTATGAAAATTATCAAATCCAAGAATATCGATGTTATTCTTGGATTTTTATTTACAGATATTTTGATGTATTTTCGGACTATTTTATAATAGTCTTATATACAAAAGATAACAGAAATAAAATACAATTTCTGTATCATTGCTAATAGTTAATTAATGCTTTTGCTACGATTTGTTCTAGCTCATCACATTGTCTGACTAGAGCCAATCCAAGTCGTTGAAAATAATTGACATCGATTAGGCTTATTTCTGCATTATGCATAATAGAAAACGTTTGTTTTCCTCCAATTTCTTCAATACACCAAAAGCCAACTTTAAAGGTAGCATTTTGAGATAAAAGGGCGGCTGATAACCATCCTGGAATATCACTGGTATCACTGTATTTTATCCCACTAGGCACGGAAAACTCTAATGTATTTTCATGCTTGATAATGAAAAGTGTCTGAGTATTTCCAGAATTAGCATTAAAGTTAAGGATTGCTCTTCTATCATTGATATCATAAATAGACCATCCGATAGAATTACAATATTTTCTAATTGTAGAAATAAAGTTTGATGATGAAAGCAAATCTAAATTTATAGCCATTAATCTTCCTCAAAAAAATCAAAAAAAACAATTTAGCAAACAGATATTCACAGACTATTTTATTATTTGCGTAGTAGTTGCATAATAGTTAGCTTGACGCATCGCTTCGCTCTGAGATAACGCATTACCGGCATATTCGCTACCAACATGTATGTCACCGCTAGTTTGATCCCAGAAAATATAATAAGTAGAACCAGAAGGCGTTTGCACTTCACCTATTTTTTCTTGAGCCATAGTGAATCTCCCGTCAATCAAATATTACTAGTGTTTATTGATGCATTAACCCTCAGTATAAAAATTTAGTTAATTACTATCCACTAGCAATAATCAGGTATAGTGCTAGGATTACATCAGGAAAATTTTACTAAATATCTATCCGATTCTATGGCATCAATCGATGAACAATTTTCACAGGCTTATAACCATTGGGATTTAGAAGCTCTCTACACTGATTTAGCCTCTGCGAAGGGTAAGCGCTTGACACCTGTGGAAAAGTGCCACTTGCGGGGATTGCTGTGCGGTTTAAGTCCTGGCGAAATAGCGGAAAAACTGGGAAAAAATGGTAAAGGCGTAGAAACTGACTTGTGTGCAACCATATACAAATATGTTAAAAACTTGTTGGATAAATCTGATGAGAAGGTAGAGAATTGGAGAAATATTGGTGAGTGGCTTGATAATTCTGGCTATAAAAGTCAATCCATTCAAGTAAAAGGTTTAGATATATCACCTGATAAAACTGTGGTTAACGTAACTAATATAAATATTGAAAAAAATCATATAGTATTTTTCATTAGTATGAAAATACCAACTTCCCAAACAGCAGATATAAGACAGGAAGAAACAGAAAATAATTAGAAATAACGACTTAGGGTTTGCTGCAAAATAATTAAAAAGCAAGAGAAGGTTTAACTAGCCTATTTAAGGTTAACTAGCCTATTAAGTAAAAGTTAAAAATAAGGTTTTACTGTCTAGAATATTAACTGTCATGCTTTAGTGGGTACAAAACAGTTAGAGAAATTTATCTCACTGAACAGAGAACCCCATCTCTTTAGAGCCGGAAGTGTCAACATTGCTATATCTACCCCAATTGCAAAGAATAGAGGTTTGCATAAACCCCATTTTGGGCAATTAACTCAGTATGAGTACCTTGCTCGAGAATTTGTCCTTGTTGAATGACTAATAATTTATCAGCTTGTGTAACTGTACTTAAACGATGGGCAATTACAAAGCTTGTGCGGTTTTTTAACAGTTTTGACATGGCATCTTGAATCAATTCTTCCGTGCGAGTATCAATACTACTTGTCGCTTCATCTAATATCATGATTCGCGGATTTACTAACACCGCACGGGCAATACTAATTAACTGTCTTTGCCCTTGAGAAAGGGTGACACCTCGCGTTCCCACTTGGGTATCATAATCTTGGGGAAGTGTGAGAATAAATTCATGTACATTCGCAACTTTTGCTGCGGCTATAATTTCTTCTGGTGTTGCTTCTGGAGAGCCAAAAGCAATATTTTCGGCAATAGTACCGCTAAATAAAACCATATCTTGTAAAACTATGCCAATTTGACGACGTAAGCTTACTTGCGTCACCTGACGAACATCAATGCCATCGATTTTGACAGCACCTCCGGTGACATCATAGAAGCGCAAAATCAAATTGATAATTGTACTTTTGCCTGCACCTGTTGCCCCGACAAGGGCAATTGTTTCTCCGGGTTGTGCATGTAAACTGACATTTTTCAGTACAGTTTGATTTAGCTTATAGCCAAAATTGACATTTTCAAAACTAACTTCACCCCGAATTTTCGTCATTTCTACAGCATCCGGTGCATCTTGAAGTCGTGATGGTTCATCTAATAGTCGAAAAATTCTTTCTAGTCCTGCGATCGCGGATTGCGCCTGGGTGTAAAATTGACTAAGAATTTGTATAGGTTGGAAAAATTGCTGTAGATAAATTAAAAAAGCTGTCACTGTTCCTAACGTCATTGTATTGGTGACAACAAGATAGCCACCATATGCAAAAATAACGGCAATAGATAAAGTATTTAAAACATCAATTGTTGGTAAAAATGCTGCTGTAATGGCGACTGCTTGAATATTCGCATTCCGATTGGCAGCATTGAGTTTTTGAAAATTTTCAATATTTAATTGATTCCGGTTGAATAATTGTGCTTCCCGAATACTGCCTAAATCTTCCTCAATTCTACTGGAAAGTTCACTAATACTTTGACGGGTGAGGCGAAATTTATCCCGTGCCCATTTGCCAAATAACGTAGTGATAATCACCACGACTGGAATCACAATATTAGTTAACAATCCTAATTTAAGATTCACCGCTAGCATTGCGATCGCAATTCCGCATAGACTAAATATACTACCAACAATTTGTGCGATTGCTAGTCCAAATACCTGATTTACGGTACTGACATCGTTGAGCAAGCGACTCATCAAATCCCCTGCGGAACTGGTATCAAAAAAACTGAGTGGTAAACTTTGTAGTTTGGTAAAAATATCTTGACGCAGTTGTGCTAATACATTTTGACTAATCCAGTTTGTTCGCAAAATTTGAGCGCGTGTAGCTGCAAATCCAGTTAAGTAAACAGCCAAGATTAATAATAACATTTGCATCAATCCTGGCAAATTACCTTGAGAAATGAGATTATCAATTGACCAACCAATTAGAAATGGTGCTAGCCCCTGCATTATTGCCGCAACTACTACAAATCCTAGGGCAACAGGAATTACTTTTCGATGGGGAATTAAATATTGTCCAAAGCGTTGTAGTGTTGGTGTTTTTGGGTTAGTCATTAAGGTATTTGATGGGATATTATTTGCAGTACAAGTGCAGTAAAAGTGAAGTAAAAACTTTTATTCCTGACTTTGGGCAAAAGTCAAGGATATCAATTGTCATGATTTTTGATTGGGGTTGAATTGGCGAATTTATTTAACTATTTGATTGCATACTTGACTCTAACTCCCAGATTTCAAGTCCTTAAAGTATTCGTGTAAAAATAAATTGAACAAGTAGTGGGAAGAGGAGTTTCCGGGGAGATGTTCTTCACGGAAAACTTCGGGGCATCTTGCCCACCTTTGGGAAATAGCAAGCGAGATGCACTTTTGGGAAATAGCAAGCGAGACACACCTTTGGGAAATAGCAAGCGAGACGCTTGCACTACTTATTTTTACATGATTCCTAATCATCTAATAAACTCATTAAGGCATGGAAATCAGAATCTTGCTGTGAATCGCATCCTAGCCTTTCTAATTCCTCTAATTGGCTCCGAATTGCCTCAATCACACAGGGCATATTTCCCTCTTGGGCAATTTTTAGCTGCATTTTTTTAATTTTAATTTGTCGTTCTAAATTACTCTCAGTATGATTATCAGTGCCTCTGAAATCCTGTGTTATGGCAATCATAGATGCACACCAAAATAGGGTTAGATTGGTATTAATCAAAATTACTAAAATGAGTACAGACTCTATTCAGAATCTACCTGGTAATTATTCTTGCAAATTCTCTCTGAATATCCCATAGTTTAAGAATTTTATTATTTTCCTCTCAGCACTCATCAAAATTTATCTTGTACAAAGCTAGACTTCGTTTATCTAGAGCATCATTTACTCAGCACTAGTCTCAACCAATTGACTTTGCTTGACTTGCGAAGCCAAAATTGCCGCATACAGCGAACTTGTTTCTAACAATTCCTGATGCTTACCTTGGGCAACAATTTGCCCTTTATCAACAAGTAAGATTTTGTCAGCATTGCGAATACTACTAATACGTTGGGAAATCACAATTATTGTACATTGCCTTGCTTGTCTTAATTTCTCTAATGAGTCCAAAATCAAAGCCCCGGTTTTGGCATCGACTGCGGAGGTAGCATCATCGAGAATCAAAATCCGAAAATCTGTTAAAACACTTCTAGCAATTGCAACTCGCTGTTTTTGTCCCCCCGATAAACCGATTCCCCTTTCGCCAACAATTGTGTTGTAACCATCGGGTAAACTGCTGATAAAATCATCTATCTGGGCGAATTTGGCGGCGGCAATAATTTCTGCTAAAGGCGCATCCGGTAAACCGTAGGCAATATTGTCGCGAATTGTTCCCGAAAATAAAGTCGCATCTTGGAAAACAATCGAAATTTGCGATCGCAAACTTGCTAATTCTAATTCTCGCACGTCGTTGCCATCAATTTTCACTACTCCCGCATTCACATCATAAAAACGGGGAACTAAATTGGCGATAGTGCTTTTACCGCTTCCTGTCATCCCCACAATGGCAACAAATTCGCCAGGATTAATGACAAATGAAATATCTTTGAGTATTGGGGTTGCGGAGCCAGGATAGCTAAAATCGACATTTTCAAATATAATTTCACCTTGAATATTAGCTGAATTCAATACCTTTGCATTCGGATGATTAGTAATATCATTTTCCGCATCAATCACTTCATAAACTCTTCTCGCAGAAGCGGCAGCTTGGGCAATGATACCAGCCGCAAAACCAATCTGCAAAACAGGTTGGAGAATAAATACCAAATAGGAATTAAAAGCGACTAATTCACCCAGTGAAAACTGTTTACCAATTACCTGCGCTCCCCCAAATCCAATTACCGTCAAACTAATTAAATTACTCAACAAAAACAGGAAGGGGAAAAGATTTCTTAATACCTTCACCGTCTGCATATTTGCCGCTAATAATTCATCATTTAGTCTTGTATATCGTGATATTTCTGCCTGTTCTCGGACAAATGCCTTGACAACTCGTACACCAATCAGATTTTCTTCTAAAATACTATTCAAATTCCCAAGTTTTGATTGCACCATCCCAAATAACTTGCCATTTTTCTTAAAAAAGCGAGTTAACAAAAAGCCTGCTGTTGGTATTGCTGTCAACGTAATTAATGCTAACTGCCAATTCATCGTTAACACAATTACAGCACTAGTAATTAAAGTAATTAAACCGCTAATGACTTGAATTATAGTTGTGCCAATAAAAGTACGAATTTGTTCAACATCACTAGTCACACGAGTTAATAACTGACCAGCAGAAGTATTTTTGTAATAACTCAAACTCAAATTCTGAGTTGTACGAAAAACTTGATTGCGTAATCTATAAGTAACATTTTGGGAAACAATCTCCGCACAAAAATTTTGTCCAAAGCTAAATATTCCCCGTCCAATTGCTGCTAAAAATAAAAAGATAGCAGCTTGAAAAATAATATTTAAATTACCTTGACTAATACCTTGATCAATACCCCAGCGAAATAACTGTGGAGTCAAAGCATTTATACAAATTAGTAATAACAAACTCGAAATAGCAACCAAAAGGAACCAAGGGTAGGCTGTAACAATTTGTAGTACCCTGAGCAGGTTAGGTGTTGTTGATTTTGATTTTGATTCTTGTGGCATTTTGCAAGTGAGTAATTATCAAATTTCTAAAATTTATTTAAGGGATATTTCTCAAGTAAAATTTATCAAGTAAACATTAAATATATTCACTCAGGGAGAAAACCAGTGATCATTAAAAAGTAAGATGATAATCAATACTTAAATCCCAGAAAGCTGATGTCTTTAGTTTTACAGTTCACTTTATACATAGCCCCTAAAAGTTGATGTCAAAACCACAGACAAAAACTTATAATACAACGCTTCCATAATCTAATTCATCTTCCTTCTCTTCCCTCTATTCCCCACTTGCCAAAATTGGTAGCACTACAGTAAACGTCGTTCCCTGATCCAAAACACTTTCCACATGAATTTGACCTTGATGATTTTCGACGATCGCTCTAGCGATCGCTAATCCCAACCCTGAACCAGTGGTCTTTTCTGTGGCTTTATCTGGGGAAGAATGAGTACGTGCGGGATCAACCCGATAAAAGCGATCAAATAACTTCGGCAATGATTCAGCCGGAATCCCAATACCACTATCACTAATTTTTACTTGTAATTGCGGAGTCATATAGCCTAACCCCGAAACTCGGTAAATCGCCTCAAACCTTTTTAATTCCACATTTACATGACCGCGATCGCGCGTGTAACGTAAGGCATTGCCAATTAAATTGGTAAATAATCTGACTAACTGATTCCAATCACCAGTCAGTGTAAACCAGTTTTCCAACAACTCTAGATTTGTCTCTGTTGCCGGTGGATCAATTAATTCCAACGACAGCATAATATTTTTTTCTGCCGCCAATAATTGCTGTTCTTCCACCACCTCCATCAATAAAGCATCGAGGGGACATAGTGAAAAGCTTTCCTGAGCAATGCCACTATCTTGTCTTGCCAAAAACAACAAATCGTTGACAAGCTTTCCCAAACGCTGGGTTAATCGTTCCACAATCTTCAACTGCTGTCGGTAATGGGAAGCTGTGACAGTGCTTGTCTCACTTGCTTCTAAGGATTCTAAATCGGCAAGTGCTACCTGGACATTAGTTTGAATCAAAGCAATGGGACTCCGCAACTCATGGGAAGCATCTGCTGTAAACTGCTTGAGACGCTGGTATGACTGATGTACAGGTTCCATCGCCTTACCGGAAAGAAACCAGCCACTCGCAGCCACAGAAAGCACCATTAATCCCGTTCCCAAAGCCAAATCAAATATCAACTGGCGGCTGGGTTTTGTCACCTCAAACCAAGGATGACTCACCCGCAAATATCCCAAAACCTGCCGTCCAATTTCTACCCGTTGCGTCACTTGGCGAAGTATTAAGGGAGAAAAATCTTGATGCTCATATTTATTTTCTTGCCTACCTGCCAAATCTCCCCAACTCCCCGCGCCATTTTCTTGCCTAACAACACGAACCGTCTCCCCATTGAGGTTGGAATGAATCGGAATATTAATTGGTTCGGAAAAAGTTGACCACAGTAAATCACCTGTAGAACTAAACCATTCAATATCAATGCGATCGTCTTCTACTGTATTCGCGTTGTTGCGAAAACTGGCTTCGATATTAATTCGGTATTGCTTCGCCGCAGATGTTACAGAAAAATTCACCGGCTCAATGACAAGCGATCGCTCCACGACTTCCACCACATGATTGAGAGTATCGTCTATGCGCTCAATTAAAGTATTACGAACGTACAAATACACACCACAGGCAAATAACAATAGCAACACGGCTGTAATTGCCGTATACCACAGCGCCAGACGACGACGAGTAGCTTGAAACATTAACTTTGTCCCCTCATCTTTCCCCTTTTATGAATCTAATACTTAAATAAAATTTCCCATGCAGCTTCAGTGCTAACACTTACGTCTTCTTGTTATCCCTGCCTCATAATTCCATATTCTCACTGAAGGAGTCTTTAGCGCAAAAGGGTTAAATTCTTGATGTAATCAAGAATTGTGAAGGACTCAAAATATAAATGAGACGAACTTAATGATTTTGGTTGCTGCTGTAGCTTTTATTTTCCTCAATGGAGGATTGCATTAATTAATTTTTAGTCAAGTGTTAATTAATACATTCATTCCATGTGAATATTTTTTGAGGAAAGTAATATTACAGTCATTACCACAACTGTATATGAATATTATATGCTCTCGCTATTTTCTCGAAGCCTAGTATTCATCGCTTCACAAACAAATACGAATCCATAATTGTCAATTTTGGTGGCAATGGCGTTACTACTGACTTCACTGAATTTGGAGCGGAGTAAAAATTGCCAAGCAAATTGAGTTCAATAATTATGCGATGGGCTGCGAATCGATACGTAAAGCGAGGGGCAAAGGTTTTCTCAGAGTTTATGTAAAGGAGGTGATGCTTTAACAGTCAAAACCATGCTGGCAAAGAAAATCGGCAATTTATCAAGGCAGATTTTACTTGCAAAACGTCATACTTGATTTCCAACTCTCGGGCTTATCCAGGGAAGCTATATCGATAGGGTCATAAATAGCAAAATCACATTAGCTCGACAACGAGCAAAAAACGAGAGTTAATTTTACTTCCAAAAAAAATCAGATTATCTATCCTCAGGAGTTGTTTTTTCCATGAATAAGAAGATTTTGGGCATCATTGCCGCAGGTGCAGCAGCATTAAGTAGCGCTATTTTCGCAGCACCCGCAAATGCAGTTCAGCAAGACGTAAATGTAGAAGTTACCATCCAACCTGGAATCTTCCTACGTACATTCCAAAACGTAAAGCTGCAAATCACTCAGGGTGAGTTGGGCGCAGCACTAGAAAAAGATTTCAATCCGGGGGTTACTGATACAGACGGTACTACCAAGTTGACATTACTTCCACGTCCTCAAGTTGGAGTAGGTACTCAACCGACAGTCACCAAGAAAGTGAATGAATTGTTCGCAGTCTGGTCGAATGGCGGCAAACCAATTAACGTTACCGTGACTCCAGTTGCTAACAGCGCAGCTGGTGCTCCTAAAGCGACCATCTTAACAAATACTGCCGATCCAGCTAGTGAAATCCTACTTACAAACGTAACTGTTAATAATGGTAGCGGAACTCCTGTAAATGCGAACACTCCTATAGTTGGTGGTGTTGATTTAACTTTTGATGTTAGTGCTGCAAGTGCTGGTGTTCACACTGGTGGTAAGTTGACTGTTGAAGCTTTGGCTCAACCCTAATTTTGTGTCCAAATAGAGTACCAATAGATAGCTCACTTTAAGTCATCATAATTTCTGGTGCAGGCATTGTGCCTGCTTCCAGTCCCCAAATATCAACTATATTCATTTTCTTGGCTTTTGTTTTTATTTTGCTTTTAAAGTTTTTTATGTGTGTTTTTAAAAGCCAAAAGTCAATTGTTAAAATTTCACTCAATTTGCAATTCAGCAGATATAACAGATAAGACATTATTGTGAGTTATTGAGTTATAAATAATTCTGAGTCAACAGGAGTTATCAATCAAAAAGAAGTGTGATCCTACACAAAGTAATTATGAGGTCGAATTAAGGTCTATGATTTTTAACTCGATTAATTTACATTTTACTCCTGTCAAAAATTATCATTTTGCCAGTATGAGGATAATGAGTTATCAGTGCAAATTATTAAGTTTTTTGGCGACATTCATGGTGACTCTAGGTTTACCATTAATACCAGCGATCGCCCAAACATCTACAATCCCAGAAGAAGATTTAGGGGTAAATGGAATA
Source organism: Calothrix sp. UHCC 0171 (assembly GCF_034931845.1). Taxonomy (NCBI): domain Bacteria; kingdom Bacillati; phylum Cyanobacteriota; class Cyanophyceae; order Nostocales; family Calotrichaceae; genus Calothrix; species Calothrix sp. UHCC 0171. Next base: position 51,130 of record NZ_JAYGHN010000022.1, read on the forward strand.
TCACCTACTCAGATAACCCTTGACCCAATCAAAGATATATTTGTTAATTCTAGTGGCTATGCCCAGAATACACAGGAATTATATAAGCAGCCTGATTTAATTCAAAATGTGAAACGTCAAATCAATTGGACAAAGCGGATTCCCCTAGACAAAATGCAATTGCCATTAAAAGTTACTTACGAGTTTAAGAGTAATAATGGAACTGCCAATCGTTTAAATAATTCCACTACTTCTAATTCTACAATTGGTGTAATTCTCAATCCGCTCGAAAATAATCTTATTTTTCGTAGCGAAGCCAGAAATGTTGCAGTAGTTGAAGGACGTGTCGAGTTGACATTAGACCCTACTCAAAGCCAAATTGCTGGCGTTCATGGTGGTCGTTTATCAGTATGTATTCAAAGTAAAGATGGTGGATGTTTGTAAATTATTGATTCCGTGAATGATTAGTTGTGAAATTAGTTGCAATTACCTAACACTTCTAATTAATCATTAATAATTATCAAGTATTTGTGCCAATTAAGTGTGAGAGAGAATCGAGGGTTATAATGCTACAAAAAACAAAAATTATCGCCTTAAGTTTATTAGGCGCATTCACACAAGGACTTCTCTGGAATCTGGCATTAGCACCAGCCACAGCACTAGAAATCGGTGTCAGCCCACCAAAATTTGAAGTAGAAATGAATGGTAAAGGGCGATCGCAATCCATCAAAATTACAAATTTTTCGGCGGAACCTGTAGAAATGCAAGCTTACGTCCGCAATTGGACTCTCAATGAAGAAAATAAACTGCAAGAGATACAATCAACCGAAAATTCCCTAGATCAGTGGATTGTCTTTACTCCCGCCAGATTCACAATTCCCCCACGCAGTTCTCAAAGTCTCCGCTTTGCTATCCGCCCCAAAGTTCAACCCCAAGAGGGAGAACACCGAGCAGTTATTTACCTTGAGGAAGTTTTACCTCAAAGCAAAGAAAACTCGCAGTCAGTTGTGACTATTGGTCGTGTCGGTATTGTCGTCTACGGCTATGCTGGTAAAATCAAACGCGCTGGCACTCTCAACTCCATCAATGTAGATGCCAAAGCCAACTCTGTTAACGCTATCTTCGATATTTCGAGTACGGGTAACGCCAACGTCCGCATGAAGGGACAGTATTCTATCTGGCGCGCTGCTAACTATCCTGGGGCAAAAGCAACACAGCCGATATCTGGAATATCTGGTGCTGCTTCCGCAAACGTAAAACTGCCTGCAAATGTTGTCGATGCGGGAATTTTACGAGACACACCCGTTCTTGCTAGCACGCGACGTAAGCTAGTCATGCCAATCAAAAAATTACCACCTGGTAACTACGTTTTGGACATTAACGGTGACTTAAATGGAGTAGCTGTCGATCAAGGCATTCCTTTCACTGTTCCCGCAACTGGGACAACTCCTGCGGCTAAAAATCCCGTAATTCCTCTAAGGAAGTGAACTGTAGTCTGAAATTTTAAACCGAAATCAAAATAGCTGCTTTTCTGGGTGAATTCACAATCCCAAACCTAGAAATGATTTGCTGCCCAATGATATTAAAACTTACATCACCCTTTTGGGATAACCATTTCAACCTTTGTGCTTAGTATGCTCTACCTAGCTTTACCACCTGCACCACCCCCAATTGTCGCCACAATTGCACCTGAACAAGCTGCTGGCAAACCACCATCAGTCAAAGTTTCAGCAGTGAATCAACCGACAAAAAACTCAACTTCAGATAGTGGCAATGCCAGTACAGCAACAACACAGTCATTAGAATGTCAGCTATCTGAATTTAAATCACAGTCTCAAAAACAAAACCTTGCGAATAACCTCTTAGCAAGAATGCTGGCTACTTCTACCAGTGTGAAAACACAAGGCGTTGCTTGCGATTCCCAAAAGCAAAAGTTGCCAAGTCAACAACAAAAATCAGTCAGTAATATTTCTGTCACCAGTCAAGACACTGCCCTATCACCAGAAGATGCCAATTCACCACAAATCGCCAGTAATTTGGCATCCAATAAAAGTGCTGAAAAGAACACTATTGGAACTATTTTGGCAGCAGTGCAACAGCTAATTCACATATCTTTGTATACATCAATTAATGATACAATTACTGACAGTCTTCAATTAGAAAGCTCCACTTCTAATCCTATTGCTGGTAAAGCACAAACAGATATAACTTCTAATAATAATTTATCAGTAGCTAATAACGAAATTTCCAAAGTAAATAATCCAAACAACAATCAAGTTAAGCAAAATATTGAAAAAAATACAAATATTCAAACAGTAGCAAACAATCCCCGTTTTGATGCCACAAAAATCTTAACACTCGTCCAAGAATTAATCAGTATTTCGATTTCTGCAAGCCTTAATAATAAAATTATTGATACGACTTCTGCAAATAGCAATCCCCAAGAAGCACAAAAAATAGCAAGTAATCCTAAACAAGATACACCGCCAAATCTCACAAACTCGCTATCCAATTCTCAAACTGTAGATAACAGCAAAGTTGCAGCCGCAGGTAATATTATTGATCGACTCAAGCCGAACTCTGATCATAAAATTACTCCAGGAGACTCAATCCCAAATTCTAACCCTGAAAACTCACTGCAACTAGCTAAATCTCCCGATGAACCATTTCTTGTCGAACTTAGTGTTAATGGTCGAGAAATTGGCACATTAGATGTTATTTTAGAAAACAAAATCTTACTAATACCTCTTGATTCTTTTGCGAGATTAACAGGATTAACTGTTGAAATTATAGATGGTAAAACTCAAGTTAAAACACCTTTAGGAACTGTACAGATATCACCAGACTCTTTAAAGAAAATCAATGGTGTCTCTTACATTAGCAGCGCCGAAATGCGCGATAAACTTAACATTACTATTGACTTAAATATTGCCGACCTCACCTTACTTGCAGATTTACCCTGGCGATCGCAAACTGGTCAATATCGCCCTAGTCAACCCAACTTAAAACCAGATGTATTTGCACCACAAAATGGATTGTCTAATTTGCGCCAAGAATTAAACTGGACTAGTGGAGGCGGTGATTCTAGCTTACGCAGTTCCACACGTCTTGGTGGTCGATTATTAGGTGGTTCTGTTGGCATTCGTTTTGATAATAACTTTGTTAATAGTCCAGATGTTTCCGAATATTATTTCTATAAGCGAAATGGAAACTTCCGCTATCAAATAGGTCGTCAACAATTAGGTTTACATCCATTGTTAAATGGAGTTGATTTAACTGGATTACAATTTGGCTATAGTAATTTACCACCTGAAAGCTTTGGTACGACTTTTAACGCCACTGAACTACTACCCAGAAGGTCACGTCCTATCCAAACATTTCGTGGTGAAGCTCCTCCTGCAAGCTTTGTACAGTTACGTATTGGAGGGGTGATAATAGCGCAACAACAGGTAGGATTTAACGGAATTTATGAGTTTGTTGATGTTAATTTACCAGTCGGTCAAACTAATGAAATTGAACTTTTGATTTTTGACCGTACGAATCTGCGCGTACCCTCAGAAATCCGCACAGTCAGAATTAATGCATCGGATTTATTATTACCTTCAGGGGGAAATGTTCAACTTGCTGGTTTAGGGATTAGCGGTAATTTAGTCCAAGATCAATTGTTTGGAGAATTTAACTCTGACTACAATGGTAAATTGATGGGCTTTTACCAATTCAGACAAGGGCTATCAAATAACTTAACTTTTGAAGGCTCTCTGCAAGCGATTCCTGACACATTACAATCACAGGCTGGTTTAGTGTGGCGATTAGCAAATCCGGTAGTGTTATCTGCCAGTGTTGGTAGTTCTTATGATCAAATTGGTTATACGGCTGACTTAGATATTCAACTTGATAAATTAGACATTAATGCCAATTCTCAATCATTACCAAGGGGATATCGTTCAGGAAAAAGAGACAGCTTTGAACGCTTCAATCACAGTTTAGAACTGAAGTATCGCTTCAATAATAAATTTAATTTAGGATTTATTGCTCGCAACCGCCAAGACGATACAAGTACAGCTAGTTATATTTTACCTACCTTTACTTTAAGACCTTTTTCCACTGTATCTTTGAACGGTAGACCCGATATTGATGGTAGATATTTATTTAATGCTTTCTATCAACCAAATTGGGCAACTCGCTTTTCATTTAACACCTATGGCGATGCCTATCTTTCTGACTTAAGTTATAAGTTTAAAAATAACTATCAAGTGTCGGCGGGAACAGAGTTTGGGGCTGGTTCTGCACCACGCTACACCTTAGGTTTTGGTTACTTTCCCAATAACCTCAGACAGTTAAGTTGGAATCTCGGATTAGCGCTGCGAGATAGTGAAGTTGCGCCCTTAGCTAGTGCAAGTATGCAAGTATTGCCTGGTTTGTTGGCAAGAGTCGAATATCAAGGCATCCCCTCCAGAGCAACTAGCGGAAACTTTGGTGGTTTTGGTAACGATCGCCTGAGCCTGACTCTGGTATCCGATTTATCCTTTGCACGGGGTCAGATTGCACCTGCCAGTTATACAGGTATTACGAAAGAACGTGGTGCGATCGCTGGACGGATTAAAGTTGAAGGTGCTAAAGGTAACTTTGATTTGAGTGGCTCGAATGTCCGGATTATCAATAAAAAGGGCGAAGTTTTGGGTTCTGCCAGAACTGACTTAAAAGGTAATTTCTTTGTTGGTGGTTTACCCGAAGGTAACTATATAGTCGAACTTGAACCGGATGAATTACCCATTGAACTCTCCGTACCAAAGACCAGTATGGTAGCAGAAGTTTCTAGTTCAGCCGTTACACGTTTAGATTTCCCAGTTCGGGCAGAGTTTGGTGTTGCTGGACGTGTTACAGATGTGACAGGGCAGCCAATGGCGGAAGTTAAGGTGGAATTGATTAATTCTAGTGGTGCGAGAATTTTATCAGGTATCACCGATAGATTTGGTTTGTACCGTCTAGATGGGGTTCCCGTCGGTCAATACATGTTGCGTGTTTCTAACCAAGATATACTCAATCGCAACGACTCACTTCCTAAGCGACAAATTGAGATTCGTAATGAGTTTGTTTATAACCAGAATTTACAATTACCTGTTTCTGCGGCGGCGAAGCGAAATAATTAGGATTTTTAGGTGTAGTATTTGTCTAACTAAATACATCATCTGAAATTAATGAGAAATGCCAGGTATTCTGAGAATTTGACGTTGCAACGGAGTTAAATCGGAAAAATCATCGGCATCATAATAATATCTAGCCCAAGCTGATATTTGCGGCGAATATTTATAAAAGATGGTAGTGCGAGACTCGGCAAAATTATCGTTAAAATTATCTTTCTTGACTTTGTAAGGAACAGTACCATGTGTCAAGGCTTCGGTAAAGATAATTGCACTCCCAGCTTTTACTGGTACAGTTTGTACACAGCAATTAGGTTGTTCTAAATTTAGCCATGCTTGAGGACAGGGATAATTACTTTTGTGGCTGCCAGGTATACAACCAAATCCACCTTCACCCTGATTGACATCATTGAGTTCGTAGGCAACAGCAGTTAAGCCATTGTACATTTTCCCATGCTTAAATTCATAAAATTGGCAAGGGTCATAAGGAGTTCCACCACCGTGGAGAAAGGAACCGACTGGACCTGCACCTTGGCGGATAATATGAATGTAATCGTGGTCTAAACGAAACTGAACTCCCAATAATTCGGTAAGATAGGGAGTAATAGGGGAGTTATCGATTAAATCGCGAAATGGTTTACCCCAACTTAGTAAAGAATCAAAGCGAAGTCTATTAGCTTCCGGTTGATTATGTTTGACGATTTGCTGATTAACTATCTGTTTTAGGGCTACTATTTGTGTGCTGGTAAGAGCATTTTCAACTACTATAAATCCTTGCAAGTCAAATAAGTAACGTTCTAATTCCGTCATTGTGATTTTGGATATAAAATACAGCGAAACCTTGAATGCATTTCAAGATAACAGCCAGGAGAGATGGTTAGCTTAATTTGCTAAAGTTATATTAATCTAAAATCTAAAATTTAAATTTAGTATGACTGATGCGAAAAACGTCTTAGGTGAAAATCTTGAATTTTGCTGCGGTTCGCCGATAACTGGCTTTTACCGTAATGGAAGATGTGAAACTGGAGCGATGGACATGGGAGTTCATGTCGTTTGTGCGGAAGTAACTGAGGAGTTTCTGATTTTTAGTAAATCCCGTGGTAATGATTTGATGACACCAGCGCCACAATATAGTTTTCCGGGATTAAAGCCAGGAGATAGGTGGTGTTTATGTGCTTCGCGTTGGCAGGAAGCACTTGATGCTGGTGTCGCACCTCCAATCGTGTTGTCGGCGACGCATGAAAAAGCACTGGAATATGTTTCGTTGGATGAATTAAAACAACATGCTTTGAATCTCAGCTAGCTGGTAGCAAATACGTGCTGACAATCACAACTAATAAAGGGACTGTAGTGTTAACTTCTACAAAAAATTAGCACTACACTCACCCTGTTAAATCCTATTTAATTCTATTTAAACCATCGCTACTGATTGCTTCAATTCAAAAATTTTCTCGATAATATTTTCTACCACTTTATCGGGAGTAGAAGCGCCAGAGGTTACACCAACTACAATTTCACCTTCCGGCAACCAATTTTCTGTTAGCTTTAATTCTCCATTGAGTTCGCGATGTTCAATCATATTGTTCGATTTAATTCGCTCAACACAATCAATATGGTATGAAGGAATTTTTCTCTCAACTGCAATCTCCTGTAAATGAGTTGTATTCGATGAATTAAAGCCACCAATAACTATCATTAAATCAACTTTTTCTTCGACTAACTCAAACATCGCATCTTGGCGTTCTTGAGTCGCATCGCAAATAGTATTAAAGCTTTGAAAATGCTGGTTTAATTCTTGCGGTCCATATTTTTTCATCATTGTCCGCTCGAATAATTTACCAATTTCCTCGGTTTCGCCTTTTAACATCGTCGTTTGGTTAGCAATTCCGACTCTCTCTAAATCGATATCGGGGTCAAATCCTGCCGAACAAGCTTTAGCAAATTTCGCCATAAATTCACATTTGTCACCACCATTTAAGATGTAATTAACAACATATTCTGCTTGCTGCATATTTAAAACTATTAAATATTTACCAGCAAAAGAACTAGTGGCAACTGTTTCTTCGTGGTTATATTTACCATGAATGATAGAGGTGAATTCACCTTTTTTGTGCTTTTCTACAGTATTCCACACCTTAGAAACCCAAGGACAGGTTGTATCGACAATTTTACAACCTTTATCATTGAGAATTTGCATTTCTTGGACGCTGGCACCGAAGGCAGGTAAGATGACAACATCACCACTTTCAACAATTGAAAAGTCTTTATTACCATTTGTTACGGGAATAAATTTGACTTCCATTTCTCGTAAGCGTTGGTTTACCGATGGATTGTGAATTATTTCATTGGTAATCCAAATTTGTTCAGTAGGGAAATGCTGCCGAGTTTCATATGCCATGGCGACGGCACGTTCAACGCCCCAGCAAAAACCAAAAGCTTGTGCTAATCGAATTGTGACATTATCACGTTGGAAATTATAGTTACTATTACGAATTTCTTGGATTAAATGACTTTGATATTCTGATTTTAATTGAGTAGCAACTTCCTCTTGATGACCAAAACCACGACGGTGGTAGTTTTCGGAATGTTGTAAAGAACGCTTAAATGCCTTAGTATCCATTTACTTTTCTTCAAATAGTTGCAAAATTGACTCTTTTTTATTTTCCCTTGCCTCAAACCATTGTAGAGGGCGGAGGAATAAAAAACCTAAGAATTTGCGACTAAGGAGATGATTAAGACTGACGCGGAGATGGGGAGAAGTGGTGGCGGTATAAGTAAGATTCAAAGTTTAAAGTTCAAAGTTTGTTTGGGATTTTTTGCCCAACCTCCAACCTCCAGGTTGGAAAGGTAATTCTAACACTGGGGGTAGAGAGAGACTTGCGGGATTACTCCCACTAGAGGCGAGGAAACGTCAAGTGCTTTCCTCCACTTAGCGTCCTCTAAGGGAAATCGGGAATATAAGAATTTATATAGGATTGACGCAGAGACAATAATTAATTGGCAAAATTGGGCAAATTACGATTCAAAATTAATGTACTTCCATTCGTATTGCTTCTGCATCAATAGGTTTAATGATGAACAGTCGTAACATGTAAAATGTGACTGCCAACATGAGAGGAAGTTTTAGGAAAAATTTCTGAATTTTTGGTTTGTCACTATATTTGATATCCATCAACCTCAATCTAAAGTTGATGTTAGAGCAGCGTTCTAAAAGTGGGAAAAACTTGGGATGTTTGGTATCGAGAATTACGGGGAATGCTCGTGCAGAGGTTTCATTGGTTTTTTCAATGACTTGAATATTGTAATTCCTGGCATCTATTCCCAAGGATTTATAAAAGTTACCTCGTTCGAGTACCGTTAGCGTATGGGTGGCAAATACCGACAGTAAGAAAAATCTTGCCCATAAACGTGCTTTCCAATTATCCCAAAGCTGGGGCTGCGATCGCAATAATGCTTTAAAGAAATCTCCATGTCGATTTTCGTCTTGACACCAATTCTCGAAATAACGGAACAAGGGATAATATTGATACCCTGGTCTTTGTTCGAGATGCCGGAACATAATGATATACCGCCAATAGCCGATTTTTTCCGACAAATAAACGGTATAAATAATCCATTCTGGTGGGAAAAAAGTGTAAGTACGATTTTTAGTTAAATAACCTAAATCTAGGGATAGGTTAAAATCAGCCATTGCTTTGTTGATAAATCCCGCATGACGGGCTTCATCTCGTGCTAAGTATTCAAATGCTTCTGATAATAAAGGGCTACGATTTTTGAGTTTGCGTGTTAGTTCCTTAAATAATAAAAACCCGGAAAACTCCGAAGTACAGGAACGCTCCAAAAAGTCAATAAATGCCAGCCGCGTTTGTCCGTCGATGCATTCCCAACTCTGCTTAAACTCGTCATCCCTGATAAAGTGGTGGCGGTTGTAGTCTGCTTTTAACTCAGCTACCACCGCTCGCAGTTCTTTCTCGTCATCCGACAAGTTCATTTGCGCGACTTTATCAAAGTCTGTCGTGTAAAAGCGGGGTGTTAATAATGTTTCGCGAACGGGCGCTTTGACTCCTGGCTTAAGGAAACCAGCATTTAAAGCCGAATTTGACTGAACCATGCAAATCCTTTTACATCACTCTATTCTTACATTGCCATTTAACGCTGAAATTTTCTCGCCAATCGTTCTTGATTCGGGAGAATTGAAAATTATTTTAGAAAAATATTGGTAGATTTTGCTGTTCTCTACAAGCAAAAAATCCTTGATTATCAAGTATTTGCGGCTTTCTTCATCTCCCCGTCACTGCCCAATTGTAAATAATTGTGTATGTCTATGTAGATATATAGCTAGAAAAAAAGTGAGATTTTTGCTAGAAATAAGCATGGTTGGAGTCTGTAAGCGTTTGGGTTGCGATGCAGGCTATCTCATTCCTCTCCACTCTTTTTTTGCGTGTGTGCAATTGTGACAAGTGATAGATAGGTAGTCATTGTGAGTCTGTGGCTGCTGAATTCATCTTGAGTTTGAATATAAAGGAATTAAAATGAGTAGCAATCTCGCTATTAAACTTCGTGCTGGAACACAAAAAGCACACACATCTGCGGAAAATGCTGGCTTTACAAAATGTTTTCTTAAGGGAGTAGTCGATCGCAATTGTTTTGCCACATTTTTAGGTAATTTATATTACGTATATAGTGAACTCGAAGCTGCAATCGAAAAGCATCGTGAACATCCGGTAATTAAACCGCTTTATTTTCCAGAATTGCACCGGAAAGCGAATTTGGAAAAAGACCTCGAATTTTATTACGGAAAAAATTGGCAAGAGCAAATTGTCCCTACTCAGGCGACTCAAAATTACGTCAATCGGATTCGGGAGATTTCTGCAAAAGAACCAGTTTTGTTATTAGGGCATACCTACACCCGTTACATGGGTGATTTGTCGGGGGGACAGATGTTTCAAAAGATTGCTCAAACAGCCTTAAAGCTGGAAGGTTATCAAGGAACATCATTTTATAACTTTGAACAAATCCCCGATAAAAATGCCTTTAAGGACAAATATCGGCAAGCGTTGAATGCATTACCAATTGATGATGTCACAGCAGATAAAATTGTTGCAGAAGCAAATCATGCCTTTCATTTAAATTTGCTAGCAGCACAAGATTTAGAAGGTACATTAATTCAAGCGATTGGGCAAGTTCTATACAATTCCTTGGTGCGATCGCACAATCCTGGAAGTACGGAAGTTGCACCTGCTAATTAATCGTGTTGAGTCTTGAGTGAGAAGTTATTAATTACGTAGTTGATTGATTGCGTAACTTTAGCTTCTCGCATAATATATTTTGTTTTTTTAGGGTAGCAAATATTGCGAATTACCCTTCCCCATTTCCCGCTCAAATTGGAACAAAAATAGATGGTTTTTCAAGTACCTGGTGTAAAAATCGATTTAGAATTAATCAAAAAATACGATACTCCGACACCGCGATATACAAGTTATCCACCAGCGACAGAACTCAGAGAAAGCTTTCAAAAAGAGGATTTCCGAGATGCGATCGCGCTCTCAAATCAACGTCAAACTCCGCTTTCTTTATACTTTCATATCCCTTTCTGCCAGAGTGCTTGCTATTATTGCGGATGTAATATCATTGTTTCTGGCAATAAGAATATTGCGATTCCCTATGTTGAATATTTGGGAAGCGAAATTCAACAAACTGCTAAGTTAATTTCTCCAGAACGTCCCGTTGTTCAAATACATTGGGGTGGTGGAACCCCCAATTATTTAAGTAAAGAACAAGTTGCAAAAATTTGGAAAAATATTGCTAATAATTTTACAATTCATCCCCATGCAGAAGTTTCCATTGAGGTGAATCCTCGTTATATTGACAAGGACTATCTCTTCTTCCTCAGAGAACTTGGTTTTAATCGGATTAGTTTTGGACTTCAAGATTTTGACCCCAAAGTACAAGCAGCAATTAATCGTATTCAACCAGATGAAATGCTGTTTAATGTGATGGGATGGATGCGGGAAGCTGAATTTGAAAGCATTAATGTTGATTTGATTTATGGCTTACCTCACCAAACTTTACAAAGCTTCCGCAGCACCATTAAAAAGACAATTGAATTGGACCCAGATAGGATTGCTGTCTTTAATTTTGCTTACATTCCTTGGGTAAAAGCAGTACAAAAAAATATTGATCCAGATGCCCTGACACCGCCACAAGAAAAGCTGGAAATTCTTCAGATGACAATTGAAGAATTAACCAGAAATAAATATTTATTTATTGGCATGGATCATTTTGCCAAACCTGATGATGAACTGGCAACAGCCCAGAATGAAGGTTCTTTACAGCGAAATTTTCAGGGATATACAACTCACGGGCAAGCGGAATTACTTGGTTTTGGAGCCACATCTGTAAGTATGTTACATGAAGTTTACGCCCAAAATCATAAGCAGTTAAAAGATTACTATCAAGCAATTGATGCTGGCATATTACCAGTCTCTAAAGGTTATAAACTAAACTGGGAAGATATTTTGCGTCGCGATGTCATTATGGGAATTATGTCGGGGACGCGAGTAAATAAACAGGAAATTGAGCAAAAATATCAGATAGATTTTAATAAGTATTTTGCTCAGGAAATGCAGGAATTGCAGCGCTTAGAAAATGATGGCTTGGTGGATTTATCTAATCAATCGATTACAATCACCGAAATTGGTAGATTACTAGTTCGCAATATTGCTGTAATTTTTGATGCACATAAAGTTACGCGAGAGAGAAAACTTTCCCGTGCAATTTAATCTATGCTCTCAATACTTTCTCGCCCAAAGTATTGAGAGCATACTAATTAGGAATTCACAGCTTGTTTCTTTTTCACTTCTTGCCATCCCCGGTACTTAGCAATATCTTTTAATATCCATTCAGTCACGATTGGGGGAGCTTCAGAAAGTAAAATCCCTGGGTAAACGCATGTTCCCCATTGCGGATGTACTAAAACACGACACTTATTTTTAATAATTGAATAATTCAGTAAAGCTTCAATAACTGCTGTATCATTATGGGGGACTTGACCGGGACGTGAAAGTAATGGATAACCGGTGCGTGGATCTATAATATCAGCCATGTATCCCATATCTCGCAAATTAAAGGCGACATCTAAGCCAAAGCGCATAAATCGCTCACGTAAAACTTGCTTTTCTGCCTCTATTAGCACATTACTTTCTAGTAAATCATAATGCGATCGCATCAGCACCACCACTACCCACATTGGTGTGCTATTTCTCCAGTCTGGTAATATCCGTTCGCGGTTGGTACAGATATATTCGCTAGGAGAATGAATGGAAATTTGAACTGCTTGTCCCTCCTCACCAACCCAATTGATGAGACAGCTTTCATCTGAAGTAGAAATCCGGAAATAGTCCACCTAACTTTATTGTTTAATACTATTTTTGTACGTTTGCAATTTCTATCCTCGTTAATGATGATAACTCCTAATTTTTCTAAAAAAACATTATTTTTTAATAAATACAAGACTTATTTGGCTATCTTGAAAACTTTTTGGATAATTTAAGGAAAAATTAATATTTTCTTAATAGTTTCAGAGAAAGTACCGTTCATATCCATGGAATTTTGGAGAGTATTTTGGGTAAATGATGGGTTTGGGTTATGGAACTTCTCTAAAAAGGTATTCAAAAAACAGCAAATCAATTACCTTATCACCTTGTAATGTCATCTGTAGTGTTCTTTTAGGGGATTGGCATTACCTGACATCTTCTAACAAAGCAATTAATACTGATTTTCCTGTGACTTATTACAACTCAATCAGAAGGCATTTCTCTCAAAACCCTTATCAATCAAGAGACAACACCTACGTGCGTAATTATTAGTTGTATATTAAAGAACCATAAAATCTCTAGAGTGAATATTAGGAAATACTTATGACTGTATATTTACCAGAATTTTGTGGAAAATTTATATCTACATTAAGTAAAACCCTACACATTGGGAAGATTACTCAGTAATAATTAAACTATTACAAACGCTTTTTTTGATACCGCTTTGTTGTAGTTCAAATTAGTTTTTGCCAATAAGAATTGTGAAGGATTTTAGGTGTAATGCTTGATTTCAGACAGCATTAGCATCTAAATTATGTTGTCTTTTTATTTTTCTTTGCAAAAATAAAATTCACTTAAATCACAAAAATACTAAATAATTCAGGGATAAATTCAGATTTAGAAAATGCAACAATACAAACATAAAATTAATCTATTCATTAATGCAATCATTTTAGTAAAACTAGCAATTACTGGCTGTATCTGTTTGCAATTTATAATTTCTTTGATAACTTACTACAGTAGAAATACGACGATTTACCCAACATCATTACCTTGGATAGAAACTAAATCAGACTGTGAGCATCAAGACAAGACATGGCATAATAACAAATGCTGGGATGCAGAACACAGTATGATGTTTTGAGTTGGGCATTGGGTATTCGTGAATCACGAAGGATAAACAACTATTACCCATTACCCATTAACTATTGACTAACTTAATTTCAACGCATTAACGGGAACTTCATCCCAAGAATTCACTTTCCTGAGTCTTGCTTGCCAGCCCCATGCTTTTTGCTTGTCAGTCAAGTTTTGCTGAAATGATTCGTGACAATCTTTAGCATGGGATTCATCGCGGGTGGCGATACATGCGTGAATCATGCCAGATGAATCGATTTGTTCGTTTACCCAAATAGTCATGACTTTGCCCCAAGTATTCTCACTAAAAATCTTTAGGTTGCCAATTTGATTATGCAACTATATCAATATTATTTAAACTTGGCGATAAGGTTTGTATTCTTTCGCAAAAAGTTGTAATTTACATGTGGGAAGAAAGTTAATTCTTTGTGACAATGGCGAGTCTCGCACCGGGTATCTGCCGTAGTTTATCCATGACAGCCACTACTCTACCGTGACTGACGTTTTCATCGGCACTAATTTCGACTAAAAACTCATTTTTACTGTCCCCTGTTAAAGTATTTATTTGTGCGATTAATTTCTCTAGAGATACAGCAACACTATTCAAACTGAGTTGTCCATTTTTTTCGATTGTGACTGTAATTGTTGATGATTGGGAAAGTTGCGGTGGTGCTGTTTCCGCTTTGGGTAAATTCACAGGTAATTCTCCCGTGCGGGTTAAGAATAATGTTGACATGATAAAAAATGTCAGAATCGCAAAAATAACATCAATCATTGGCACTATATTAATTTGTGCGGGAATATCCGGTTCATCTGGAAGGCGCATAGGATTATTCTCCACGCTCGTAACGACGACGATATAGCAGTTCTAATTGTCCACCATATTCTTGGATAAATGCCATTTGTCTTTGGTGAAGCCCTCGAAATACATTGGCAAATAGTAGCGTAATAATTGCTACGACTAATCCAGTGGCAGTTGAAACTAGGGCTTGGCTGATTCCAGAAGTAACTCCAACTGTTTTTGTGCCACTAACATTGCCAAGTTCTAGAGATGCAAATGAAATAATTAGTCCGAGTACAGTACCTAGAAGTCCCAGTAGAGGTGCGAGGGAGATAATAGTATCGAAAACAGTCTGAAAGCGTTTTAGTATTGGTATTTCAGCCTGTGCAGAACTTTCTAAAGCGAGTCGAAATTCTTCTGGTGTTGCTTCTTCGAGTTCGAGTGCTGCTAAAAAGATGCGAGAAATTGGTAAGTCTGAGTTTTGTTGCAATTTGTCGAGGGTACTGACAACATTATTATGTCGGTAGAGATTGATAACCTCTTTGACAACTCTATCTTGACGACCGTTGATCTGTATCCAGAATACCACACGTTCTAAAATTAATGCGATCGCTAAAATTGAGAACCCCAGCAAGGGGTACATTACAACCCCACCATCTCTAAACAGTTGGAGAATATCCATACTTAACTAATCCCAAATTTTCCTCGACTCATTTACGCTCAAACAAAACTAGTTTAGGGTAACAGATGGTTATTTTACACATGCTGGGGCAAGAATATTATGTAGAAAGGAAAAATGGGCAGAGTTTATTTGGTTGATTGCTATCTGGGAATTATTTTTTCTATAGCAAAAAATTATGAACGGAAACCCAACAAAAACATAATTGATTTAATCACGCTTAAGTAAAAATTACCTTCTCTTTCTCTAAATATTTGGAAAATAGAATCAGGCGCACCAAAAAATGGTCTTAAAGTCCATTAGAAGTCAAGGTTTGCTTTTCTAAATATATAAAAAATTATTTTTATCAATAATCACCTCCTGAGCCATATTTCCAACTATCTACCCAGCGATGCCAGTAATATTGTGGCGATGCTGACATCTTTTTTATCCAAGGTTCTAAGGCTGGACTAAATAATGATAAAGCAGAGTAAATTCCTAAATTACTGTAATGAATTGTCCAATCCGATAAGGCAAATAAACCTACCTGCGGCACTACTTTTATAACTTCCAGAGGATGCAATAAACCTGTTTTAACCAGAGTTTGAGTTAATCCTGAAAATTGAATCACATCTTGTAAAAATGGCTTGATTACTGGTTCCCCCAGTTTCTGCATTTCCACGAAGACTGCTGAGAGTAACTGATTGATTTGTTGAGGATGAATTTCTTGGTTTTCACTGACACTCATCGCTTTTTGAAATAACCAAGTCACAGTTAAATTGGGTTGATAGGGTTGGAGTAAAGATAAAGCTTTTACTGATAACTCATCTGCTTGCAGCGCCTCATCAACGCCAACAGTTAATCTATGTAAATGTCGCACCATTGCACCAAAGCCACCAAAACTTAACGGTGACTGACTCCCACTACTATCTCCCACTGCTAAAATGCGTTGCCAAGGTGTTTGTAAGGGGCTTTGACGGTAAGAGGGGAAAAAACCGAATAACGCCCGTTTAATCTCCAGTTGATTTAATTTCACACCTTGATAATCTGGCATTAAGCGCCAATAATCCTCAAAAAGTGCTTCTAAATTCAAACGTTGCGGACTTGCATCCATGTAGGTAAACATGTATGTAGTTCTACCATCTTGGGCAGGAAATGCTTCCCAAAAATACTGACATTGATTTTGCAAAGATGTATTTGATAACAACAAGTCTCCAGTACGGTTTTCCGGAAAACCAGTAGCGCAAGTACCGACAACTAGACAAAGTGCGTCGGGTTTCTTGCCATTTCTAGCTTGTTGGCTGATGGGTGAAAAGTGTCCCATTGCATCTATCAAAAGTCTAGTTTTGAATTGATTATTGACGATTACCCCATCTGGATGCACCACTGCTGCCTGAAATGGAGTGTTTTCAAATAACTTACCTCCGGCAGCAAGGAATTTTTGCTTCAGGGTTTCCAGTAAGTAAACAGGATTTACCCCAATATTTAGTACATCTTCCACCCAAATTTCTGTTCCTTCGTGAAAAGCCACTCTTGCTGGGTTATACTCAGTTGCGATCGCAGTTTCTAATTCTGCTTCATTTAGTAATCCCAATTCGACAAATACTCGCAACTCGTGACGGGAAATATTCCATTCCTGCTCTCTCCCCCGTAAAATTCCCCTTTCAAGTAAAGCTACCCGCACTCCCCGATAAGCAAGAGCAGCAGCAATCAAAATACCTAAAGTACCACCGCAAACCACCACATCCCATTCCACATCACCCAGAAGCTGGGAGTTTTCCTGCACAACCTCAGGTATGGGAATATTTTCTCCACGCAAACTGGCTAAA
The DNA here is from genome assembly GCF_034931845.1 of Calothrix sp. UHCC 0171. NCBI lineage: Bacteria > Bacillati > Cyanobacteriota > Cyanophyceae > Nostocales > Calotrichaceae > Calothrix > Calothrix sp. UHCC 0171. The sequence continues at coordinate 67,971 of NZ_JAYGHN010000022.1, forward strand.
AGCGCATCCGCACGCCGCAAGCCAGGTAAAATCTCTCCAGGTAGTTGCGAAAGAATATCTTCTGTAAGTGACATAACCAATACCTTTGTAGAAAAATGCAGAATCATTGAAACCGACAAATTGGGCTATTTGCCCTGGTGAGTAATTTCTAGCTGTCTGCACGAGTACCTCTGAGCATGATACTTAAGTTTAGACTGGTAGGGGATGCGGGGAGATATCCGAGGAATTAGTAAATAAACTGATAGAAAATTGGCAATTATTGTCAAAATTTTTAGTTTATCTTAAGGTAATATAAAGAAATTGTAAGTATATACTGAGAATAAATATTCTCTTTTGATCAATATTTATTGAGTTGTCCTAGATAGAGAGCATATATGAATTGATTATTCAGCTTAATTGAGTAGGGGAAAATCCCGTTTCTCATTTCACAAGTAGGATAATGCTAAATGCTGAAATTTCAGAAACTGTTTTTATTAGTCTTCACGTTTAGTTTATCAATAGCCTGAATGCTCAAGAATATCGTTCATAAAAGTTTGACTTGGATGATATGAAAATTGCCTTTATTGTTGAAAAATTTCCAGCTTTAACAGAAACATTTATTCTCAATCAAGCGATTGGTTTAATTGAGTGTGGGCATGATGTTGATATTTATGCCAGTTATCGAGATGATACTGAGAAAGTACATCCAGATGTGATTAAATATGACTTATTGGCTCACACTTATTATCTTCAAAAGGTGCCAGAAAAGTATTTTTTGCGAGTATTACAGGCGATTTGGCTAATAGTAAAAAATATAAACAAAGCACCCTTAGCAGTCGTGCGATCGCTAAATTTTTTTAAGTATGGGAAATCAGCAATTTCACTACGATTATTTTACTCCATTTTAGCTTTTTTAGATTCCCAGCCATATGACATCATTCACTGTCAATTTGGCATGTATGGTATCGAAGGCATGATATTCCGTGAACTGGGTGCAATCCAAGGGAAATTAATCACAACATTCCGTGGATACGATATTAGTTGGTATGTTCAAGAATATGGAGATGATGTTTACAAAGAATTATTTAGAAAAGGTGATTTATTTCTAACTAACTGTAATTTTTTTCGCGATCGCGCCATTAAAATTGGTTGTAAAGACAGCAAAATTATTGTCCATGGGTCGGGAATTGATTGTGATAAATTTAAATTCAAAAAGCGATATTTTAATTCCATTGTTAAATCACATAATCAAGCAAATAATTCAAAAATTCAGATTGTCACAACAGGTCGTTTAATCGAAAAAAAAGGTATAGAATACAGTTTACTTGCAGTTATTAAAGTGCTAAATATTTATCAAAATGTTGAATATAAAATTATTGGTAAAGGTTATTTAGAAGAACATTTACAAAAATTAATTCATGAATTTGCAGTAGGTGATAAAGTCCAGCTTTTAGGTTGGAAAAACCAACAAGAAATCATTGATATTTTAGATAACTCTCATATATTTATTGCCCCTAGCGTCACATCAAAAGATGGCAATCAAGATGCACCTGTAAATACATTAAAAGAGGCAATGTCAATGGGTTTAGCAGTAATTGGTACTCACCATGGAGGCATACCAGAACTAGTAGAAGATGGCGTTTCCGGCTTTTTAGTACCAGAACGAGATGTAGATGCGATCGCAGATAAAATTATCTATTTAATTGAGAATCCAGAAATTTGTTTGTCTATGGGAAAAGCAGGACGTAGCTATGTCGAAAAACATTATAATATGCATAAACTCAATCAGGAATTAGTGAATATATATCAACAAGTTTCGGGTAATTTAATCAATTAAATTGAGTTGTAATCAAAAATTCCTATGTCTACAATACCAAAAGTCACAATAATTGTAGTTCCACGCGAACGCTTTAGCTACACCCGTCAATCACTAGAAAGCATTTACGAATATACAAAATATCCTTTTGAATTAATCTACATTGATGGAGGTTCACCAAAACACATTCAAAAGTATTTAGAAACGCAAGCCAGGGAAAAACAATTTAAATTAATTCGTACAGATTATTATCTTTCTCCAAATTACGCCCGTAACTTAGGTTTAAAACAAGCCCATAATAATCCAAGCTACCAACAAAATAATAATCAATATATTGTGTTTATCGATAATGATGTCGTAGTCACCTCTGGATGGTTACAAGCATTAATCGAATGTGCAGAAGAAACACAAGCAACAGTAATTAGCCCTTTAATTTGTCAAGGCACACCTCTACATGAAGAAATACATTGTGCCGGAGGAGAATCGGGAATTGTCGAAGAAATCAAATCAGGTACGAATCAAGCCGAAATCACTAGACGCAGAATATTTGAAAAAATCTACAAACAAGGAAAAAAATTAGCAGAAATATCTCCAACAATTCAACGTCAAAAAACTCACCTTGCCGAATATCATTGTGTCATGGTACGCAGTAATATTTTTAATCAGATTGGCTATTTAGACGAAAAATTACTCAATACAAAAGAACATGTTGACTTCTGTATACTTGTGAATCAAGTTGGTGGCTCAATTTACCTGGAACCAAAATCTATTGTCACCTATGTACCAACAGAAAATTTAGCAATAACAGACATACCTTATTATATGTTGCGTTGGAGTGATGCTTGGGAAAAATCGAGTTTACAACACTTGCGTGATAAATGGAATTTAACCGAAGATGAATATTTTCAAAATCGCTATCAGCGTTTAGGATGGCGACGGAATCTAACAATAATTAACCCGATAACTCGGAAGATGCCCTTTGGTAAATTAGGAACACGATTAGCAAGTAAAGTATTACGTATTCTCGATAAAAAACTCAATAGTTACTTAACTAATCGCTATAGGATAAATAAACATATTTCCGAATCTATGCAAAAATAATCGAAAATTATGCAGCAACTTGAAAATCAACTTCCCAGAATTGAAATTATATGAAACCTCCCATCGAGAAAATATATACACCCGAAAGTAGCCTCAAGCATCCAATTAAATTATTTCGGCAAATGTGGGAAGATTTATTAGCTTCTCGTGAACTTGCGTGGAGATTAATGGTACGAGATATCAATTCACAATATCGGCAATCTTTATTAGGAGTAAGCTGGGCTTTTTTACCACCAATAATTATGGCGTTAGGATTTACTCTTGCCAATCAAGCTAGTGTGATTCAAGTTGGTAAAACTGATTTACCTTATCCTGCTTACGTGATGTTTAGTACCGTACTTTGGCAAACTTTTGTCGAATCCTTAAATGCACCTTTGCAAGCCTTAACACAAGCAAAAGCATTACTAGCTAAAGTTAACTTTCCCCGTGAAGCCTTGGTACTAGCAAAATTAGGAGAGATTATTTTTAATTTTGGCATCAAAGTAATTTTAATTATTGGATTATTTATTTGTTTTCAAATATCAGTCAACTGGACAGTTATACTAGCACCAATCGCAATTATACATCTAATTTTTCTAGGCTTATTTTTAGGTATTTTATTAGCACCATTAGGACTTTTATATCTAGATGTATCTAGAGGATTAAGTTTAATTACAGGATTTTGGTTATTTATGACTCCAGTGGTTTATCCAGTTCCCAAAAGTGGATTATTTAGTAATTTAGTCAAACTAAATCCAGTTACACCTTTATTAGTCACAGCCAGAGAGCTTACAACCAGCACGCAACTATCGCAACTGACAGAATTTTGGTTGGTTAGTGGTTTAACTTTTTTGGGTTTAATTATAACGTGGATATTTTTTCGTCTAGCAATGCCTTTTGTAATTGAACGTATTAGTTCATAAAGGTATCAAAATCAAGACTAAAAATTAATAATAAATAATCATTATGTTTCCACTTATTGCTGAAGATAACCTGATAAAAACAACTAGTAAAAATACATTAATTGCAGTTGAAAATATCTCGAAGAAATTTTGTCGCAACCTCAAACTTTCTTTGTTTTATGGAATTCAAGATATTGCTACAGAATTAATCGCCAAGAAACGCAATAGCGAAAGATTACGACATCAAGAATTTTGGGCATTACATAATATTAATTTTCAATTAAAGCCAGGTGAAGCAATCGGTTTAATTGGGGAAAATGGAGCCGGTAAAAGCACTTTATTACGTCTAATTAGTGGCTTAATTAAACCCGATACTGGTTCGATAAAAGTTCGTGGCAGAATTGCTCCATTGATTGCATTAGGTGCAGGTTTTAACCCAATTTTATCAGGACGGGAAAATATTTATGCAAATATGTCAATACTTGGTTTATCAACCAGAGAGATAAATGAAAAAATAGAAAATGTCATTGATTTTGCCGAAATAGAAGACGCGATTGATGCACCTGTACAAACCTACAGTTCTGGTATGGCTGCACGTTTAGGTTTTGCTTGTGCAGTTCATATCAAACCCGATGTATTGCTAATAGATGAAGTATTGGCTGTTGGCGATATTAAATTTAGAATGAAGTGCTATAAAAAATTAGCACAATTACGAGAAGAAGGTACAGCTTTTATCTTAGTTGCTCATAACCCACATGTGATTCTTAATGTCTGTGAATCTTCAATTTATTTAGCAAAAGGTGAATTAATTACTTACGGAAATACTGTTGATGTGATTCGGAAGTATGAAGAAGATTTATGTATGGTTAACGTGGATACATCTTCACCTATTATCCATTTACCTGCCAAAGCAGAATCCGCAAGCATGGGAATTGATATTACTTCCTTATGTCTTAAAAACGATCGCAACGAGATCATTCCAGCTTTATTTTGCAGTCAACCCGCAAGCTTGTCAATCACCTGTAAAGTCAATCAAAAGCTAGATAACGCGAATATTGGCATCTTAATCAATGCCTTATCTGGAGAAAGCGATCGCATTCTCTATATTACCTCAGCTAGCGATGATGAGTCTCTACAAATATTTCCTGGAAAAGTCGAGATTCAAATGCAAATGCCATACTGTTGTTTACTGCCGGGATTGTATAATGCCAAAATATACATCAAACAAGGTGTACAATCTTTAGATATCGTGCAATCTTTCCGATTTGTTGTGAAGTCAGATAAAGTTATCAGCCAATCTTTATTTTACCAACCTCGGACATGGAAAGTGATTAATCAGGAGTCATAAAAATCATGATAATGATGGTTTGAAGATAGTAATATTTATATATTTACAAATCAAAGTTAAATGTATATTTCCAAATTAGTATCTATTATTATCCCCTGTTTCAATGCTAGCAGATGGTTATCGGCAGCCATCGATAGTTGTTTGCAACAAACATACCCTCATATTGAAATTATTCTTATTGATGATGATTCCACAGATAACTCCTTGGAAATTATCAAAAATTACAGTGATAAGTATACCAAGAAAATCAAATGGTGTAGTATTCCCCATAGTGGAGGAAATCATGCTCGTAATCTGGGGATAGAAATGTCACGAGGAGAATATATTCAATTTTTAGATGCAGATGATTATATTTTGCCGGGGAAAATAGAGCGTCAAGTCAAATTTTTAGAATCCACAGATGCAGATGTTGTCTACGGAGATTGGCGTTATCAATTTCATCGCGACAATGAAACTATCGAATTTGACGATATTCAAGTTTCCGGCACACAAACCGATATTTTAGAATCACTTTTAGCAACATGGTGGGTAGCTGTTGCCGCACTACTCTACAAACGTCAAGCAGTTGAAAATAGTGATGGCTGGGATGAAAACTTGCCTGCTGCACAAGATAGAGATTTCTTGATTTCTGTTGTCATTAATGGAGCTAAAGTGAAATATCAATCGGGTTGTTATTCTATTTACCGAAGATATGGAGATGTCACTGTTTCCACATCTTCCAAACCACGCTGGATAGCTTCTCATTGCTTAATTTTAGAAAAGGCAGAATCAAAATTACTAAAATTAAAACGACTTTCCAATAATTATCGTCGGGCAATAGCTGCCTGTTATTTTGATTTAGCTAGAACTGCTCTTTTTATTGATTATTCTCTTTATTTAAAATTAGTTGATGCCGCTTTAACTCGATTTCCTGATTTTGAAGGTAATAGTACAAGACGCTTTTATCATTTGATTCGAGCAATCATCGGTTTTCGACATACAGAGCGAATTATTTGCCTAATTTTAATTACTAAAAAGAACTTTCGCTCAGTTTTGAATATTTTTATGCATCAATTCAAATACTTAGTTTAATTTTTAACAAATCTTACTAAGTAATTATCTAGGAAAAGTATTTGTAATCTAGAATTTAAAATTGATATTAAACAAAAGTTATATTAGAATTGAATACATTTGATTGATTAAGTTAGCTCATTAGGATATATCAATGAACCGCTCGAAGATAGTAGCCGTAGTTACTGGTGCAATTTCAATTATTCTAGCAATTGTATATCTAATTATTGTACAATTCCTGGACTTTCGTGGTGAAATGAAACCTGCGCCGATTAGCCAAGTCAATCAGCCTGTGTTGGTTTCCTCTTTCCGAGTTGAGTAGCAATTATGTTATATCCGTCTAAATACTAACGATAAAACTGAATTACCGGACTTGATATTAAATAATTTTCTTGACGAAAGTGCGATCGCGTGGGTTTAAATATTTTTTAACCACTCAAAATATTAATGATGTATTTGTATTCATCTCTTCATAGCCATTTAAGAAAGCAGGTATAAAAAATTAGATTGCAGACAATGAATCCACAATCTAAAATCTACTAATAATGATTCCCCGACTTGCGATAATGCACCGCAGTCACACCATCCTGATTCAAGACTTTACCATCATCAACCGTCGCGTAAACTAACCAATGATCACCTACTTCCATCCGGTCTTTCACAGTACATTCCAAGTAAGCTAAAGCACCACTTAATATCGGCGCACCATTCGCTGCTTCCTGGGTTTCAATGCCTGCAAACCTATCCTGTCCGGGACTGTAGGCTTTCATGAAGTATTTCCGCAATTCTTTCCCCTCTGCCAAAATATTGACAGCAAATGGACTTCCCGAATGCATTAAGGGTTCTAATGCTCTATCCTTAGCTACCGAAATCGTTAAACCAGGAGGATTAAAACTTGCCTGTGATATCCATGATGCCAACATCGCACTCGACACATCCCCTTGCTTTGCTGTAATCACAGATAGGGAGCCAAGAATACGTCCCACAGCTTGTTCTAGACTGCTGGCTGGTGCGCTCACTGTACGGACTCTGTTGACTCTTTTTATCGCTTGAGCAAAGTCAGTTCCGGCTTCTTCACATTCTTGCAATACCTTGTCGTCGGGTTTGAATTTGACTCGAATGGTATCAAAACCAAAACGGTATCCCCCATCTTTAAGCTTACTCTCAAGTAAATCGATCGCCTCTCCACTCCAACCAAAGGAACCGAATACCCCCGCAAGCTGAGTTTTAGCCGCATTAGCAAGGACAATACCTAACGCTGTTTGCACTTGGGTAGGGGCATGTCCGCCTAAAGTTGGGGAACCCATGATAAAACCCGCAGATTTTTCGATCGCCTCTTGAATTTCCGCAGGTTCGGCAAATTCGCAGTTGATTGATTCTACCCGTACACCAGCTTTAGTAATCCCGTGAGCGATCGCTTGGGCAACGGCTGCGGTATTCCCGTAAGCTGAGGCATAAATTAAGGCTACGGTATTTTCCTGGGAAGTTTGTTGCTGCAACCATTCCCGATAAGCTTTGGTTAAATCAATTAAGCCGTAGCGCACCAAAGGTCCATGATTTGGCGCATACATCCGCACTGGTAAGTCAGATATTTTTTCTAGGGAAGTCTCTATTTGACGGGCATGGGGAGCCATGACGCACTCGAAGTAATATCTTCGGTCTTCTAAAAATGACTGCCAGCCTTCATCAAATACCTGGTCTCCACAAATATGTGCCCCAAATAATTTGTCTGTGTATAAAATTTCTGTTTCTGGGTCGTAGGTGCAAAGTTGGTCGGGGTAGCGAGGATTGGATGTGGGGATAAATTCCAGGTGGTGTCCTTTACCTAAATCGAGTGTTTCTTCACCCCGTTTGACTAATATTGGTAAATCGGGATTTTCCAAAGCCCCACGTAAATTTATTGCCCCTGGATTGGAACATACAAATGTAATTTGTGGTGCGATTTCTTGCAGTGCCTTTAATGTTGCCGCACGGTTGGGGTTAACATGACCAAGAATGACATAATCGATTTTTTTAACATCAATTCGCTCCTGTAAGGCTTGGAGAAAAATCTCGGTAAAAGTCTCACCCGGAGGGTCAATTAAAGCTATTTTATCGCCTTCAATTAAGTAACAATTGGCAGTGGTTCCCTTCGCTAATGCATACTCGATTTCAAATCGTAAACGCGCCCAACTACGAGAACGGAATACACGAGTATCGGTGGCAACTGGATGAATTTGTACGTCACGTGGCTTATTCATAGGAACTTGGGGAATTGGGAATGGGTAATTGGAGAATGGGGAATAGGGGATGGGAATGGGGAAAATTTCTTGTTCTTCCTTGACTTCGCATATTTATCGACCTCTGCCCACTCCCGAATATCTACTTGCTATTCCCTTCTTGGCTTCAACTTACAACTTAATAGTGATTACCAACTTTGCGATGGTGGACTGCTGTGATTCCTTCGGGTTTAGAAACTTTACCAGCATAGACGGTGCAGTAAACTATCCAATGATCGCCAGCATCGAGTCTACTGGCGACTTCGCATTCCATATATGCCAGCGCATCGGTAAGGATTGGCGCACCATTTTCGGCGGCTTGGGTGCGTACTCCTTGAAAACGATCTGCACCAGGAGCAAATCGCTTCAGGAAGTGTTTCATTAAACCTTGATAATTACCCTCTTCCAAAATGTTGAGGACAAATTTATCACCTACTTGCATTAACGATTCGATCGCCCGGTCTTTGGCAACTGCGACGCTGAAACCCAATGGTTTGAAGCTTGCCTGGGCAACCCACGAAGCTAACATAGCGCTTTGGATATCACCCCGTTTCGCGGTAATAATGTATAAACCACCACTAATTCTTCCCAGTGCCTTATCTAATTCTGCACCTAGGGATTTCATGGCTTTAATGCTTTTATCCCTCGTCACCCACTGCGCTAAGTCAGTTCCCGCTTCTTCGCACAATTTGTATTTATTTTCTGTGGGGGCTTCGCGAATTTCAATGACTGGGAAGGCGACATGTAAACCTAAAGCTCGGAATTTATTTAGTAAAGGATAGGTGGGTTCATCGTTGCCACCACCGGTTTCAAAAATACCGATCGCCTGTTTTGGATTTGCAGAACCCAAGATTGTACCCAAAGCAGCTTGGATATTGGCATTTTCAGAGGCGGGAGGCATCCCCACAATAATCCCGGCAACTCGACCGACAAGTTCCCGCAACTCCTGTAAATCGGGTGCGCTACCCAAATCAACCATTTCCACAGCTACACCTGTTTTTGTGATGCCGTTGGCTAATGCTTGGGCAAGTTTGTCGCTGGCTCCATATTCGGAAACGTAGAATATCCCAATCGCTGTTTCGGCTTTGGCTTGGGTTTGGCTCCAAGTCCGGTAACGTCCCACTAATTCTTCAACGTTGTGGTGTAAAAGTGGACCATGTCCGGTGGCAATAGTAGTGATTTTTTTGAGTTCCCCCATGCGTTTGAGAGCCGATAGTACCGATCGCGAGTTGGGAGCCATCAAGCACTCGTAGTAATATTTGTAATCGGGTGAAATTGCTTCTAAATCTTCATCAAATGTGGCATCCGAGCAGTAATGCAAACCGAAAGCATCGCAAGTATAAAGGGTTTCTGTTTTGTGGTCGAATGTGAAAATTGTATCGGGCCAGTGTAAATTTGGAGCAATGACAAATTCAAGTTCATGCCCGTTACCCAAGTCTAGTTTATCGGCGTTTTTGACAATTAAACGTTTGAAGGGAGTATGAGTGAGATTTTCTAAAAATTGAATTGCCACTTTCGAGCCAACTACCGTAATTTCCGGGTTGAGTTGGAGAATATCTTTGACCAAGCCACTATGGTCTGGTTCCGTGTGGCTAATGATTAAATAATCGACTTTTGTAATTTCAACCAAACCTTGCAGAGTATCAAGATAAAGCTGGCGAAACTTCTCATGGGAGGTATCAACTAAGGCTGTCTTCTCACCCTTAATAATAAACGAGTTATAGGTTGTACCATTTTGCAAGCCAAACTCAATATCGAATCTGTCCCTATCCCAATCAAGCGATCGCACTGCCGTTGTATCGGTAGCAATATCCTTAACTTGTATGGTGAGCCGTTTCTGTGGTTTTTCGGTGAGTGCTACCATAGCTCGCCTCCTGTATGTATGAGTATTTCTTACATTTTCCTCTGGTTATATTCTGGCATGAGTAGATTGTAAATAAATATTAAATATCCAATAGGTGAGTTAAATAAATCTTAGAGATGGGGCGAAGATGCGGCATCAAGAGTGACGCGGAGACTTAGAAGCACCGGGAGACAGATAATTTTTAATTGTTAGAGATGAGGTGAACATAATTTAACTCAAATTTTGTAAACAAATAAATACTTTGCATAAGTGGATTAGTTTACCCTCTATAAATAACTTAGGTGCGGGATAATGGGGTGATCGCACTTCTGAAGGAGTTAGTAGGTAAACATTACATCAAATTAGGAAATACTTATGTCTAGAGAAAAAAATCATCCAATTGATGACAGAGACTTACAACGTTTCTACGACCTCAATTTATCAGGTTTTTGGTGGCATAGTGGAGCCGAATGGACTTCGTTAATCAAAGATGAAGCGACTTTTTGTCACCAGGAAATTTCTCCAGAGAAAGAAGCACAAGCGATACATAAACCGGTTTTATACAGTGTATTGGCAATTTTCTTACTGTTAATCGGTGCTGCTTTAACCCGTAGTGGTAATTTTTTGGGAACTGCAACTGCCAGCACTCAAAATTCCACCGAGCAAATTATTTTTAATCACAAATAATCATCAACCGAAAACTGGCTATATTTAATTTAGTGGAATTCATTGGTGAATAGCAATATCCCCAACTTTTTGCATCAGTCGGGGATATATATAAATAATTGTTGTTGATGAATTTACTTATTTGCAGGTTTTTCACTTGGTCTATCAACATTACGTAAATCTAGTTGTACTTGTACCCCTTCATTACCATTAACTGATTGTTGGGCAGGTTGCAAGTAAACTGGACTATCTGGAAGTGTGATGGTTTCATTATACTGAACTAATGTTGCACCATTATTTGGGGCTGTGTTTTCGGAGTTACTGACTCCAAAAAATTTTGAGAAGTCATCTTCAGATGTCCGAATGTCAATTCCTGTCAATGAGTCTCCAGATAGAGAAGTTGCATCCTCTGTTGTATTTGAGGTTCTAGAGGATTGTGCTTGTACGGGGTTGACTAAGCTAATCAAGGCTGTGACTATTCCCAAGACAGCAAAAGGTAGAGCTTTCATTTTTCTGTCCAAATGTGATTCTTGCAACTTAATTATACAAACCAGATAATTTTAATGTCAGCAGCAATCAAATGACTTTTTCTTGTTTTTCTTATAGTTCTTTTGCGAATTGTTGCAGAAATTCCGCCGCTATTTGTTGATTCGGTATTTCCTTGGCTAATTTTTGGAGAAATTCGGCTGGAGATATGCAAGGATACTTTTTATATACTTCCTTGACAATAAAATTGCCAATTGGTCCAATAAGGTTAATTAATTCGCGATCGCATTTTTGCAGAAAGTTTTCTGCTAATAGTTTGGGTGGGGATATTCTCTCTTCTGGTGAGTCTTTGGCTTGGGGTTGGAGAATCAGTGTTGGTAGAATCTGGTAGATTTGTGTTGTAAATTCGATTTGTTGTTTTGGTAATAGGTGAGATACTAGTTCTTCTAGTTTTTGGCGAGGATTTGTAGTTTGATTTAGGGTTTTTCTAATCAGAATTGGGGCAGTTGTGCCGATGAATTTAGTTAATATTTTTTCGAGTTGTAAATGTTGGGTGGAACCAATAGTAAAAAGCGATTCAAGGGCGATTTCATCTAATGATTCAAATGTGCTAAAATGATACTGAGGCGATAATTCTAATTTTTGTAATTCTAAGTCTGCAAGTGATATTTTTTTCTCCGTTGTCTGTTCATTCACAGGCTTGATTCCTGTGATTTCCGGCGCAAAAATAGAACTAATACAACCCGGCAAAATATCAATCACACCTCGCGTACCAGAGAGCCAAACATGAGTATAAACCTTCTGTGGTTGTAAATGCGATCGCAATTGATTAATCCAAGCAGCTAAGGGTAAACCTTGTTGCGGGTTGGAGATGGTGAGTGTGGCTAAAATTGCTTGCGAAAAGGCATCTGGTTGCTGGGGAGTTGATGCCGATGCCATAATGCATTGTGATTGTTCACTTCCCATTTGCAAATCTTCGAGCCAATTTTCTAAGGTAGTGGCACCGGGACAATCTAAAATAACTATTTGCTGTGCTGTAGTCGCCCGACGTAATTCTTGTCGTAATTGGGAACGACTCAAACGTGTGCCATCAGCAAAAATTAACCATGCTTCACCATCTTCGATTTCGGCAATTTCTCCCCGCAAATACAGTAATGTGGTGGGAATTTCCTGTTGATTGGCTGTCGTCTGCAAACATTTGTGCATAGCACTGCGAATCGACGATAATTTTTGATTTTTGTGGGGGAGAGATTCTAAATCAAATCCCCCAGCACCACGTAAAACTCTGCTCAAATCAGAGATTATTTGACTGCGAGGCGATAAACCATCAACTAATAAAGCGTGACGGGGTTGACGAAATGCTTTGACATTGGCTTTAAATCCAATAATTAATTCTCCTACTCCTTCGACAATGCGTTTGGGAGTTTGTAGGGGATATTCTGGTTGCATGTGACTATCACCCCGCAGGCGCTTTTGCTCGTTAATTAAGCGTAGTTGCTGGTTGAGTTTATCTATATATTGTAGGGTTTGGCGATAGACAAATTTATATAATCCGTCGGCTTCAATGATTCCTTCTGCATCTGCGGCTTCTCCTAAAAGCCCCCGCATGAGGTAGTAGGTAAATACTCCATGTCCCAATTCTGGAAATTCCCAAGATTTTTGTCCTCGATCGCATGATAATAAAGCACAGAAGCCTTTACTTTGTGCTGCACGCTGGCGTAATACTTGTAACATTTGCGATGTGGTTTCAAAGCAGGAATTTTCGCCATCGCGAGATAGGGGATTTTCGCCACCAATCAACACCATGTCCCCACTATGACATGTGTCAAGACAAACTAATTGCTGGTGCGCGGAACTATTTCCTAATATTTGTAATAGTTCTTGCATGGGAATACCTGTATTCAGCAAGTCATTTTTTTGGGTGTCTGTCATACAGAGTACAGCTTGCTGAGTATTCGGTTCGAGAATACCATGTCCTGAAAAATATAGCAGAATTGTGTCTTGCGATCGCGTTTGCGAAACTATATGTTGTAAGCTTTGACGTACTGTTGTGACTATGGGCTTGACTGGGGCGAAGTCATGATGAATTATGACTTCTTTTTGGGGAAATCTCTGTGTCGCTATTGTTAATGCTTCTCCTAAACCTTTACAGTCAACTGCTGGATATCGTAATGAAGGTAATCCCGTATCTTGATATTGGTTGACTCCCACTAGCAAAACCCAGAGCTTGGCTTCTCCTGTTTGGAGTGTGTTTTGTGAATGGCTGTTACCAACACCTAGAGGAGACATGTTTATTACCTAATCCTATAAATAATTTTAATATTTTCATAATTAAGCCAATTCCACTTAAATACTCATAGGGCTTATATATTCTATATACAAATCATTTATTCCAAGTTCCTAACGCTTACCAAGAGTATTTTTAAAAGCTGCTCTCACTGCCATTTTGTTCAAATAGGAATTAATTGCTGAATATTGACTATAATCTACAGGCACAAGTATTTTGGCATAATATAAATATGAAGCAACGGCAATATCTGCGGCACTAAGGTTGTTTCCGACTAAGAATGATTTATTTTCTAAGATTTGATTAAGTGCTGTTAACAAACGTGGCATTTCAGTTTTACGTTTCTCCTCGGTAAATAAAGTGGGAGATAAAGTGGCATTCGCAAAAAATACCCATTGTGTCACTTGAGCAGACTCATCTAATAAAGTCGGTTTTTTTTGATATTTTTCGGCTAAATATAACAAAATTGCCCCAGATTCCCATAACTTCAAATTTCCATCTAAAATTGCTGGAACTTTACCCATTGGGTTAATCGCTAAATATTCAGGTTTCAGATTTTCTCCAGCACTGATATTCAACGATATGTAATCATAAGCAATACCTAATTCTTCCAAATACCACTGCACCATTGGAGTTCGTGTTTTTACTCCTCCATAAAGCTTCAGCTTTGTCTGATTGGGAGTGGAAGCAGGAGTTAAATTTGTTTGCGGAATAGGTGTCGCTTGCAAAGGTAGAATAGAAAAAGAAATAAATGCGATCGCATTTGTAAAAGCAAGTAATTTTATCGGCAATTTTTGCATCATTGTTAAATCGCACTTAACTTATATAAGGTGTTCAATATTCTCACAATACAGGTGACACAAGACAAACAACCTTCTGACAACCAAGAAGAGTTAGTGACAACACCAAGATTGAACGTCAGTCATTTTTTTGTGTAATATAATACAATTTAAACAGTCGAACTATCATTTATTAAATATTAAAGGCTTACAGAGAAAGGATTATGTATTTATCATCTGTATTTTTTTACTGGCACATGCAAAATATATGTTAAATTCCATACATAAAACAGATGAGTCAATTGTCAGTAAAAAGCGATCGCAATTATTAACCCCTAATTAAACAGTCTGGGTTGATTCGCAGAATTATGCAAGTTTCGCAAAATAGATTTTTACCCCCTGTAATCCTACTATTTTCTGACAATCGCGTTATTTTTATCCTCTAAAGTTGTATGTATCAAATAGGAAACTTTTGAAAAACATCTGAGAATTAGTCTAATTCTCATTATTTGCATTTTGCATTATAAATGTAATGTAATTTTCTTTAGTATGCACTTGCCGGGTAATTAAATTATGCGATCGCGCCAAGAAATTACAGAATTATTTTCGAGTTTCCTGCAATTTGAGTCCGACAGAGTCAGTGGTTGGGCTACGGATGCGAGACTACGCCGAAATATGAGAAATTACCAAAATAGCCTCGCCCAAATCGAACCTTCACAAAAATTTTGGGTAGTTTATTGGTACAAATTGTGGAATACTGAACCAGAAAGTTTAGCAAAAGCACATTTATCGGCGTATTTGCAGGAATCTTGTTATTGGGCAGCCCAGAAAACCCTCACCAGTATTTCCACAACCCAATATAGTTTATCAGATTACTTTCAAATGGCGATCGCCCAAGTTGATAAGGTATTAAAAGGGTTTAAACCGGAAGTTGGATTTAGTCTCAGTAGCTATGCCAGCGCCATTTTTAGCAGCGAACTTAAAGAAATTTTACGGCAGCAAGGGGAAATTGATATTTGTACAAATTGGCGGCTGTTGCGAAAGCTCACACAGAAGCGATTAGTCGAATCATTGGAAAATGCTGGTTTGCGAGAAGCAGAAATTGCGAGTTACGTCTTGGCATGGAAATGCTTTCAAGCACGGTACATACCCCAACAACCAACGGGAACCCGCAAACTCCCCAAACCCGAACCCGAAACTTGGGCAGCAATTGCTCAAATGTATAATTCTCAACGGCATAACTTACCCAATCCCGGTGCAGAATCTACAAAAGAAACAATGGAAAAATGCCTGGTTGCTTGTGCCAAAGCTAGCCGTGCTTACCTATATCCGAGTTTTACTTCATTAAATACGCCGAGGGGGGATGAAGGTTCGACAGAATTTATTGACAATCTACCAGATAAGTTACCGGAGTTGAAACAAGAATCCCTATTATCAGAATTTATTGCCCAAGAAGAAGAAAGCGATAGACAAGCGCAGTTAAACAACATGGGTAATATCTTAGAAGCAGGATTAAAGGAAATCGACTCAGAAGCAAGACAAATCCTCCAACTTTACTATGCCCAAGGATTGACACAACAACAAATCGCCAAACAACTAGAAATCAAGCAATATACGATTTCTCGACGGTTAACCAAAGTACGAGAAGCCTTACTACTCAAGCTAGCTAACTGGAGCCGAGACACGCTGCATATTTCCCTCAACTCGACGGTACTGAATTATATAAATACCGTCATCGAGGAGTGGTTAAAAAGTTTTTACAGCCGTCCTCTCTCAGCCCAGGAGTAGTAATTATGACTTTTGACACATCCTCAACCTTTACTGACACATCTCAAATGCTGTTAGAAATCGCACCAGATGATATCACCAGGGCTTGGCAACAAACTGTAAGATTTTCGACAGTAAATAGTCGTTGGAATGCCTATCTCAACCAATTAAGTTTGAATATCCTCTTACCTTGGTTGCGGGAAGAATACGTACCAGAAGCCAATGTCTTTCCCAATAATGCCTCCTTACCAAGCTTCTGGGAAATTACGAATGGTACTGGTATTGATTGTGAAGCCGGACGTTTAGTGATTATTCCCAGTGAAGCAATTGATATTAGCGAAATGCGCGTCCCCCAAGAATGGGTAGATATTCCCACCTGGGCAGCAGAATACTATATCGCTGTTCAAGTTGAACCAGAAGCAGGTTGGTTACGAATTTGGGGATATACAACCCATGCCCAACTTAAAGCCAAGGCAAATTATGATGCTAGCGATCGCACTTATTCTATCAGTCAAGAAGAGGTATTCGATATCAATGTCTTGTGGATGGCGCGTCAACTTTGCCCCGATGAAGTTATTCGTGCCGAAATTCCCCTGTTAACGGCATTACCTGCAACACAAGCCGAAAATCTTCTGCAAAGATTGGGCAATCCCGAAATATTTACCCCACGTCTGGCGATACCGTTTGGAATTTGGGGCGCATTGCTGGAAAATAGCAACTATCGTCAACAGCTATATCAACTGCGTCAGGGAATGCCCACGCAATTTTCTGTATTGGATTGGATGCAGCGTGGTGTATCAGATTTAGCTGCAAGTATTGGCTGGGGAAAAATAGAAATTCAGCCCATTTCCTTGGGAGCCAGGAGTTCGGAATTAGCAGAAACAACCACAGCACTAGTGCGTGAATTGACAATAGATGGTGGTAAATATGAGTTGCGGGTACTACCGAAAGCGAATAGTTCAGCTTATATTTGGCGAATTGAATTGCGGAATGCTGTATCGGGTGGATTAATTCCGGCTGGATTTAAGTTGCGTTTATTGACGGAAGATTTACAAGCTTTTGAAAATAATGAAGATATGGCGATGTCATCGGTTGAACATTTATATATTGAAGTGGCATTGAGTCAGGGTGAAGGTTTAGTTTGGGAAATTGAACCAACACCTGTAGAATCTCATGGTGAAATCTTGATGTTTTAGCCAGTTAAACAACCAGGGAGGATTGAACAGCATCACATTTCCCCAGTTGTCAACTTTTCTCACCGCGACAACTACAAATTATCTAACCAAGGGCTAACACAAATTCCTAACTTCTGTCCCAGCTTGAGTAACTGCTGACACTGCATAGTATCTTCATTATTTGCCACAGCATCATTACATCCAGGAATAATATAATTGTACAAGCAATGGAAATACAACTCCTGCGATCGCTCCAAAGAAATACCGATATTTAGCTGATGGGCAATATCCACCAAATTTTCAAAGCGCTGCATATCATCGGCAAAACTACTACTAGCATCGTGCAACAATTGCCAAAGCGATCGCAATACTATCTGTTCTAATATTGCTTTACCTTCCGGTATATTCAACCGACAACGCAAATGCTCGGCTTCCGTGGCTGCGGCTTTCAACTCCACTAAATCATTAATTATTTGTGTGGGTTCGGCAATATCTTGCTCCAATTTCCGTAACAGCGACATACAACGATGTCCCAAAGCAATATCCGCAGCGACTTGTAGCTCTTGCGGCACTGGCAAATCATCGCGGTGAAATGCCATAATTACTCCGTAATTATCCCGATATGTCTGAGTATAAAGCTGGTCGAGCCGTAATAGGGTTTCCTGACTCAACAACCGCATAATTCGGTGTCTTTCCTCAGCAAAGAGACTTTGCAAACTAAATGCTTCTTCACCAAATATTTGCACCATTGCCAGAATCGTATTCGCTGCGCTTGCCTGCTGTAAAGCTGCAAATAGCTGCTCTTTTAAATGGCTATAGACACGTCTACCCTGAAACGGTTGGATGCAGCAATGAAAATCCCAACCACCAAGATGCAACACCGCAAAAACTAAATCTTCGCTTTCTAAAGTAATTTCTGAAACCAAGTTTACATGCCCAACCGCTAGAGAGCTAGCTCCCATACGTTGTATCTGGTAATCGTACTCTGTAGCAATGTAGCAATATACACGCTTCTCATTGCTACTGGATTGCTGGTGCGCCGGAGCTTGATGGCGGTTAAATAGGGAAGTAATCGCATACTGGGCAGCAACCTGTTTGAAATTGACTTGCGCCGTTGTCACTAGTTGGTGGTAAACGTCCGCACCATCGCGGAATTGCTCAATATTACAGGGGGCAGCAGCAAGACGCTTAATAAATGCCCTTTCCAGTTGCAAGCCAGATACATCACCTGCCAGTTCTAACGCACGAGCCGCATAACGGAGAATTTGCGTACCTTCCGGACGGGAAAGTTCCTCAAAGAACCAACCACAACTGGTAAACATTAACAAAGAATGGCGCTGCATTTCTAAAAGTCGCAGGGCATCAATTCTTTCCGCCTCAGTTAACTTGTGGGTTTGATGGCGAGCAAGAAAACGATTGATACTTGCGGAATCATGGGAAGCAGCAGGACTAAAGCTTTGGCGATCGCGAATTACTTCAATATACTCATCCCTTGCTTGCCAGGGATCAATAAATAATTTGCGCCCATGTTCTTCATAAACCTTAATTAATTCATCCCGCAACCAGTTTAATGCATCCCGTAAAGGTCGCCGCCATTTGAGATGCCAACCGGGAGCGCCACCACAACCACAATCATCTTGCCAGCGATCGACACCGTGGGCACAACTCCAAGCTGTAACAGGTTTTAATTCAACTTCCCAAGTGGGGGTATTTAAGCTGAGATAGTGGGCGAAATTAGTCACAGTCCAGCCATGTTTCGCAAATTCGCCAATAAAAGCATAAGCCAGGGTTTTTTCCGTTCCTCCTTTGTGGTGTCCAAAGGTTTCCCCATCGGTGGCAACAGAAATTAATTGGGCTTGACGGCGATCGCCTCTTATGGCGGCACCTACTCGTCCAGCGAAATGGCTGGAACTATAAACCACGTCGCTAAAACCCATATCTCTTGAAATCGGACCATCGTAGAAAAAGATGTCGATGTAGGGTCTTTCTGAAGAGGCAATATCTTCCGCCTCCCCATGATTGTTTTGTAAATAGCAGCGATAGGGACGGGTGGGATCAATTTGTCCCCCGCCAACTTCGTGCCATTCGGGATGGGGATCATTTTCTGTCGGCAGTAGACGACAGCGCTGTGCTTGCGATGGAGCCAAAACAATAAAACGAATCCCTTCCGCCACCAAAGCCTCTAAAGTGGCATAATCTACAGCCGCTTCCGCCAACCACATCCCTTCGGGATCACGTCCAAATCGGGATTTGAAGTCTGCTTTCCCCCAACGTATCTGCGTATATTTATCGCGATCGTTCGCCAAAGGCATAATGATGTGGTTATATACCTGTGCGATCGCATTTCCATGTCCGTTCAGGCGCGCTTGGGATTTTCTATCAGCCTCCAAAATCCGTTGATATACTTCCATATCGTGCCTTTCCAACCAAGACATCAAGGTGGGACCGATATTGAAGCTCATATACTCATAATTATTGACGATCCCCAATATTTCGCCTTTATCGTTAAATACTCTGGCAAAAGCATTGGGACGATAACACTCATGATGGATGCGTTCATTCCAATCGTGAAACGGTGAAGCACTCGGTTGTCGCTCAATCGCGTCCAAATAAGGATTTTCCCTGGGTGGTTGATAAAAGTGCCCATGAACCGTCACATATACACCCGCAGCAGTCTGCAAAGGGTTATTATTCACCGCAATATTTGCTTGCGGCATCAGATTAGAACCAGAATTGACTGGTCGTTCAGCAGCAGAAGTCATGTAGTATTATTCCAAATGATTTAGATAAACTTGCAATTGTGTCAAAGACATTCAAAATATAAAATTCTCTACAGTTGTGATATCCCCTTAGGGAGTGATTAACGCCAACGCCCACAATCATTAAAGGTGAAAGTTCTCAACCATTACTACTCATTTTGCAATAATAGTTCCAAATTTGCGAGTCATTACCTTGTTTCTAGATTGTAGTAAATAATCACCTTTACCTAGGGTATCGAAGACTTGATTTTGATGAAGATGTTATTTAAAACAGTTCGCAATTCCCATTTGAGGGGAAGTTCTCCCCACACAATTAATTTTTGTGACGGAAACTGAAACTCCGATACCAAACTAGAAAGTGGATGAGATGGGGGTTTAAACCTTTTTGCTGGCGAAATGGCAATTACTTGTTGATAAAGGCTTTGATTAAATTGCATTTGCAATCACCTTCATCTCCAGGAATTGAGCTTGAGAAACAATTAAATTTTAATAGTGTTTTAATACATTAAACCTCATTAATAGGATACTATCTCAGACTTGACTTTAATTTTTACGACAAAAGTTTAACGAAAGTTATAAATGTGAATTAAAACATAACTTGAGTTTACAAAACTAGAATCCCAGAGAAAACAGTAAAAATTCGGAGCCATATATCCATACTCCAAGGATTATGCTAGATGGGAATATAGCATCGCAGACTGGAGAGATAGGAAAATTCTATTTTTCTTCGTCTCCGTACCTCTGTGTCCCAGCGTCTCCGTGTTTTCTCAAATACCCATTGCTTCTAAATTAAGGTGAACAATGTCCGTTAAAAATATAGTATTTCTAGTTTTATTGTTATTTATCCCGGTTTCCCTAGCCGCACACTTCCTCGAGTGGGGAGAACTTGTCGTCTTTGTGACTGCGGGCTTGGCAATTCTCCCCTTAGCGGCTTGGATGGGTGTCGCCACAGAAGAAATCGCCGTTGTGGTTGGACCTTTACTTGGTGGTTTACTAAATGCTACCTTCGGTAATGCGACGGAAATGATTATTGCCCTTGTCGCCTTAAAAGCTGGATTGGTTGATGTCGTCAAAGCCAGTATTACAGGTTCAATTATTGGTAACTTATTACTGGTAATGGGTTTAGCAATGTTACTCGGTGGACTCCGCTACAAAGAACAAACGTTCCAACCGATTGTCGCCAGAGTGAATGCAGCTTCGATGAATTTGGCAGTAATTGCCATGTTGTTACCAACGGCAATGAATTACACTTCGCAAGGGATTAGTCAGGAAGTAGTAGAAAACTTTTCGGTTGCTGTAGCTGTAATCTTGATTTTGGTGTACATATTAACTTTGTTATTTTCCATGAAAACCCACTCTTACCTGTATGAAGTGGGTGTAGCGGAAACTGAAGCTTTAGAAACTCCCAATCATCAACCGAATATTTGGTTATGGAGTGGTGTTTTACTTGTTTGTACTTTGTTAGTTGCCGTAGAGTCGGAACTCTTGGTAGATTCCTTGGAAGTTGCCACCTCAAAACTAGGTTTAACCGCTTTGTTTACTGGTGTTATCTTGGTTCCCATTGTTGGTAATGCCGCAGAACATGCGACAGCAGTCAGTGTGGCGATGAAGGATAAGATGGATTTATCGCTATCGGTTGCAGTTGGTTCCAGTATGCAAATTGCCCTTTTCGTTGCCCCAGTTTTGGTTTTAGCAGGCAAAGCACTTGGACAACCGATGGATTTAGATTTTAAACCGTTTGAATTAGTGGCAGTTGCGGTGTCAGTCTTGATTGCGAATACAATTAGTTCAGATGGTAGATCAAATTGGTTGGAAGGAACTTTGTTGTTAGCTGCCTATGCGGTATTAGGATTTGCTTTCTATTTTCATCCCGTGATGAGTTAGTGGGAACAGAAAAATTAGTTTAATCTATGACTCACTTGCGATGCTTGACTTTCCGCAAGACAGCATAATGACTACAATAAATTGTATTAATTAAACTCTGGAGTTCTCACAGTGGGATTATTCGATGACTTGAGTCGGTTTCTAGAACATCGTTTAGAAGAATTTTTGCGAAACAATCCACATTTGGAGTTGGAGGCGCTGTTAGAACAGTTGCGCGAGCAGGAACAAGATACTTTAAAGTTGATTACGGAATTACAATTACAAGAAAAGCGATCGCAGGATGATATCCTAGCAACAGCGACAGAAATTCAAAAATGGCATATCCGCATCGAAAAGGCAAAAGCTGCAAATCGATTAGATTTAGCCACAGCAGCACAGGAGCATGAAGCTTCATTGCTACGTAAAGGCAATCAGCAATGGGGACATATGCAAGGGGTGAAGGAACGTGCTAAGCAAGCTAAAGATTTATTGCAAAAAATTCAAGTCCGCAAGCAAGAAGTGCAGTTAAAAGCGGCAGAAGCCCAGAAAGTGCGTAACCAACAACAAGCTAAAACCCAGGAAACGAAAACTCAGGAGCCTGTAGAAAACACTGGTTGGTGGAGTTCCGCCGCGAAAATGTCTTCGAGTAGTTTTGATGATTTAGAAGAACAATTTCGTCGTTTGGAAACTGATGATGAATTGGAGAGGTTGAAACGACAAATGAGGAAATAGGAAAATTTTTGATGACAAGTGATTTACAAAAGTTCAAATAACTGTAATGTAAGTAACCACTATTAACTATAACCAAAACTGGCGATCGCTCTCTAATATACCTGGATAAACTCCTTGCAAACCAATATATCAAGCTATTGGTAAACTTGGCGGCTCCCAGGCAATATATACAAATGTGAAAATTAATGATGGGCTGCCCAGAATATTCACAACAATTTATAGAGACGTAGTCATACTACGTCCCCACATTTGCTTCCCCCCATTAATTACGCTTTGGGTTTGAATGTCGAAGCCACATGCAATTCTTTGAGTTGTTTGGCATCCACCACCGAAGGCGCATCTGTTAACAAACACCGTGCTTGTTGAGTTTTCGGGAAAGCAATAACATCCCGGATAGATTCTTCACCTGCCAATAACATTACCAGGCGATCGATACCAAAGGCAATACCACCGTGGGGAGGTGTACCATATTCAAAGGCTTCTAATAGGAAACCGAATTTACTTTGTGCTTCTTCGGGAGACAAGCCAATCGCCTCAAATACCTGTTCTTGAATTTCCCGTTGATATATCCGACGACTACCACCACCAATTTCAAACCCATTGAAGACGATGTCATATGCTTGGGCACGGGCTGTTTTTAAGTCATTGATGTCATCGGGATGAGGAGCTGTAAAAGGGTGATGTAATGCTTCTAAACGCTTTTCCCCAGCATTCCACTCGAACATGGGGAAATCAACTACCCACAACAAATTGATTTTATCGGCGGGAATTAAATTAAATTCTCTAGCAACAAATTGACGCAATCTATCTAAGGTTTTATTTACAGTGACTGTATCAGCCGCCGCAAACAGTAGTAAATGTCCGGGTTTTGCGCCTGTGCGGGTAAGAATTTCCTGCTTTTGGGCTTCGCTGAGGTTATCTTTGATAGCACCAATTGTATCAATCTCACCGTTGTCACGGACGCGAATATATGCTAGACCTTTTGCTCCAGCTTCCGTTGCTTCTTTGAAGATGTCGCCACCAGGTTTAATGCGGACATTGGAAATGGCATCATTCCCATGAGGAATCGGGAGAATTTTGACAATGCCACCGTTTTTGATGGCATCTGCAAAGACTTTAAATCCACTATCCTTGAGGATATCAGAAACATTAACAAGTTCTAAGCCGTAGCGGGTATCCGGTTTATCGCTACCATACTTTTCCATTGCGTCTGCATAGGTGAGACGGGGGAAGGGATGGTGTAACTCAATTCCTTTAACGGTTTTGAAGATATGACAAATTAACTTTTCGTTAAGTTCAATAATTTCTTCCTGGGACATGAAACTCATTTCCATGTCGAGTTGGGTAAATTCCGGTTGTCTGTCGGCACGCAAATCCTCATCGCGGAAACAACGGGCGATTTGATAATAGCGATCGCATCCCGATACCATTAATATTTGTTTAAATAGTTGTGGGGATTGTGGCAGTGCGAACCATTCACCCTCATTGACGCGACTAGGCAAAATATAATCGCGGGCACCTTCAGGTGTCGAACGGGTTAAGATTGGTGTTTCGACTTCGATGAAGCCTTCAGCATCTTCCAGGAAGCGACGCATGGCTTTAATCACTTGATGGCGCAACTGCAAGTTGTTCGCCATTCTTTCGCGGCGCAAATCTAAATATCTATACTTTAAACGCAAATCTTCCCGGACTGGGTCGCTGTCTGCACTCGATACTTGGAAAGGTAACTGCTTGCGGACAGGATTGAGAAGTGTAATTTTTTCAGCATATATTTCTACTTCACCCGTAGGAATACGGCTATTTAGTGATTCTTCAGGACGTTGGCTGACTTTGCCGATAATTTCCACTACATACTCGTTACGTAGTGCATCCGCCGTTTCGTAGGAATCTGGGGTACGTTGCGGATTGCTAGCAATTTGGACAATGCCAGTGCGATCGCGCAAATCTAAGAATATCACGCCCCCATGATCGCGGCGACGGTCTACCCATCCGTACAAGGTGACAGTTTCTCCAATATTTGATGCGCGGAGTTCGCCGCAATAGTGAGTTCGCATAGGTCTTATTTCTGATTTTATGGGCGCTAGAGAACTTAGTAGTTATGGTCAAAGCTTTTTCATTATCTAGCATCAAATGTAATTGTAGTAATTCCGGTTCCAGAAAAATCAAAAATTTGGGCATTGGTGATTACGGATTGGCAATTTAACTTTTCTTTTTTTTCCTTTTCTCTCATCCATATTTGTGTTTAAATTTGTCAGTTCCTATACATTACTACGTACAGTTCTCTGGTAATGCTAAATTTGTCAAGTCAGGTGTCTAGGAGTTACAAGTCCCTATTCATCGGGATTTACAGTAATTATTCGGGTTTTTATTGCCCTTCAGCTATAACTTGAAGAGAAATGTAAAACGTAAATTAATAGACTAAATCACTACTTAATTTTTATGCAAGCCGAACCTAATCAAAATGCTGCTAATGTTGATGCGACTCCAACTCATGCCATTGATACCTCACCGAACAGCGACTTCATCATCCCGCGATCGCAGCGTCGGCAGTTTTTCCTGACGTTTACTTTCATGACGCTGGTGGGGTGGGTGGTTGGTGGGATTGTTAGTATTGCCGTGGAAAAAGGTATTACTGAACAATTGATGCCAAAATTGACCCCAGGGGTACAGGAAATTTGGTATGATTGGGGTACTTATGCTAGTTTGTCAATTTTTGCGCTAATTTTTGCCGGCGATCAAGCGATCGTTATGCGTCGTTATATTTCTGGTTGGTGGTGGCTGTTTGCAACTAGTTTCGGCTGGCTAGTTTCGACTAAGGTATCGGATACTTGGATAAGTTACATTTGGACGTTTGCTGAGTCTTTAAACCGCGAATTATCTCTTCAGGAAACAATAATTCTCGGTGTGGCATCGACTAGTGCTTACATTTTTTCGGGGATTTGGATTGGTTTTTGTCAATGGCTGATTTTGCGTCGGTATACCAAAAAATCTTGGTGGTGGACTTTTCTGAATTCATGCGCTTTTTTATTAATCAGTTTCCTATTGTGGTTACTATCTTTAACCCAAACTTCCATTCCTGAAGTTTACCGCGACCAAGTATCTTATTTAAGCGAACAAGGAACTACTGCCCTGATTTTAGGAATTATACCTGCGATCGCTTTATGTCGTCTTCACAGTAGGGGGAAGAGGTAAGGACTAGTTTGTATTAATTTTGAGTATTTGAACAGGCACGATTAATTACAATTATTTTGTATAAATACTTATACAAAATATCAAAAACAAAGATATTGCCATCATAAAAAAATATCAAACTATTTAATATTTATCCGGCTTGCTTTCATATTTTTGGATGCTAGTATGTAGAGACTAAGCAGTTTATAAAAATAAAACTGTTCATTAGGAGGAGAACAATGTCTGAGACAAAAACTTTGTTACGCAACTTTGGTCAAGTTTATGACAATCCTGTCCTTCTCGACAAAAGTGTCACAACTCCTGTATGCGAAGGATTTAATGTCGTATTAGCAAGTTTTCAAGCGCTTTACCTACAGTATCAAAAACATCATTTTGTTGTTGAAGGTGCAGAATTTCACTCATTACATGAGTTCTTCAATGAAAGCTACGAGCAAGTACAAGGACATGTCCATGACATCGGTGAACGCTTGGATGGGCTTGGAGGTGTACCAGTTGCATCCCTAACAAAATTGGCTGAACTTTGCTGTTTTGAACAAGAACCTGATGGCGTATTTTCATGCCGCCAAATGGTAGAAAATGATCTGCAAGCAGAGCAAGCTATGATTGCACTGATTCGCCGTCAAGCTGCCCAGGCAGAAAGCTTAGGAGATAGAGCTACTCGATACTTGTACGAGCAAATTCTGCTGAAAACTGAAGAAAGAGCTTATCATTTATCTCACTTCTTAGCAAAAGATAGCTTAACTTTAGGATTTGTCCAACCAGCACATAACTAGTTGAGAACTAGCCGGAAACTAATAGATTGCGATTTTTAGACTTGCGAATGCAACACACATTCAAAAGTTTTTACAACACTTAGGACAAAATTTACCAATATTTAAGTCTTAACAAAAATGTATCTAAAGGCAGAGAGACAATCATTGAATTCTCTGCCTTTTAATTATACTTGCGTCTTTCTACAATCCTCAATCATTATCAAATTATTAAAAATTAAAAAAATCATTAAAAAATTAAAACTTACGCAATAAACACGAGTTTAAATTATTACGCAAATAGGCAGTGAAGTTATATTAATAACTTTGCCTACGTAAAAAATGCAGATGCAACTGCGATCGCCATTAATCAAGATTAATTGAAGATTAATAAATATTGGTACGGGGAATATCCAAAATAAAATAATAGAATTTTCCAGCTTTGAATGGGGAATAGGTATTGGAGCAGAAGGGAGACACAGCAAGGGGGAGAGTGGGAGGCGTAGAAAAATGTATTCTTTGTCCTCCAGTCGTGTCTCCGCATCCCCGTTTCCCTTTTCCCGTACAATAATTTGGATTTGTATTCTCCTACTCCCCAGTTAATACTATGCCCCGCCGCAACGATATCAAGAAAATTTTATTAGTAGGTTCTGGTCCAATCGTCATTGGACAGGCATGTGAGTTTGATTATTCGGGAACCCAAGCCTGTAAAGCCCTACGTGAAGAGGGTTATGAAGTAATTTTGGTCAACTCTAATCCCGCAACGATTATGACTGACCCGGAAACAGCCGATCGCACTTACATTGAACCACTAACACCAGATTTTGTCGCCAAAGTGATTGCCAAGGAGCGACCTGATGCTTTATTACCAACAATGGGGGGACAAACAGCCCTGAATATTGCCGTGGCTTTGGCAAAAAATGGGGTTTTGGAAAAATATGGTGTTGAGTTAATCGGTGCTAAGTTACCAGCCATTGAAAAAGCCGAAGATCGAAAACTGTTTAACGAAGCAATGGCTAAAATTGGCGTGGCAGTCTGCCCTAGCGGTACAGCTTCGTCTTTAGCGGAGGCAAAGGAAATTGCCCACAAGATTGGTACTTATCCTTTAATTATTCGTCCTGCCTTCACAATGGGGGGAACTGGTGGTGGTATCAGCTATAACGAAGAGGAATTTGCGGAAATGGCACAGGGAGGTATCGACGCATCTCCTGTTTCTCAAATTCTCATCGACCAGTCATTATTGGGTTGGAAGGAGTACGAACTGGAAGTAATGCGTGATTTGGCAGATAACGTTGTCATTATCTGTTCCATTGAAAACCTTGATCCCATGGGGATTCATACAGGGGATTCGATTACTGTTGCTCCCGCCCAAACCCTCACCGACAAAGAATATCAACGCCTACGCGATATGGCAATCAAAATCATTCGCGAAATTGGCGTAGAAACGGGTGGTTCTAACATTCAATTTGCCGTTAACCCAGTCAATGGTGATGTTGTTGTCATTGAAATGAATCCCCGCGTTTCCCGCAGTTCCGCCCTGGCTTCTAAAGCTACTGGTTTCCCGATCGCCAAAATGGCGGCGAAGTTGGCAGTAGGCTATACCCTGGACGAAATTAGAAATGACATCACCAAACAAACTCCAGCTTCCTTTGAACCAACAATAGATTATGTTGTCACGAAAATTCCCCGGTTTGCCTTTGAAAAATTCCCCGGCTCTGAACCCGTCCTGACGACGCAAATGAAATCCGTCGGCGAAGCCATGGCAATCGGTAGGACATTTAATGAATCCTTCCAAAAGGCAATACGTTCTTTAGAAACAGGACGTGCTGGTTGGGGATGCGATCGCCAAGAAAAACTACCCAGTGGTGAACAAATCCGCTTTCAACTTCGTACTCCTAACCCTGATCGCATTTTTGCTTTGCGTCATGCAATGCAATTGGGAATGAGTCTTGATGATATCTACGAACTCACGGGAATCGATCATTGGTTCCTCGATAAGATGCAGGAAATTCTCGAAGTCGAAAAATTCCTCAAACGTATTCCTTTGACGCAATTGACAAAAGAGCAAATGTATGAAATCAAACGTCAAGGATTTAGCGATCGGCAGATTGCCTATGCCACAAAAACCACCGAAGATGAAGTTCGTAGTTACCGTAAACAACTTGGTGTCATTCCCGTTTACAAAACGGTAGATACCTGTGCTGCGGAATTTGAAGCCTTTACCCCTTACCACTATTCCACCTACGAAGAAGAAACGGAAATCATGCCTACTACGAAGCCCAAAGTGATGATTTTGGGTGGTGGTCCCAACCGCATTGGGCAGGGTATTGAGTTCGATTACTGCTGCTGTCACGCCGCTTATGCTCTCAAAGATGCTGGCTACGAGACAATCATGGTCAATTCCAACCCAGAGACAGTTTCCACAGACTACGACACTAGCGATAGACTTTATTTTGAACCCCTCACTAAAGAAGATGTTCTCAACATCATCGAAGCTGAAAATCCCGTCGGCATTATCATCCAATTTGGTGGACAAACACCACTAAAATTATCTTTGCCATTGCAAGAGTATTTGCAGAGAACTGGGGAAAATATCAGTACCAAAATTTGGGGTACTTCTCCCGATTCTATCGATGCCGCCGAAGATCGGGAACGGTTTGAGAAAATCCTGAAGGAACTTGATATTGCTCAACCACCCAACGGTATTGCCCGCACCTATGAAGATGCTTTGGTTGTCGCCAAACGTATTGGTTATCCTGTTGTTGTCCGTCCCAGCTATGTTTTAGGGGGACGAGCGATGGAAATCGTCTATTCAGACACTGAACTCGAACGATACATGACGTTTGCCGTATTAGTCGAACCTGAACACCCGATTTTGATCGATAAATTCTTGGAAAATGCCATTGAAGTCGATGTTGATGCCATATCTGATCACACAGGGATGGTTGTCATCGGTGGAATTATGGAGCATATCGAACAAGCTGGTATTCACTCTGGTGACTCTGCTTGTGCTTTACCTTCCATATCTTTACCACCTGCGGTACTTGACAAAATCCGTAATTGGACGGTGCAACTAGCACAGTCCCTGAAAGTGATCGGCTTAATGAATATTCAATTTGCCGTCATCAACGCCCAAAGCTACTCGCCACAGGTTTACATCTTAGAAGCTAACCCCCGCGCCTCGCGAACTGTTCCTTTTGTATCAAAGGCTACAGGCGTACCCCTTGCCAAACTGGCATCTTTAATAATGTCGGGTAAAACTTTAACAGAATTGAACTTTACCAAAGAAGTAATTCCTGCCCACATTGCCGTCAAAGAAGCGGTGTTACCGTTTAACAAATTTCCAGGTACGGATACATTACTCGGACCGGAAATGCGTTCGACTGGGGAAGTCATGGGTATTGACATCGATTTTGGACGTGCATTTGCCAAAGCCGAACTCGGTGCCGGAGAGCAATTGCCACTCCAAGGAACCGTGTTTGTCTCGATGAGCGATCGCGATAAAGCCGCAGCAGTAACCGTAGTCCAAGAGTTTATTGACATGGGCTTTGCGGTAATTGCCACGGAGGGCACCCGTCGTACTTTAAAGGAGCATGGCTTAGATGTGGAGCTAATATTAAAGTTACACGAAGGTCGTCCCCACGTCCTCGATGCCATCAAAAACCGCAAAATCCAGTTAATTATTAATACACCCTCTGGAGAAGAAGCTCAAACTGATGCGCGACTCATTCGCCGCACTGCCTTAACTTACAAAATCCCTATTATCACAACGATTGCTGGAGCCAAAGCCACTGCCGCCGCAATTCGTTCGTTACAAACCACTGATTTAGATGTGCGTGTAATTCAGGAATATACGGCAGTTTAGGGTATGGGGACGTGGGGATAGAGGATTTAATGATTCATTTCAAAAATATTTCCTTTTTCCCTCGCCCTCTAATATGAGAGAAGTTTACTTTTCTTGATGATTCTCGGAATTAAATCTGTGGGTCGTTTTTGCGTATTTTTACGCCCTATGGTTAATCAAAACTGGAAAATCTTGGTATCAGGGGTAGCCAAGCATTTCTAATAAATGTTACAATTTTTAATACAAAATGAGAAAATAAATGTTTACTCAGTTACGCTTTATCTAACCCAAGGTACTTGCAGCTTAAATGCATAAAAGAGTAACTTAAGCACAATTAATTAACCATATATTCAGAGCAACTAGTTTATCTAACTAGGCACCTGTTCCGAAACAGGATAAAAACAATCTCAGCCCAGAATCCCAACTTGATTGGGACTCACATCGTAGGTATATAAATTGCCTACATATCCAACTCAACTATCCACACACAATTACTCAAGATTAGCCCCATGAAGACCGCTCAGACACCCACAGACCTCGTGCGGACTTACCTACGTGAGATTGGTAAAGTGCCACTCTTAAGCCACGAAGAAGAGATTTTCTATGGCAAACAGGTGCAGCGAATAGCAGGCTTGTATGACGTGAGGGAGTCTCTTGTAACTCAATTAGGTCGTCAACCCTCTCTGGACGAGTGGGCAAAAGCCACAAGCCTGGATACGCAAGAATTAAATCATGCGATCGCCGAAGGGGAATTCGCTAAACGTAAAATGGTGGAAGCGAATTTGCGGCTAGTTGTGTCGGTTGCCAAAAAATATATAAAACGAAATGTTGACCTCCTTGACTTAATTCAAGAAGGTAGTATTGGAATGCAAAGGGGTGTAGAAAAATTTGACCCCACTAAAGGATATAGATTTTCAACATACGCCTATTGGTGGATACGCCAAGCGATAACTCGTGCTATAGCTGAGAAAGGACGGACTATTCGCTTACCAATTCACATTACCGAAAAATTAAATAAGATTAAGAAAGCACAGCGCCAGTTGTCCCAGCAATTTGGGCGCGCACCCAGTGTGGGAGAATTGGCTCAAGAACTCGATCTGACACCCAGACAGGTACGGGAATATCTCGAAAAATCGCGATCGCCCCTTTCCTTAGACTTGCGTTTGGGAGATAATCATGACACTGAACTCGGTGAAATGCTTGAAGATACAAATGGCACACCTGAAGAGTATGTCATGCAATCTTCCCTTACTAAAGAATTAGAGCGTTTAATGGCAGACCTCACACCCCAACAGCGTGAAGTTATATCGCTACGCTTCGGATTAGCTGATGGACAATCAATGACACTTGCCCGTATTGGTGAAATCCTCAGTATCAGTCGTGAGAGAGTGAGACAAATCGAACGTGAAGCACTGACTAAATTACGCAAATCCAAGATGGATATGGTGGAATATTTGGCAAGTTAGATTCTGGGTAAGTATTGATGGTTAATGAATTTTGGCTAATATTGGATTGGTGAGAAAACACTCTCGAAATAGTACGGTTACAACGACTGCCAATATTACAGTAAGCTTGTTACATTAGGTTGCAAGAGAAAAACGCGATCAATAACCGGACAATCGTCTGACAGATTACAAGCATCTACAATTAAAATTGCATAACAATATAAGCTAACTGTAGAAGTATAGGAGGCAAAAGTGAGTAACCAATCGAATCGAGTTTCTGAGTTTTTTGATAGCGAATCTGAAGCCAGTAATTTACTGTGGCAATACGTTAAATCCCTGAGTCCTGAAACCGTTACCCAATTATCTAAGCCATCTTCGGCTGAGGTATTTCAAGTGATGGAGCGCAATATTATGGGGCTATTGGGGCATCTACCTTCAGAGCATTTTGGGGTGACAATTACAACGAACAGAGAGAATCTTGGGCGTTTATTAGCTTCTGCGATGATGAGCGGTTATTTCTTGCGGAATGCTGAACAACGGATGAACTTTGAAGTTGCACTCAAAGGAACTGAAACTGATGACAGCGAAAAGTAGTGTAAATAGTCAATAACAATTGCAGATTGTCAATTAATTATTTGTACTTTATTTTGCTTTCATTTTTGAGGTTTATGGTTTCACCCCTACGCAGTTAAACAACTAAAAGTTAGCCTATTTCTCTGCCAAATCCTTGTCCAGAAGTAAAATTCCATATTCAAAAATTTAATCTTAACCCTGCATATTCAGGGTGAAATCGAAAAATGAGTTGCAATTCGTTATAAAATATCAGATCGGCAGGTATGTGTAATATTTGCCGAGTTTTATTATTTGGGTGCGGCTCTTCTAGGAAGACGACAAACTACATTCATATTACATGGTTCTAATCTTCTCCATATCTAATTTTCTACTCTTTAGGCTAAATACGTAAAATTAAGCGATACTCCGGAGGAGTGGCTACGCCAACACAGATAAATCAAATAGTTAATATTTCTTCCCTTTCCCCAATATCCTTAATCCTATGAATCCACCACACAAAATTATCGGTGTCGCCGTCATCAAGAATGATGCAGGACAAATATTAATCGATCGCCGTCTTCCTGGTGGTACCATGGGAGGATTATGGGAATTTCCTGGTGGCAAAATAGAACCAGGAGAAACCGTGGAAGAGTGTATTAAACGGGAAATTCAGGAAGAATTAGGAATTGAAATTGAAGTCGGAGAGTGTTTAATTACTATTGATCATACATATACTCATTTACGAGTGACACTGACGGTTCATTATTGCTGTTACGTTTCCGGAATTCCCCAAGCAATTGAGTGTGATGAAGTACGCTGGGTTGGGTTAGATGAATTGGAAAAATTTGCATTTCCAGAAGCAAACACTCAGATAATTGCAGCTTTGAAACGAAACCTGAAAACTGAATCATCCTATTAGTAATCAAGCTGATTTTTATTTGTTTTGCCTCAAAAATATGGTTGTGTGGATTTTCACCTGCTTTCTTGAGCAAAAATGTCGCGACAACAGCTTAAACTACCGCTATACATTCAATTTCCACCAAGACATCTTTGGGTAAACGCGAGACTTCTACACATGCTCGTGCAGGTGCAGAATCTTCAGGAAAATATTTGGCATAAACTGCATTCATCGCCGCAAAATCATTCATATCTTTGAGAAAAACACCTGTTTTGACGACATTGCTGAAATCTCCACCAGCAGCAGTCAGAATTGCACTAAGATTTGCCATCACCTGTTCGGTTTGCTTGACAATATCCCCATCACCAACAATTGTCATGCTTTCAGGCTCAAGGGGAATTTGTCCGGCAACAAATATCATTTGTCCAGAAGCTGCTATTGCTTGATTATAAGGACCAACTGGTGCCGGCGCTTTATCGGTGCGAATTACTTGGTGTTTCATAGATATTATAGGTTTAGTGCGATCGCATAATTTCTCCATCAGGCATTATCGCATCTGTTAGGTCTGCATCGTTGAAAATCTGAAATGATTATCCAGTCGGTTGTCTTTAGATGTAAATGTATTTAAAGCTGGTTGAATATGGTGTTAGCAAAGCGGTTGTTATGGGTATCTGGTAGTTTAGTTACGGTGATGGCGTTATTTTCGCTATTTGTCTGGTATCAGTTAACGCGAATGCCAACTAGTTTACAGTCTCAGCGATCGCATTCTGCCGATTCTTCGCAAACTGTAACTCCAGTTTTACCGCAAACCCCCGCACAACTTCGGGAAGCAGAAAATCGTGTTTTTACTAAAATCACTACTACTCTGGCAAAATTCCCCTCTAGTCGTGGGGAAGTCACATTAACTCAAAATGATATAGATATTTTGGTGCGATCGCAATTTGTAGGAGATATTGTTAAGGATGCAATTACTAGTATTGAAAATGGCAAGTTGAAAATCAGTACCATAGTTGATACACAAGGAATTGCCAATGATTTGGGTGAAGGGAATCGCGCTGAATTTGCCCAAGCGTTATCAAAGATACCTGGACTTAAAGATAATTCTCTCTATATTGAAGTTGAGGGAAAACCAATCGTTAGTAATAATAGTCGCAATCTAATTGCTTTAGAAAATCAGACTAATTTCAAGTTAGGAAATTTGCCAATCAGTATTTCCCAATTGTCCCAATATACTGGGATTTCGGAAGTTTATTTCCAAGAGAAAATTACCAGCAAAGGTATTTTGCTCCCCATTGATATAGAGAATGTCAGAGTTGCAGGAGAAAGTCTGATTATTTACGGTTCCGGAACCGCTTGGTAATTAATATCCTATCTCCAGAATTAAAGAGCCAATTGCGGACGTATACCGTAATTTCGATATTTCAAGTAGTCACTTAAAATGCGATCGTGATCAAAGCATAATTGATTTGAGATGTTGGGAATCTGCCAAGGATCAAAAATCCCCAAATTCTTGGCATCATCTCCAGCTTTAGCTGCTCCCGTGGCGGTGGCAAGAAACACAATACTTAATGTATGTTGGCGTGGGTCGCGTTTAGGGTCAGAATAAACTAGTAATTGCTCGATTAATTCCACCTCTAATCCTGTCTCTTCTTGGGCTTCGCGTTTTGCGGCAAATTCTACAGATTCACCATAATCAACGAACCCTCCAGGTATAGCCCATCCGAACGGTTCATGATGACGCTCAATTAAAACTATTGGACGATGAGGGCGATCGCTCAGTTCAATAATGATATCAACTGTGGGTACTGGATTTCGATACATAGAATTAATCTGATTTTGTTTCGTGCTAAATTCGTTGGGTTATCGGTTCCTTTTATAAGTTAGGGTATTTATGCCATTTCCTCGTTCCAGTGGTGTTTTGTTACATCCAACCAGTTTCCCTAGTCGGTTTGGGGTTGGTGATTTGGGTGATGAAGCTTATCGTTTTATTGATTTTCTGAAAGAGGGTTTTCAACAATATTGGCAGGTTTTACCATTGGGACCTACTGGTTATGGTAATTCTCCCTACATGTCTTATTCTGCGATCGCTGGGAATCCACTACTAATAAGTCTTGATAAGTTACAGGAAGAACATCTCTTAGCTGATTGGGATTTTGGCAGCATACCGAGTTTTCCAGCACATAAAGTTGATTATGACCAAGCTATATCTTACAAAACTCATTTACTCAAATTAGCTTGTCAAAATTTTAAAAATCAAGCAGAAGCGAAACAAAAAAAAGAATTTACTAAATTTTGTGAAAAAAAAGCCAAATGGTTAGACGATTATGCTTTGTTTATGGCTTTGAAAGAAGTTAATCAAAATGCTAGTTGGATGCAGTGGGAACCAGAATTGGCAAAGCGTCAACCAGAAAGGATTGCTAAAGCTACTCAAGAACTCGCTGATTTAATTTTCTACCATAAATTCCTCCAATTTCAATTCTTTTATCAGTGGTCTCATCTCAAAACCTACGCAAACAAGCAAGGGATCGAAATTATTGGCGATATCCCCATTTATGTGGCTCAGGATAGCGCCGATGTTTGGTCGAATCCAGATATCTTTTGTTTGGATGAAGAAACTAGCGAAGCAGCTTTAATGGCTGGTGTCCCACCCGATTACTTTAGCGCTACAGGTCAACTTTGGGGCAATCCTGTTTACAACTGGGAAGCACTCCAAAAACAAAACTTTAAATGGTGGATACAGCGTTTTGAAGCAATGCTTGATTATGTCGATATTATTCGTATCGACCATTTTCGCGGATTTGAGGCTTATTGGGTTGTTGAGCAAGGCGAGGAAACCGCAGAAAATGGCGAATGGGTAAAAGCTCCTGGAGATGAGTTATTCGCTGCTATTCGCCAACAATTAGGTAAACTACCCGTTCTAGCCGAAGATTTGGGAGTGATAACCCCAGAAGTCGAGCAATTGCGCGATAAATATGAATTTCCAGGAATGAAAGTCTTACAATTTGCCTTTGGTTCCGATCCTGGCAACCCATTTTTACCATTTAACTACCAACGCAATGCTGTAGTTTATACAGGCACTCATGACAATGATACGAGTGTGGGATGGTGGAATAATGCTAATGATTGGGAAAAACGCAATCTCTGGATGTATTTAGGCAGTATAAGTAACGACGGTATCCACTGGGATTTAATTCGCTTGGCATTAAGCGCGATCGCAAATCAAGCGATAATTCCATTACAGGATATCTTCGGCTTGGGAACCGATGCGCGGATGAACTTTCCTGGCAAACCGGAAGGTAACTGGGAGTGGCGATATCAACCGAATATGCTAACCTCAGACCTAAGCACAAAATTGCGGGATTTAACTATTCTCTACGGACGCGCACCCCAGAAGAAGTAGCAAGAGCGAAGAAGGGAAAACCTGGACAGTGGGAAAGGCAAAGAGGAAGCTGGGAAAAGGAGATATTTGCCAAATCTCTTTGTTCCCGCATCCCCGCATCTTTCTTCAAGATCGAGTATTCGCCGCAACTGTAACTTGTTCAGCTTTTCCTAGTTTTCCCATTGGCTTGGGTTGTTCTTGGTTAACACTAACCATCACCCCTCCAGCATTATCAGTTTTGACAGTTAGTTGTGATTGTGCTTTCCAAGTCCGATTAGTTCCTTGAGGTAAACGTCCTTCAAATTCTGTTTTCCCATCAACTTCTACACGAATCCATGATGAGTCTTTGAGGACTACACCGACTTGTACCTGTTTATTGTTCAAGTCGCCATTAATGTTACTGTTTTGTTTATTGTTTACCGATTCTAGGGTTAGTTCCTTGTCTTGCTGTTTAGAAGTAAATACTTCTTTTGGAGATTTTGCTTCCAATTCTAAATTATTGGCAATTGTGGTTGTATTTAAAACATGCGACAGGCTACTAACCGAACAAACAATGACACCGATATAAAGTAAATACAAATGGAATGGACGGAGTTGCCGGGAATTTTCTGTCCAACTGGGTTTGAGGTTGACACGGTGAACCTCCTCTATTGGAAGTTGGTTTGCCATTTGCTCTCCATCCAAACCGAGTGCATCAGCATATCTTCTGATTAAACCCCGAATATAAACTGGTTCCGGCAGATTGTTTAAATCGGCTTCTTCAATTGCTTCTAACAATTTGCGAACTATTTTTGTATAGTTAACCACATCATCAAGCTCAAAACCATATCCTTCCCGTGTAGATTTTAGTTTTGCTCCGATTTCTGCGAGTGCTTGCTCTCTTTGCTCCTCAACTGAAGGATTTAGTGCTTGTGTTTCCTTCCTTCGCAACCATTTCATTTTCTTTACTACTCCTTAACTCAGCAAAATCGTCAATAGGAACTAATTGAAACAGATGAATGTAAATTGCCAATTTCCAAATCTGTGAGGGAACGATAGGAACCCTCTGGTAAAAAAGATTGTCCTGGTGAATGTAATTTAATTGGACCGATCGCAGTCCTCTGTAGTTTGATTACTGGATATCCTAAAATCTCAGCAACACGACGAATTTGGCGATTTCGTCCCTCCTTTAACACAATCTCTATACTGGTTTGGTTTGCCAATCTTTTGATGACGCGCACTAATGCTTTTCGCGTTTTTCTACCGTCAAGTATTACTCCCTGTCGCCATGTTTCTAACACACTTTCGGACGGATGTCCTTGCAGGAGAACACGGTATGTTTTAGATATACTGTGACGCGGGTGCGTAAGTTGATAAGTCAACTCGCCATCATTGGTCAAAATTAATGCTCCGGTCGATTCAAAATCAAGACGACCAACGGGGTGAATCCCTTGACCAGAATTTAATTCTTGCGGTAGCAAATCTAAAACTGTTGGTCTTCCTTGCGGATCGTCACAAGTCGAAACGACTCCAACTGGTTTATTTAGCAATAAATATATCAATTCTGGACGTGCTGCTACAGTAATCGGATTACCATCAACAGTGATGATGTCACAATCGGGATCGACTTTTTGTCCGATATGCGCCAATGTGCCATTTATCCGCACTCGCGATTGCCGAATCATTTCCTCGGCTTGGCGACGCGAGGCTACTCCCCACTGAGAAAGTATTTTTTGTAACCTAGCCTCCATGATATTAATACTGAGTTTACAGGAATTAGAGTTAAGTAAATAGTATATGTTTTGCAATCTACTAACTAAAGTCGAATGTGACAGTTCAAACTTGTTTGAGTAATCATTTTTCTTGACTAAACTAAATATTTGTGGTTGAAAAATAAGATGTCCCAAATAAATTCACAAATGACACAAACCTCCGGCTTCCGTTTAGTTACTAGGGTGTTAAAAGCTGCTCTTCAGCTTTTTTTGCGATCGCAAGTTAGCGCCATCCAAGATTTGGAAATTGATATTCAAGCCAGTGATAGGCAACTTTTGACCGGAACAATACCCAAGATTTCTATTTTTGCTAACCGCGCCGTTTATCAAGGACTTCACCTCACATCAATTCAACTCACAGCCGAAAATATTCGCGTTAATATTAGCTCCGTTCTCAAAGGTCAACCTCTACGTCTGTTAGAAATTATACCAGTAACGGGCAAGCTAATTTTAGAGGAAAGTGACTTAAACGCTTCCCTCACATCTGCGTTATTGTCTGCTGCTTTAAAAGATGCCCTCGTAAAATTATTACCAGAACTTGGTGTAAATTCCAAGACAATTATTTGGCAAAAAATAATTCTTGGCAATAACCAGTTGATCCTGTTTGTAAATCCTGGTACTGAGGGAGAAATAACAGTTCCAGAAGTTCTGAGAATCGGCATCGGCTTAGAGTTACTGAGTGGCAACGAGTTAAAACTAACACTCCTTGAACATCCAAAATATCAGTGTTTGAATTCGGAAACAGAAAACGAACACTATTTTGATCTTGGCTGCGATGTTGAGATTGAGAATTTAACAACAATCCCTGGCAAGCTAAGTTGTTGCGGACAGATAAATGTCAATCCGTAAAGTTGGGATGAGCAGACTTCTCGCTGACATACATTCCCACAATTCACCCAAGGTTGTGCTTTGAGGCACAGAAAGGCTGTCTTTAGGAGATGGAGTTGTATGTGATTGGATGTAATTGAGAGGCTTTATCGGCAATCAAAAATCAAAAATCTCAACTCTTAACTCCTAATATACCTCTAATGGCAGTTGCAAAAAATAAAATTAGTCGCATTGTAACAGTTGTCACTGTTTTTGGCTATTGTATTTCAGTACAAAAAAGCGATCGCAGTTTTGGGTTGATTTTGAATCTGACTGGGATTAAGGCGATGATTATCAGTACCATTCATCAATTCTTCCTTGTTGTGACAGGATTATGAAAAGTGGCACAGCACCTTAATCTAAGCACAATGTAGAGAGGTTGATTACAACAACTCAAAACTGTTCGCTTAAATTATGATCCCCATTATTCCCTGCATCTAGAGATTAGCATCCATAGATTAAGGCGATCGCGATCGAGAGGTTAATCTTGTTAATCGCATCGCGGCAGTAAGCAATGGGAAACTAGTAAGGGCTGAACACCACTAACCGAAATTTGATAGGGACTTTCACACTTTCAAATAACCATATAGAATCATGTGTATTGCTGTATAGAAGATTGTTGCTGTCTAATTAGAAGATTATTGCTGTTCAGAAAATTCTGGAAAAAATTTACACCTCTCCTTACCCTCCTGACTTGAAAGAGTCATTAGTCATTTATTATTCCCCGCGTCCCCGCGTCCCCGTCTCTCCGTGTCAGCCTTTCATGCTTGGCAAG